>PBMP01000095.1 GCA_002722705.1 Pseudobdellovibrionaceae bacterium | reverse complement strand
TTTTAATTTCTCTTGAAATGTCACAAAAAGAACTCCCTGACCATGTGGGGTGTGACGTCAAAGTTATCAATCGAATCGTTAATGATCGTACCTCTATCACTGCAGAAATGGCTTTGAGGTTAGGGGCTGCTTTTAGTATGTCTCCCCAGTTTTGGTTGAATGCACAGCAAGCAGTTGATATTTATCGGGCCTCGAAAGTGCTCAAAGCACTCCCTAAACCTCTTAGTAAAGTTGGTTGAAACAACTCGATGCTCGGCTAAAGAACGTGGAGCTTCACAACTATTTTGGCGATCACAAGCCCCTGGGCGATGGATTGCTTGAGTTATAAGTGGAAGAATGGAAGGCGTGTTTACTACACGCTGATCGTAAAGAAGGAAGTGACCTTGGTTTTACTGGGAGGACTAAAAAATGCCCAAGAAAAAGATATCAAAAAAGCGCGCAAAATCCTCAAAAGAGAAACCTCAAGCTAAGGGGTACAAAGCAGGAACGGATGTCTCGATCGATGGCCTAAAGGACGCTATTATTGAGGCTCTATTTGAGGCAGATTACGATACCTTCAAGGGGTGCATTGCCATCTTACTAGATAAGCGCGACTACGCTGAGATCACGGCTCGAACGGGTCTTTCTAAGAGCACCCTCTATCGGATGTGTGAACCCGATTCCAATCCCACTCTTGAGAATATCGGTAAGGTACTCAGCTATATCAATGATCTGGATTCTGCTGACGCTGCGTAGCGTATAGTTCCACTTCTCGATAGTTATTTTGTAAGGTAAAAAGTGCCTGATTTCGCCATTTTTGATATATATTGACATATATCAAAATATATCATATTCTAATCTGGTGAAATGGACGGTCAAGGTTTCCAAGAAGGCTGCAAAGCAGCTTAGGAAACTCCCTGAGAATATTCAACGGAAGATGTACGGCCTTGGCCAAAGAAATTGAAGCCAGTGGACCCGTCCAAGGTTCATGGCCCAACTACTCCAAGCTCACGGGTGGATAGACACCACTGTCATCTCAGTTACGCTTATGTGGCGGTCTGGGAGGTGGCGAGCAAGGAGATAAGACTTATTGAGGTGACATATGTCGGTAGCAGTAAAGACGCGCCGTGCTGAAAAAAAAATGGTTGAAGTTCGCATTGGGAATAAGCGTCCTCGACTTTATTTGGTTCCTCAAAGTAAGACACGAGGAATTGAATCTTTGCTTTCTGAATACTTAGCGGAAGAAAACGAATCCGTTTCGCTTGATGATGCCTTTCAACATCTCAACGATAAGTATTCTAAGCAGGGCAATGTCTTGTGCGGACTTCGCCTAAAGAAAGGGCTCACTCAGGCGGCCCTCGCCAAGAAGGTCGGTACCTCGCAAGCGAATATTGCCGCGATGGAGAATGGAAAGCGGGCTATAGGAAAAGCCATGGCACAAAAGCTAGCAAATGCGCTGGGAACGAAATACAGCGTATTCTTGAATCGATGAAATTCGTATTTCGTATGCCTCACATGAACCCTAAAGTTGCATTTTGGTTCTGGCTTTTTGTGTCTGGATTTGTGGGCGGACTTCTCCATGAGGTTGGTCATTACATAGCAGGCCTGTTATTTGGACTTGAACCTACTCTAGCGTTTCAAAGCGGAGGTACCGTCGATTACAAGGTACCTCCTCAAGGTTTGATTGAAGTGGGCGCGCTGATGGCTGGACCTGTTTTTACATGGATCACAGCACTTTTCAGCTTTTTCCTTCATAAATCATTTAAGTGGATTGGCTTTTTGTCCTTTGCACTTTGGAATGGATTATTTCGGCTCAGTGTTTTGATTGACGGACAGCGATCTGACGAAGGGAAGACATCTACCTTACTTGGCACACCATTTCTCTTTGAGGGAATCGCTGTTGGTATTTCGCTTGGATTGTGTGTCTGGTTTTTACGGCATCAGAAAATCGTTTCTAGCAATCTTCGCTGGTTGCCAGTGTATTTCATTGTGGCTGGTCTAGGTTTTCGTCTTTCATTTGACCTGTTCGCACTTTTTTGACGAAGTTAGCGTTAAATTCCCATTCCCTACAGAAACGAGAGATATGAGAAGGTACCTAGATGCTATCGGAGTTCGAAGAGAGATTTAGTCCTTCTCAGCTACTCTCGCAGCGGTTTCAAGCAAACTTAAAAAACTGTGAGCAGAAAGACTGGCTCCACCGACAAGACCTCCATCGATGTTGGGGCACTCTAAAAGTTCTTCGAAATTTTCTGGTTTTACACTTCCTCCATAAAGGATGGATGTTCGACCAGAAGCTTCTATTCCGAATCGGTCCCAGAGGTTTTTTCTTAAAAGTTGGTGAGCTTCTTCAGCTTGCCTAGGAGAGGCGGTGAGTCCTGTTCCAATCGCCCAAACGGGTTCATATGCAATGACAAGGGTTCCATTTAAATAGGGGATCATTGATTCTGAAATACATTCGTTCATTTGGTTTTCAAGAACTGTTTTTGTTTGTCCTGATTCTCTCTCTTTTTGTGTTTCTCCAACACAAAGGATGACCCGAAACCCATTTTTAAGTAGATGAAGAGTTCGATTCTGCACACTTTGATTTGTTTCTCCAAAGTACTGACGTCTTTCAGAATGACCTGTCAGTGACCAATGGATTCCAATTTCTTTTAAGGCAGTCGTTGAAACTTCTCCTGTAAATGCACCGTGATCTTCCCAGTGCGTGTTTTGAGATCCAATTTCTAGAGATGAGCCTTTTTCGTTTTGGGCAGTCATTAAACTTAAAAAAGACGGAAAAATTAAACTCGTTACTGGAGATGATTGCAAGGTTGGGATGAGTGGATGTTCATTGACCGTTCTTAGAAAAGAAGAAGTATCTGCATTGGTCTGATTCATCTTCCAGTTTCCAGCGACAATAATTCCTCGCGAATGTTGATTCATGATCTACTCCTCGTAAGTTAATATGTCTCTTCTTGCAACCGTCGAATAGTTTCTTAAAATTTCAATTCCAGGAAGTTTTCCAGACTCCAAAAACTCTAAAACAGCCCCGCCTCCGGTAGAAAGGTGAGTAAATTTTTGCGAAAGTCCAGCAGACCGAATGGCAGAAACCGTGTCTCCTCCGCCCACAATTTTAATTCCGTCATGTTCAGATAAGAATTTTGCAACTTCAAATGTTCCTTTTGCGTATTCTTCTTTTTCAAACCAACCAAGAGGTCCGTTCCAAAAAACAGTTTTTGCATTTTTAAGTTCGTCACAGAATTCTCTGATGGTCTTTTCTCCAATGTCGAAACCATCAATGGTGTCTCGAGGAATAATGAGCGGGATTCCCTTTTTCTTCGCCTGAAAAATGACTTGATGAGCAGCTTCGATATCTTCAGAAGTTGGTTGTTTCGCTTTTTCAGGAAGGTCTTTATCCTTTGCCTTCCAAAAGGCATGAGCCATTGCTCCTCCGATGAGGAGTCCATCTAGATGAACCATCAATGATTCGATCATTTTAATTTTATCACTGACCTTTGATCCTCCTAAAATAGCGTAAAAAGGTTTTTTAGGCTGATGAAGAAGAGGTTGAAGGTACTGGAGTTCTTTTTCGATCAGAAAGCCATAACCTTTGTGAGCCATCGCTTCAGGAAGTCCATAAGTACTTGCATGCTTTCGGTGACAGGTACCAAAGGCATCGGTGACATAGACTTCTCCAAGTCGAGCAAGCTTATGTACAAAACGAGTTTCGTTTTCAGTTTCTTCTTTGTAAAAGCGAAGATTTTCAAGCATGAGGATTTGTCTTGGTGCGAGTTGGGTCACCATCAGTTCAATTCCTTCTCCAATGCAGTCATCTGCTAACAGAACTTCTTTTTCTAAGAGTTGTGCAAGATGGGTAGCTACAGGCTCTAATGAAAAAGCACTGTTTTTTTCTCCTTTTGGACGTCCTAAATGAGATCCAATAATGATTTTTGCTCCCTGCTCAATTAAATATTCGAGAGTTGGAATTGCTTCTCTTATTCGGTTGTCGTCAGAAACAATCCACTGCTCTTCCCCTTCTTTTTCTAGAGGGACGTTAAGGTCTAAACGAACAAAAACTTTTTTATTTTTTAAATCTAAGTCTTTTAATGAAAACAAAGAAGTATGATCTTTGGTCATGACTAAATTCCTTGTTGAACGATATGACGAGTTAAATCAAGCATTCGTTGAGAAAACCCAGATTCATTGTCGTACCAAGAAAGAACTTTTACCCAATTTCCAGTAACTACAGTGGTAAAGAGGCTGTCAATCGTTGAGCTATGAGTGTTCCCATTATAATCGATCGAAACCAAAGGATCAGTGCTATAGCCTAAAATACCCTTCATTGAACCTTCGCTTGCAGCTTTAAATGCATCATTGACTTGTTCAATGTTAACCTCTTTATTGAGTTCACCAACAAAGTCCACCATAGAGACATTAGGAGTAGGGACTCGAACCGCCATACCATCTATTTTTCCAGAAAGATGAGGAAGGACAAGCCCAACAGCTTTTGCAGCTCCCGTGGTTGTTGGAATCTGAGAAAGAGCTGCTGCTCTTGCTCTTCTTAGATCTGAGTGTGGAAGGTCTAAAATTCTTTGGTCATTGGTATAACTGTGAATGGTGGTCATCGTTCCACGGTTGACTCCGAAGGCATCATCTAAGACTTTGACCAGTGGAGCAAGGCAATTGGTCGTACACGACGCATTTGAAATTACAAAGTGTTTTTCAGGAGAATAATCCGTATGGTTCACTCCCATACATAGAGTTGCATCAGGTTCTTTCGCCGGTGCAGAAATAATGATTCGTTGGGCTCCTGCCGACAAGTGTGCAGAAGCATCTTTTTTGTGAGTAAAACGACCGGTACATTCGTGAACGATCTGAACACTTTGATCTTTCCAACCCAGTTTTGAAGGATCTGTTTCACGACTTACAGAAATCGTTTCACCATTAACAATGAGGGCATTTCCATCAGTACGAACGTCGGCATCTAAGGTCCCATGAGCTGAATCATACTTAAGGAGATGAGCAAGGGTTTGAATGTCTCCTAAATCATTGATTCGAGAAATCTTTAATTGAGGATCTTTGAGAGCTAAACGCAGGACTTTTCGTCCAATTCGGCCAAAACCATTTATTCCAATATTTGTTTGATGAGTCATACCCAAGGGTATACTTCCGCTGAAGTCTCAAGGAAAGAAAAACTCGCTCGTTTTCTTTTTTTTTAAAGTCGACTACTCAACTCATTTAAGGCCAAGTGCGCTAAACCAGCGTTCGATTTCTATAGGATCTTCTGGAGCTCCTTGAACACCTGGTTTTGCTCTTCCTTCGATGATCATCTCGACGCCGAGTGTAGCGGGGAGAGAAACCAGTTTAGCCATTGCAGAGTGGCTCGGAGGGCCTGATTCGTCTAAAAAATGACTACTTTTCCACAGCGTGGTTTCTTTCTTTTTAGCTTCAATTTCGACAAAAAGAACGACGCGATCGAGTTCGTTTTCTTGATATCGGTATTTCTCCCAAAGTTTATCACTTAGTATTTCAAGTTCTTCGATGGGAGAATGTTCGACGGTGTCAAAGACCGAAGCGGAAGTCCATGCATCAGACCAGCCTTTTAGCCTTAAGGTTCCTCTGCAAAAGTGTTGAATATTCCACTGAGGATCAAAATGATATTCTTGCTGGTAGGGAAGAGAGTTTCTGTTGGGGTAAACTTCGAATGTTTCACCCTCAATTTCAAAGTTCCACAGGTTTTTCCATGGGGTTGAGGTAGAGATTGCTTTTCCTGAGTCAACATACGAAGCAGGAGTTTTTAATGCTCTGAGAACACCTACAGGAGACCAGCTAAATTTGTATTTAAACTCATTTGGGACTTTTGGAAATCCTCCGCAGTAGGACCGGAAGTAAAGTTCTGCAGAAGGATCAAAGGCAGAACTATTTTTCCATTGAGCAACTAAATGGTGCGCCATGAGATGATCAATTCCTGGGTCGAGTCCAACTTCATTAAGGAAAGTCAGTCCAAGTGTTTTTGCGTCAGAGTCCATCGACTTCATTGCGTCTGAAAGATAGCTTGTTGAAACGAAATGAGCTTGTTTTTTTAAGCAGATTTTTGCGATTTCAGGGTGCATGGGAGCAGGAAGCATAGAAACGACAATATCTTCAGCGCCCAATGATTTTTCAAAAGAAGCGAGATTAAAGCTTTTAGTTTTTAGCCCTTCCCGTTCAAAACCGGAAATGACCTGATCTGCTTTTTCAATCGTTCGATTCCACAGAGTGAGCGGGTAAGTTGTTTGAGCGAGTCGTTGAATTCCAGGTCCTGCAGAAAGTCCGGCTCCGATCCAGTGAATAGTGTTCATGAGTGCTCCAGGGGTTGTGTTTCTTCTGATGAAGAACCTTTTTTTGAAAGTCCTATTGTTTTTATTTTTTCGATAAATAAGTCTTCAGCTCTTTTCCAAACGGAAGATCCTGTCTTTAAATCAAGAAGGTGAGGGAGAAGCTGTTCTGCAAAATCTTCACTGCTTTCTCTTGGAAGAAGTGAGGGAAGGTGATCAATTGCAATTAAATCCAGAGGATTGTTTCCATTTACAATTCGAAGCGTGGGTTCATCAAAAGTAGTAATTCGATTATAAATAGGAAGTGGGTTATGAGGACTATTGGGGTCACAGCTCACATCACAAATGACTTGAAGGTTTCGGACAATGGATGCGGTTAGGTCATGAGTTAAAAAAGGAGGTGTTCCATCTTTGAGATAAACGCAATTGACAAAAATATCGAAATCTAAAATTTCTTCAAAAGGCCCACCTTTTTCTGTTTCCGCAAGATCCCACCCTGTTGCTTGCAGTCCAACTTTTTCGATGACTTCCATTGCTCCTTTTCCGCATCTTCCTTTAGAGCCAATGATAAGAACTCGAGGTTTGCGACCAAATTTTTTTTCTGCACTTTCAAGTCGATCTTTCAGATGAAAAATAAGTTGTTCTTGTTTAGAAAAAGGAGTCATTTTAGGGAATTGTTCTTCGCTTCCATGAATTTGTCGGTATGCCCACACATCAAGCGCGGTTGCGCATCCAGCAAAACCGGCCCAATGACCAAATGCAGCGACTCGTCTTCCTGTTTCATCGGTGAGAAATTCGAGATCGTAAAGTGTTCCGTCTCCTTTGACAAAACGGGCAAGAACCTCTTGCCATCCACTTTGTTCTTTATAAGCATGAGCAAAATAGATGTGGCGATGAGTCAGTGGGGTTTCTTCTTCGGGAAGTTCTTTTAGTCCTAGAATAAAAGCTTCTTTGGGGGCTTGACGCCAACTTCCGAACGAGGCATTTTTACATCCGACCTTTTGATATTCGGCATCGTCAAAAGCGCGGTTTTTTGAAGACTCAACAGTGACTTCAAATCCTGCGTTGATGAGCGTTTGAGCAGTTTGAGGAGGCAAAGCCGTCCTTTGCTCATTGAGTTTTGTTTCTGCGCGTAGCCAAATATGAATTTTATTTTGGGTCATTATTTGCGTTTAACGTTCTTGGGGGGAAAAAGCAATGACTGAAGCAACACATTCATTTTGGTTAGATGTACCACTAAAGACTGGATTAAAGGAAGGACTTCCTCAGTCGACCAGTATTGTGGTTATTGGTTCAGGACTTGCTGGGGCGAGTGCTGCTTATTTTTTAGAAAAACATGGTTTTGAGGGAATTACGCTCGTAGATTATCTTCCCGAAGAGGCTGCTTCTTATCGAAACTGTGGTCATATTCTTTATGGAACTGTTGAATCAATGAAGGCACTTTGTGAGATTCATGGGGCAGAAAAAGCTAAGGAATTGTGGCAGTTTTCAATCGATATTTGTAATCAAGTTGAACAGACTCAGAAAGACTTATCTTTGGAGATGGACTATCGAAGAAAAGGCTATCTGGTGATTGCAGACTCTGAAGTTGAAGATCGGGAATGCCGAGAATCTGTGGACTTGTTGAATAAAATGGGATTTCAATCTGAATATGTGGATTCAAAAACAATTCAAGATTTGGGATTTAAAAATTGTTTTGGAGCTCGGTATGAAGAAGGATCTGCTGACGCTCATCCTGTAAAATTTAGAAATGGTTTAGTAGATGCTTTTTTAGAAAAGGGAGGTCAGTACTACTCTGGCGTTGAGGTTTTGGATTTAGAAGAAACTTCTGATGGTGTGCGAGTAAAGACCGCTCAAGGAGAGATTCAAGCAGATGCGGTAGTGATTGCGGCAAATGCTTATTCTCCTTTATTCTCTGGTTTTTTTAAATCCAGAGGATTGATTGATCCTTTTCGAGGTCAAATTATTACTTCAAAACCCTTAAAGCACTCTTTTCCAGTTCAATATCCTCATTCTTTTGATCATGGATACGAATATGCCGTAGTGACGCCTGATAATCGTTTAATGATTGGGGGATGGAGAAATCATACAGATGGAGAGATGGGAACTTATTCTTTAAAAACAAATAGTTTTGTAGAAGAGGGACTGAAGAAATTTGCTCGGGATCATTATCAGATTGAAGAAGAGATTGAATGGGAGTATAGCTGGTCTGGCATCATGGCAGCGAGTCGAACAGGGCTTCCGTTTATAGGAAACACGAGTTCTCCTCGGATTTATTCCGTTTGTGGATTTACTGGGCATGGGTTCTCTTGGGCTCATGGGTCTGCCAAGCTTTTATCAGATATTATGGCTGGAGCACCGGTTCCAGAAGTAGCGAAGCATTTTAATCCTCGGGTGTTATGAGAGGAAGGGTTTGAGTAAGTGACGACAAAAAAGAAAACTGTTGCCAAAAAGAAGAAAACGACGACAAAAAAAACGTCTGTTTCAAAGAAAAAAACAACCACAAAAAAGAAGGCAGTAAAGAAGAAAGCCGTTTCTAAAAAAACAGCGGTTGGATCAACTAAAGACACCGTTTCAAAAAAGACAGTTGCAAAGAAAACCGTCGCAAAAAAAACACTTCCAAAAGAAGAGTTAAAGAAAAGAGAGCCTGTAAAAAACAGCGCATCTGAAAAAAAAGATTCTTCCAAAGTGAGTATGAAGCCAATGGAGAGAACTGAAACTTCTCAATATGTAGCATCAGAAACAGAATCTTACCCTAAAAAGAGACCCATTCATTCTGAAGGTTTTTCAAAGAAACCCTGGAACCCTCGACGACAAGATAGAGATTTTCAACCGAGATCTTTTCAACAAAAAGAGGGTTACTCTAAAAAGACATTTCATCATAAAAAGAAAAATGGGAATCAAAAGTTTAAATCAAAGCACCCAAACCAAAAGAATAAAAACTTTAATAGAAAAGGCGATGTGAATGGAAATGTTCTTCCAGGAGTTAAAACAGCTTCTGCAGTAGTTTTTCAGCAGCCGTCACGTTATCGAAAAATGTTAGAGCTCCTAGAGCAAATTTCTGAATATATGAAATTGGCAGGAGAGAATCCATTTAAAATCAAGGCATTTGATAAGGCTTATTCTATTCTTTCTGAAAGAAAAGATGCAATGGACCGAATCAATGCAGGGACATTGATGGAGTTAGATGGAATTGGAAAAGGAATTAATGAAGTCGTAACCGAATTTGTGAAAACCGGAAAAAGCACCACTTTAACTGAACTTCAAAAAGGGCTTCCCGAGGGGCTCGTTGAATTAGTTAAAATTCCAGGTTTAGGCCCAAAAAAAGCAATGACGATTATCGAAGAGCTTTCAATAAAAACCATTGGTGAACTTGAGTATGCTTGTAGAGAGAATCGTTTACTTAAGATTAATGGGTTTGGTGAAAAGGTTCAGGAAAAAGTTCTTCAAGGAATTACTTTTTTGAAATCAAGTGAAGGCAAAATAAAGTGGATCGACGCAAAACCTATTACGGGGGAGTTGCTTGGAGCGATTGATCGAGCCACTGGAACTCGTGTTGAGGTTGCAGGTCAATTTAGAAGAAAGCTCGAGGTGATTTCTGAATTTGATTTTGTACTCGAAGGAGATGAAGAAGATTTAGAAAAGGCAAAAGAAGCAGTTGATCAATGGAAGTATCAAACGCGTAGGAAAACTCCTGTAAATATTCATTTGGCGACTGCAGATAATTTTGGAAGTGAATGGGTGAAGCGAACTTCTTCAGAGGATCATTGGAAGGCCTATGATGGAGACAAAATTCAAGCAGCTAGTGAACCTGAGTTTTATAGAGAGCTTGGGCTTGAGTGGGTTTCTCCTGAAATGAGAGAAACGTCTGAAACAGTTCAATTAGCAAAATCGGGAGAGCTTAATGAAGTGCTTCCTACCAATGGGATTAGAGGTGTTTTTCATACCCATACCACTGCTTCGGATGGGGCAAATACTCTTGAGGAGATTGTCGAAAAAGCCTACGAGCTTGGATATGAATTTATTGGAATCTCAGATCATTCACAAAGTGCTTTTTATGCACAAGGCTTGTCCGAAGAAAAGTTAAAAGAGCAGAAAAAGGAAGTGGATCGTGTTCAAAGACTGTACCCAGACATTCGTATTTTTTGGGGAATTGAAAGTGACATTCTGAAAGATGGTTCTTTAGATTATCCAGATTCAATTCTCAAAGAGTTTGATTTTGTAATTGCCTCGGTTCATTCAAGATTTGGAATGGATGAAGAAACAATGACTCAAAGAATGGTTCAGGCAATTCGAAATCCTTATACCCGAATGATTGGTCATATTTCTGGTCGTCTTATTTTAGGGAGAGATGAGTATCCAGTAAATATGGAAACTCTTATCGAGGAAGCTGCAAAGCATGATGTCGCCATTGAAATTAACGCAAATCCATCCCGCCTTGATATTGATTGGAGATGGGGCCCAACGCTAAGAAAATATGGAACCTTAGTTTCAGTCAATCCAGATGCACATGACTTAAAAGGATTAGAGGATACTCATTATGGTGTCGTTGTTGCTCGAAAGGCATTGATTCCTCAAAGTAAAGTCATCAATGCACGTTCGATTGATGAAGTAGAAAAATGGCTCAAAAGAAAATAGATCCAGATCTTCTTCGAATGAAGCGGATTTTAAAAGCATTAAAAAAAGAGTATCCAGAATCAAAGTGTTCCCTTTATTATGAAACACCCTTTCAGTTGCTTGTTGCGACTATTTTATCCGCCCAATGTACGGATGCTAGAGTCAATCAAGTCACTCCAGTTCTTTTTGCTCAATACCCCGATGCATACTCGATGAGTCAAACAACACAAAAAAAAATAGAAAAAATCATTCGATCGACGGGATTTTATCAATCCAAGGCGAAGTCTTTACTTTCGACATCAAAAGATCTTGTTGAGTTTCATGGTGGAGAGGTTCCTAAAGATCTTGATGCGCTGATTGAGCTTCGCGGTGTTGGCAGAAAAACTGCAAATGTCGTTTTAGGGGAGGCTTATGGTATCCCTGGATTAGTTGTTGATACTCATGTTGGAAGAATTTCTCGAAGAATGGGGTTTACTGATGCAACCAATCCCGTGATTGTTGAAAGGGAAATGATGGAGATTGTTCCCAAAAAAGACTGGGTGATCTATTCTCATCTTTTAATTGATCATGGTAGGGCGGTTTGTACTTCAAGAAAAGCAAAGTGTGATGACTGTGTTTTTTGGCAGGATTGTCCTAAAATAGGAGTTTCTTAGTCTAGTTTTTGATGGAGGGTTTCTATTCCATGAAAATTAGGGTAAAGGTGGGGCATGACACCTGATGAACTTAAAATACGATTAGAAGCGCTTGGGCCAGATACTCAAGTAGAAGTGGATGACTTGACTGGCACCCAGAATCACTATCAAGCGACGATTGAGTCTTCTGTTTTTGAAGGAAAGAGTATGATTCAACAACATCAGATGGTTTATGCTCTCGTAAAAGAAGAGATGGCTTCAAATGAAGTTCATGCTTTGAGTTTAAAAACTTCAGTTCCAAAAAAAGGATAATTTTATGATGAATGATCAAACAAAAACTAAAATTGAGTCTTTTATTTCTTCTAAACCAGTGGTCCTTTTTATGAAAGGATCCCCTGAGTTTCCGATGTGTGGATTTTCAGCTAAAGTTGTTGAACTTTTAGCTTCTACAGGAATGGATAGGAATCAATTAGCATCTTTAGATGTTCTTGAGGATCCAGAGGTAAGAGAAGGAATTAAAGAGTTTTCTTCTTGGCCGACTCTTCCTCAGCTTTATGTAAAAGGACAATTTATCGGTGGATGTGACATCGTAATGGACCTTGCAGAAAAAGGTGAACTTTCAGATCTTGTCAGTGAGTTTAAATAATTTTATTTATTTGCATAATTAAAAAAATCATTCGCAAATCGAGATCCTTGTTTACGATGTTCGTGCATCATTAGATCGACAAACCGAATGCAACTCAGCACATATGAGTCTTCATTGAAGAGGAAGTGCTCGGTAGGGAGGAATGTATCTTCTTTTTCTTTGAGGTCGTCTTGTTTATGAGAGGATTCTCTTACTTGTTTTTTTATTTCTTTTAAAAGCACGATTGTTTCAGGGGGCATCTTTTTTTTATTTTTATGGCCGATCCGTTTGTATTCAAAAAAGATCTTTTCTTCTATTTCAATCCTTTTGTCGAGCATGTCTTGTAGGATGAGAAAAAGGTAGCTAGGGGGTTCTAGGGTGCCGTATTCATAGAGTGTTCCCTTAAGGAAGGACGTTTCGTCTAATTCGAGTTCCCCCAGTAATCCGCTTGAACAGGTTTCTTTAAATTTTTCTGTAAGAGATTCAAAGTCTTTTATAGATTCAATGACAGCGCTATGAGGAGAAGGAGGGCGTATATGAAATTCTGTATTCTCAAAAAAAGATTTAATTTGAATACACTTAGCTAATCGACTTTGATCTGTGTTTTTTACGCAGTCCTCGTATGCGACTTCAGAAGCATTCATAATTGTCTTTTGTTGTTCTAGAGATTGATTTCTTGGTTTTTCGTCGAGTTTGATATTGAGTCCTGAGAGCTCTTCGATGTTAGGAAACTCGCCAGAATTGTTAATAATTTTTTGATATTCAAAATAAATAACTTGATCATCGGGACTTAAAAGCGAGAGAACATAAAGGTAAATCAAAGGTTTTGTGTCAAAATCTTTTAGCTCCATTCCGAGTTGGGTTGATTGAGGAAAGGTATGGTACTCCTCGAGTTCTTTGAGGAGGATATCTCTTATGATGTCGACGAAGTCTTTGTTTCTGAAATTTTTTAAAAATCCCGTTAGTTCCGCTGCTTGAAAAAGAGAAAGGGATGAGTGAGAGTTTCGAAGTTGCTCATTGAGTTTTGGAATGTTTTCTATAAAATAATCCCCATCAAAATTAAGATTGTAAAAAAGATGAACGAAGAACTCTGATTGAGGCTTTGTATAAAACTCAATGAGAGTTTTATAGTATTGACGAGTGTAGAGACAAAAATTTTGCTTCAAACGCTTCAAACGATCGTATGGAAAATGACATTCAAAACTATCTTCAAAATCTTTCCACTCTTTAATGAAGTAGGGGTAGATCTTACTAAAAGTATCGATATGAGAAATTCCTTTGGATTGAAAGGAATTTATTTTTGGACTAATTGGCGCCATTTGATTAAATTTTTCGGTTTTACGATTTAAAGAAAAACTTTCTTTGGTAAGGTAGTGAAAAACATGATCTACAGAAGAAAGTTCATCCATATAATTTTCTTGAAACTTGAGGACTTCTTCTGAAGAAGTATTGAGATCGTAGAGTCGAAGTGCAAGAATTCTGAGATAAGGTTCTTTTAACTCAATCTCTTCAGGAAGAGATTCCATGGTGAATTTATAGAGTTCATATCCGGTCAAATCTCTTGATTCTTTGAGATAGGTATCTATTTTTTTTTCGAGATCTAAAAATTCAATTTTTTCAGGGGGGTAGAAACTTCCAAATAAATGGGCTTGAGTGACTGCAAATGAGATTCTGGGAAAGAACTCTGGTGTTTTATGAGTGAGTTTTTTTTCAATTTGATCAAGATAAGCTTGGTATGGAGTCAGTGCTTGGTATTGAATCAGCGCTTTTGATAGAGAGTCGTGAGTTTTAAAGTCACTATCAAGCCAATGAGAATAGAGTTGATCGTCGTATGAAGTCTGATTGACCTCTTCTATAGAGGATTGAAACTGAGTCTTATAAGATGAAAAATATAGATTTCTTTTATTTCGAAAAAGGATCCATTGAAATTCCCGATAATCGCTTGCTGATTTTTTTCTAATCTTTACCATCAGTTCGGATTCTTTAGGGCTTTCGGTAGGGTTTTCGCCTTCGCCATCGCATGCAGCAAAACTAAGAGCGATGATTAGACCAAATACAGTTTTAATTTTCATTGCTGCGATGTATCATTTGAGAGCTTCGGGTTCAACTAAAAATTGATTTTTTAAGTCATGTAAATTTCAGGCAGTATTGCTCTTAACTAATTGTTTATAAAGATAAAATTTTTTAGAAAAGAATTGTTGATCGTTATTGGTGGTTAATGTACTTAAATGCTCATGACGCGTCTTCTTTGTTTTATCTTAGCTCTTCTTACTTCTGAGGTTAGTTTTGCGACAGAAAAAACGAAAAACCATCAGGCTTGCCAAGCGTTGTTTAGAGCGTTTGAAAGAAGTCATTCTGTTTTTCGAGGAAAGACTTACGGAGTGATTCAAGAGCTTTCTGCTATCAGAAAACACAATCTTAGAGTACGAGACGTAAAGCCAGATGTTTATTTTTTGAATGTAAACTCAGAACATACTTCTCAAAGGAAAAAAGTGGCTTCTCAAATTTTAGGGATTGAACGTCATTATGAAATTGCAGGCTCTGAAGAGGCTCCAGAGTTTAAGGTCAGAGGGTTTCGTTTAGAAGGAGAGCAGCAAATTGAAAATTTCCTCTCTGAAATTGAAAGTTTTCAAGAAGATTTTGGAAAAATGATTAAAGATCAAAAAAAGTTTCTAGGTAATCCGAATTCTTTTTTTTACAAGTTTGTTACGTCTTCGATGCTTTCGGTTGGAGTCTTTTTTTTAATTTACCCTTTTATCAATCAATCTTCAGAGGGTTGGTTGGTTTCAATTCCAGTCCTCTTGATGAATTATCCTGCACTTTTAAAGAAAGGGACTTTTTTGTTTTTAAAGTACCTTGAAAGTAATCAAATGACTTTAAATTTACGAAAATCTTTTGAATCTCTCAAACAACACGAAGGATGGAGCTATCAGTCTGAATCATTTGTGTTTTCTCGAGGATCACAAAAGCAAATCAACCAGCTGAGCTCTTCCCCTGAAGAAAGATATTCGCAGTTGTATGCCATCGATGAGAATGAATCATTTAATGATTTTCAAATGCGGCTTCCTCTTTTTAAGAGGTTTAATCGAAACTGGAAAGATCTCAAAAAAGAGTGGGTGGGGGTGGATTTCATGATGATGAGGAACGCAGGGAGACCTGTGGAATTATTCGTTGTTCTTCGAAGCAGCGGTGAAAAGCCGAAGTTCCCCAGAAAGAAAGCCGCTAGAAAAGAAAAAACCCTTATTGAACAAGCACAAGGCTCATGGGTTCCGGTTCGAGTCCGTTAGTTGAGATTAAATTCTAAAGAAGACTAAAATAGTATTGAATAAGTGGATGAGATTCGATATACCGCTAGAATGACTAACCGAGTTATGTTTTCTTTAGCAATTGTCTCCCTTTTTTATGGAACCTTGGGATTTTCTCAAGAGAATGAATCAACGACCGCGTTGGCCGTTGTGGAATCCAAAGAGATTCAACAGGGAGATGAGATTAAAGAGGAAAATAAGCCCTCAAAAAATATTTACCGAGTGTTTCCAAATGGTTCAGCAAGAGCTGCTTTTATGGGAGTCTTGAAAGAGGTTTGGGAGGAACTTTACCCTCAGTCGAGTTTGATTGACGAGATTGACGACATTAACATTAATGGAGAAGAAGTTATTGATGTGAGTGAGGCGAGTTCTGGTTTGGATCGAACTCGTCTATTAATGGAAAAAAGGGCACAGAAATTTGCTCGTCAGAAAAGTCAAAAAGAAAGAGCGAGTGAAGAGTCAGAACGCATTGCTAATAAACTAAAATTTTTAGCTCATTATTCTACATTGTTGTCCGGAGATAAGAAATCTTCGGATGATGGGAAGCAGGCTTTTGTGGGTTCTGATGACAAGGCTGTGGAAAGCTTTAAGTTTTTTAAAAAAAATTATTGGTATCCGGTGGTGCTTGAGGGAGAGTTCCCGAATGTGAGAGACACTCATAAGGCAGATGTGGATATTGCTCTTCACATGGTTTTTACATCTCTTCGATTTCTTTATGAAGGTCCTGATTCCGCTTCTTTAAAGCAGTTAGAGAATTCTATTAACACTCATTATGAAGAGCGTAGCATTCAACATGCTTTTTTAAAATCAATTCCAAAAAGTGAAAATGAGGCTTTAGCTTTACTTGAAGTTGGAATTTTAAGTTTAGTTAAACTTTCAGATGAAATTCCGAAATTAAATGAAGAAAGAGCGAGCTCCTTTTTGATGAGAAACCCCATGGAGATTGCTGGTGCTGTCATGGGATATGGTTTTTATGCTGCAGGTGCCGGAACGGTTGGAGTTGCACTCGGTCTATTAGCAATGAAAGCGGCTTTTGCATCTTTCGTGATTTCCAATACGCCTCGATTTCTTGTAAAGGTCAATGAGGTTCGACGCGCACGTGGAGAAGAACCTATTTTTAAAAATTTAGACCGTTATTTTGCTTATCGGATGAAAGCAAAGGGGAGAAGAGGTCTTTTTAGTAGACTATTAAACCCTTTTGGATCGATTCAAAAAGAACTTCCTCAGTCTTCTAAAACACAGCTTCTTGCCCTTCCTCAAGGACAAACGATTGATTACCTAAATGAGTCTTATCAGCTTTTAACGCTAGCTTTAAGAGCAATTGCAGCGGAACATAATGCTTTAAGACGGGATGAGAAGGAAATTGAAGTGATCGACTTGAGAAGTGGACTCCTTGAAGTCATGGGATGTGACACACTCTTTAGAGCCGCTTTTAAAATTCCCTCATTAACGCAATAGCAAATTGTGATAAGGATGAGAAAAGGGGGAACTGTGCTTTATAAAGTTATTGGTGTTCTCAGTCTTATTGTCTTTACGTTGATTATTGTGATTTATAAACTAAATTTTTTTCCTCGTTCGAGGCAAAAAGCAAAGCTTGTTTGTAATACCGACCGTACTTGGGAAGGAACTCCTTTAAAAATTCTTTCATGGAATGTTCAGTATTTTGCTGGAAAAAACTATGTCTTTTTTTATGATAAGTTAGATGGGAGTGGACCAGACCTAAGGCCTTCGTCAAAAGATATCGAGCAAACGTTAGATGAAATTGCAAATGTGATTGTATCGGAAGATCCTGATATCGTTTTGTTACAAGAAGTTGATGAAGGAGCTAAGAGAACAGATCATCAAAACCAAACAGAGTTACTACTTCAAAGACTTCATGACCGTTACCCTTGTTTTGCGGAAGCTTTTTATTGGAAGTCTAAGTTTGTTCCTCATCCTAAAGTGATGGGGTCCGCAGGGATGAAGCTTGTCACCCTTTCTAAATATCAAATCCACTCAGCTATGCGAGAACGGCTCACCCAAATCCCAAAAGATTTTATTTCACAAGCTTTTGATCTAAAACGAGCGATTTTGGAAGTTATGCTTCCTCAAAAAAATGGAACAGCTGTTCGTATTTTGAATACTCATTTAGATGCATTTGCTCAAGGAACCGATACTATGGAAAAGCAAGTTCATCACGTTAAGCAAGTTCTTGATCGTGAAGAAGTCTCTGCAGTCATTGGAGGAGATTTTAATCTTCTTTCTTCAAAAAAAGCATTTCATTCTTTATCTCAAGAAGAACAAAGCTACTATAATCCAGATTCTGAAATTAAGGAGCTCGTTGAAGCTTACCCTAGTATTCCAAGCTTAAAAGACATGGAAAGTGATCCAGAAAAGTGGTTTACGCATTTTCCAAATGGAAGTCGTTCTTCAAAGCCTGATCGAACGATTGATTACCTTTTTTATAAAAAAATGAAAGTCTCTGAATCCTACGTATTACAAAAAGAAGCGATTCAGTGGTCTGATCATTTTCCGGTAGTTGGAATATTTGACGTTGAATGATTTTAATGCCCTGTGCATTCATAGGTCGTGTTTTTATAGAATACGGACTCTCCTGGTGCGAGGTATTTTATTTTACTCACAATAAAGTAACCTTGGGTTGCACTTTGAATTTGTTGAGGTTGAGGACAGAATTTACATAAACCTTCATCTGCTTGTAGTTTTGTGCAGAGGTTGGTGCAGTAAACTCCTTCCATTAAAGATCCGTTCGTCCCTTCGGGGCTAGTAATGAAGGAGTAATCAATTTTTGATTCACATTCTTCAAGTGCAGTACTTGCGAGACATTGAAAAGAAATAAAAAAGACCAGAAGTATTGTTTTCATTGCGGCGTTTCTATTGTTAATGAGTTGTTGTGTCAAGTTACGAAGAAAACGGTAAGTTAAATATTGATCCTGAGATTGATGTTCAAGTGGCTTGGCTTCATTGTCTTCTTGAATCAAAACTTGCTCCTTTTTTTTAAAAAAGGTATGACGCAGGTGTATGGAGGACTATTGATGAAAACCTTACTTTTGCTATCTGTTTTATGGAATGCTTCTGCTCAAGCAATGGTTTTAACTGCTACCCAAGATTCCGAGTCTCAGGCACTGACTTTGTTCATCGCAGGGGGGATTCTAACGAATCTCGGGGCTCATGCGGATGCAACGCAAGTAGGGTCTTTTGTGTTTCTGGGTGGAAAAAAGATGAAAATCGTTGGAGTTTCAGTAGATGAAAGTGAAGCTGAGTATCTACAGGTGAGTCCAAAAAATACGTTTCTATCTAAAGCAAAAAGTATTTTTCGGTCTTCCATCGATGTAGAAAAAATCGAAAAAGAGATCCAGTATTTGCATTCGATCGAGCCTTTTCAGTTTTCAATAAAATTTAAAAAAGGTTCAAACCGAGTATTAGAACTTCAAAAGAAATTTAAAAGAGAGCTGAATATCCAAATGAGTCATCAGCTTGCTTCTGTGTTTCTTAAGATTTAGTTCGATCGAGCTGTTTTTTTCTGAACAGCTCTCTTAGACATTGCATAGCTGAAAGAGTTTCGTGGTTTGCTCTTTCCTGCTTTATTTGTCTTTTCAATCGTTCTTGCCAACTTCTTTTTTAACATTCCAATTCTTTTAGCCATGGCCGGGACCATAGCACAAGAATAACGGTTTCGGCTAGCTTTTAACTTGTTTTGATCTCCATGCTAGAAGTCCAGGAGCAATTAAGGTCGTTACTGCAACCATGGCTACTACTGCGGCATAATCGGTTTCATTGAGGACTTTTAGTTTAGAGCCCATTGCTGCAAAGATTAACCCGACTTCGCCCCTAGGGATCATTCCAAAACCAATCAGAAGACGATCAGCACCTTGGGCTACTGATTTTTTACTAATGACATATCCGCAGACCATTTTACCAATGATTGCCACAATGATGAGAATTCCAGCGATACTCAGGGATTCTCCACTTGCAAATGCACTGAGTTTTACACTCATTCCCATAACAACAAAAAATATTGGAACTAAAAAGTCTGTTATTGGTTTCATCAGATGCTCTAAAGAGTATTCCCCTTTTTCTTTGTATCCTTTGAAATGAATATCTTCGAGAGCCATTCCGAGGGCAAATGCTCCAATAATTCCTTCTAATCCTGAAAGCTCAGCAGTCCATGCAACAATCATAGTGAGTGAGAATAAAAGAATCGTGATTGTTCCAGAGACCTCAAGAGGTCGAATCCGCGAAAGAACGTTGGGTAAAAAGAATCTTCGAAGAAGAATCACTCCTCCTCCAAAAAGAAAAATCTTTCCGAGTAAAGTGGCAAGTTGGATCATAGAAACAGATCCTTGGGTAACGAGGGCGGAGACGACGGTGAGGACAATGATGCCTAGGACATCATCAATGACCGCTGCACCGATGATAATTCGTCCTGAAATACTGCTCAGTTTTCCTGTATCTTTAAGAACGGCTGCTGTGATTCCTACGCTGGTTGCACAGAGTGTCGCCCCCATAAAAAGGGTGTGATTAAAAGTACTTGTAGGAATGATCCATGGGATGACTAAGAAAGCCAATGCAAAAGGTGCAATGACTCCTGCAATTGCGGCGAGTCCTGCATCTTTTCCTACTTTGGTGATTTCAGTGATGTCTGTTTCTAGTCCAACAATGAAGAGGAGAAACAAGACTCCCATTTCAGATAATGAGTGAGCAATGTCTGAGTGTTCAAGGATATTGAACTGTGTTCCAATGAATCCGCCTAGATTACCAAATAAAACCCCGGTGAGGAGTTCAGCCAGAACCGAAGGAACGCCAAAGCGGCTAACGATTCCCCCCAAAAGTTTTGCAAAAATTAAAGCACATCCCAACAGCGCGAGTAAGTCGATTAAATGCATATCTTCTGTATGCCATGGACAAAAAAGACTGTCAGGCCTTTTATTTCTCAATGAGTCAGCTTAGGGTCAATTATTTGACTTATTTAATTTTTATTAAAAATCCGATATCATAGGCTAGTCACGATGGACATGTGACGTCAATGTGAAGGGCTTTCAAGGATGAAAAACAAGTGGGGAATACTTGGAATCTGTATTTTGATTCTGGGGTTTCATTTAAAAGCAGAACAGTCAGATAAGCTTCAGGTTTCTTTGCTTTCAGATAATGAGCCTACTATTAAAAAAGAAACTTTTGATCAGGCTTTGAAAAAAAAGAAACTAGGAATTGATCTTGAGTCTCCAAAGTATCGGGGGTTGAAGTCCTACGCCCAATCCTATCTATTGTTTAAGCAAAATAAACTTTCTTCTTCAGCAAAGAGTGAACTTATTGTTTCTTGTCTTGTTTCCCATGAAAAAAATCCATTCTGTGCAGTCATTGCCGACGAATCAGAAATGGGAATGGGATCTTCTTTTACTTCTGATGGACTAATGAAAAGAGAGACAAGGCCTCCTCTTGATTTAGATACGATTGGTGAGTTGATTGTTGCAGAAGAATTTAAAAAACTTTATCAATATTCTCGATCCTCAATTCTTAGGTCATTGCGGAAGTTTGATACCTGGGAGTCATTAACAATGGTTGCTAATGCAGCGATTTCAGGCTCTCAATGTGCTCCTGCTGTTTTTTTAACCGCACTTGGACAAAAAGCAGAAGAGTTTTTTCCTGAAGAACGATTTGTTCAGCTTGCGATGAAGCTTTATAAAAAAGCTCATCAGTGCGGAGAACTGAAGGATGAATCAACGACCATTGCTCGTTATCGGTATGCACTTTTAAATATTTGGAAACAAGACTGTGATGAAGCGCTTCCTTTTTTAAAAGCCTTAGAAGAAGGAAATGATGATCGTTTTCATACTCGAGTTTTATATTGGAGTGGATACTGTCTTCAAAAAGAAGATTCAGTAGATGAGTCAGAAGTTTATGTTGAAAAAATGATGGTTCATAATCCACTCAGTATGCATGCGATTTCAATGCATGCAAAAAAAGAATATCCAATCGAAGCGGTTCAACCGGATCAACCTCCTGAAGTATATTTTCGATCAGAAAATGATGAACGTTTAAATCAGTATCTGAGATCGATTGAAGTTCTTTACCGTATGAAGAAGAGTGGATATGCTCAAGAGCTCTTAAGAAGAATTGAACCTGAATTAAAAAAAGATCTTCCTGAAGTAAAGCTCTATGGTGCGCTTCTTGCCAAATGGGTTGGGTCTCAATTTGTCTCTTTTCGGATGCTGTCTCTTTATATGAAAGAAGTTCCTCAGTCGATTCATGAAAAGGTCTTTGTTCAGTTTTATCCGTATAAATATAAAAAATGGATCAAAAGATATGCGAAAGGAATCGATCCCTACCTCATTGCTGCTTTGATTCGCCAAGAAAGTGGGTTTCTTCCAGGAATTCGTTCTCCAGCTGGAGCAGTAGGGTTAATGCAACTTCTTCCATCGACTGCACGTATGATGAAGCGAAGAGTAAATCGTTGGAGTCTGAAACGTCCTGCTTTGAATATTCGTTTGGGGACAAAGTATTTGAAACGACTGGTCAAACGCTATGATGGAGAAACAGAGCTTGCACTCGCTGCGTATAATGCGGGACCTCAGAATGTGGATCAGTGGTTAAGAAGGTATCCTGTTCACAATCGAATGCTTTTTCTTGATCTCATCCCTTTTGCAGAAACCAGAAACTATGTCGTTCTGATTGGTAGAAATTATCATTGGTATCGTCGTCTTTACTCGACAAGAACTCCAGCGACTCAAAAAGTCTCAGCGAAATTTGAGGCGCTTGAATCTTTTTTACAGTAAGATCATTCTCAAATCTGTTTTAGGAGAGGCGAGAATGATGAAGACAAGTTTGCACCGGCTATATCAATGGACTTTAGACGCACCCCATGAACCAGCGCAGGTTCAAAAGCTCAATGGGGAGTGGAAATCTATTTCTTCTCAAGAAATGATGGATCGCATTTTTTACATCGCTTGTTACTTAGAGTCCATTGGACTTCAAAAAGGAGAAGTGATTAATATTCTCTCCTATAATCGTCCTGAGTGGGTTCAATTTGATTTAGCACCTCATTTAATTGGGGTAATGAGTGCAGGGCTTTATCCAAACTCAAATGCATCTGATATACAGTATGTTCTCGAACATACTGAAGCACGAGTTCTTGTCGTTCAGAATAAAACTTATTTTGAAAAAATACAGGGGACCCTTCCTTCCTCAGTTGAAAAGGTAGTGGTCATTGAAGGAGATGCTTCTTTTTATAAAGGTGCTGTGACGTATGCTGAAGTCATCGAAGTTGGGCAAAAGTTAGCGCAAGAAAAGAAACTAGAGGATTATCTTGAGCAAGTAGACCCCGATGCTCCTGCATTTATGATTTATACTTCAGGGACAACTGGAGATCCAAAGGGCGTTATGATTTCTCATGCAAATCTTTGTTTTGCAATTGATGGGGTGATTGAAGCGTGGTCGATTCCTGTTGGAGTGAATAAAAAATTATTTTCTTTTCTTCCCTTGTGTCACATCGCTGAAAAACTTCAAAATGTGGGATATGGAATTACTGGTCGTGGAACTATTTATTTTTGTACTCAATTTGATCAATTGACGACAGAACTGGGGGAAGTGGAACCAGATGTCTTACTGTGTGTTCCTCGGTTGTGGGAAAAGATGATGGAAGGGGTAAATCAAAAATTAAATAAAGCTCAAGGAGTAAAAAAACATCTTGCAAAATGGGCTTTCGAAGTAGGGTATAAAGTGTCTGCTGCAAAATATTCAGGAAAAAAATTATCCACTCTTGATCAAGTTCAATATCGACTCGCAGAAAAACTGATTTTCAGTAAGGTAAAAGAAGCATTGGGTTTAGGTAAATTAGAGAAAGCTGCATCTGGGGCAGCTCCTCTTCCTTCTCATGTGACACGTTGGTTTGGAGCCTTGGGGATTGAAATATTGGAAGACTATGGTCAGTCAGAGACTTCTGCTGTTTTAAGTTTAACCGTTCCAGGAATTGATAATGCTGGGAATGTTGGAAGAGCGCAACCGGGGACTGAAATGAAAATCGCTGATGACGGGGAAGTGTTGACTCGAGGACCTCACTTGTTTAAGGGGTACTTTAAGAATGAGCAAGCAACACGAGAAACCATTGACTCAGAAGGATGGCTTCATACCGGAGATCTAGGGAAAATTAATGAAGATGGTTTTTTACAAATCATTGGAAGAAAGAAAGAAGTTCTGAAAACATCGGGAGGGAAAATGATTGCTCCTCTTCCGATTGAGGAAAAAATCAAAGAAGACCCAATGATTAGTCAAGTTTGTATTGTAGGGGATAATCGTAAATTTTTTAGTGCAATTATTACCCTCAATGAAAGTACTTTAGCTGATCTACAAAAAGAAAATAAATTAACTCAACAAGTAATTGAAGATCCAGAAGTGGTAGGGCATGTGAAATCTGTAGTTGATCGTGTAAATGCTTCATTAGCGAGCTATGAACAGATTAAGTATTTCAAATTGATCAATCGTGAGTTTTCGATTGAAGAAGGTGAAATGACTCCTACTATGAAAATGAAAAGAAGTGTCATTGAAAAGAATTTTAATCCTTTAATTGAAGGAATTTATTCTTAGCTACCCGAAGTTTTAAAAGTAAGACCTTTATGATTTTCGATCGCCCAGTTTAAGGCCCACTGGCTTTTAAATAATACGACAGGCTTTCCGTCACGGTCTTCAAGACAGCGACTATCTTCTCTTTCAAAAAGAGAGGGCGTGAAATTCTCTCCAGAAACCCATCTTGCGTGTGTGTAAGGAAGTGGGATGAGTTTGATATCGACTTTGTATTCTTCTTTAAGACGGCTTTGTAAGACTTCAAACTGAAGGGCTCCTACGGCTCCAAGAACAGGGTCTTTGTCTCCTAAGCCAATTTGACGGTACAGCTGAATGACACCTTCTTCTGAAAGTTGGTCGAGTCCTTTTTGAAGTTGCTTTCTTTTCAGAGGATCTAAAATTTGGACTCCACTAAAGTGTTCAGGAGAGAAGCTAGGAACACCAACATATTCGATAGGTTTTTTACCTGTATACAGTGTGTCCCCGATTCGTAGAGATCCATTGGTGTCTACAAGACCCACGATGTCTCCTGGCCAAGCTTCTTCTACAATCACTCTTTCTTGTGCAAAAAAATGGAGGGGGCGTGTAAGTTTGTAGTCTTTTTTTAATCGAGCATGTTTGCTGTTCATTCCTTTTTCAAATTTACCTGAACAGATTCGAATAAATGCAACCCGGTCTCGATGAGACGGATCCATATTTGCTTGAATTTTAAAAACAAAACCTGAGAATGCAGGGTCAGAGGGAGAAATTTCAGTTCCCTCTGCAGTGGTTCTTGGAACAGGGGCAGGGGCCATTTTTAAAAAGTGTTCTAAAAACCTTTCCACACCAAAATTGTTCATTGCACTTCCAAAAAAAACAGGAGTGAGTTGACCGTTACGAATACGCTCTAGGTCGTATTCATCTCCAGCTACTTCTAAGAGTTCAATTTCTTCAATCAATTTTTCATGAAGCTCTTTTCCTTCAAAGTGATCTTTCTTTTCTCCAGCTAAAATTTCAGTGAAAAAAGGATCTTCAATTCCAGTAACATTGTGAGGTTTTAGTTTAGTTGTAGCATTCGCACGATCGGTTGAATAAAGAAGAACATCCCCCTTTTGTCGGTCAAAGACTCCCTTGAATCGGTCTCCCATTCCAATAGGCCAAGTAACGGGGCAGGATCGAATCCCTAAAACTTTTTCAAGTTCATCTAACAAATCAATGGGTTCTTGAGACGGACGGTCCATCTTGTTAATGAAGGTAAAGATCGGAATACCTCGCATTCGACACACTTCAAAGAGTTTGATGGTTTGAGGCTCAACTCCTTTTGCTCCATCAATGAGCATGACCGCTGCGTCTGCAGCCATTAGCGTTCGATAAGTATCTTCCGAGAAATCTTTGTGTCCCGGGGTATCCAGAAGATTGACGTGACAACCTTCATAAAAAAATTGAAGGACACTTGCAGAAATGGAAATTCCTCGTTGTTGTTCAATGTCCATCCAGTCAGATGTCGTATGTCTTTGATTTTTTTTAGCTTTGACAGCACCAGCCAGATGAATGGCTCCACCATAGAGGAGGAGTTTTTCAGTTAATGTGGTTTTACCCGCATCTGGATGCGAAATAATAGCAAACGTCCGTCTTTTTTTTACCTCGGCGTTCAGGTCTGCAGCAGTAGGATTCATGATTCTCTTCTTTTGCCTGAAAATACTCTTAAATGCGAGTTCAAAGTCTTTAGTTGATTGAATTTGTTTTATAATGGGAGATTTTTTGGTCTTTATCGTTAAAAAATATAAGGAAGGAGTTAGGGTGGTATTTGAAAAAAGTCTAGTTGCGTTATAGCTTCATCTCATGAAGTTTTCTCCAGTAGTTGTTTTTTTATTTTCAGTTTCTTCTTATGCATTACCTTGTTCAAGCCTTTTTGATCGACAGCTTGAAAATCGAGCCATGACTTTAGTCTCTCGAATGCGAGCACTTCCACTGAGTCGACCTGCGAATGTCAATATTTTTGAAAGGATGATGAAGGTTGTTATTCAAAAAAAACCAATTTTAGCTCTTGGGGACGTTTTAGTGCCCGAATGGGGATACAAAGCTCATCTTTTGTTGAGAAACCTAAAGGAATCTGAATCTGAAATTTTAAAAAAAATTGATAAAATCACAGATTTAAATTTGAAGAAAAAATTTAAAAATCGCTGGTTTCGTTTATTAGAAAACATAAAGAACATGATCAGAACTCAATCTCTGACCTATGGTGATTTTCATGAAGTGACAAGAGAAGCGGCACTTTGGTGGGAGATGAATGAGCATGCTAAAAATTCTTCTGTAGAAAGCCTTTATACAGAAGATTGGTTTAATGCCATAGATTATAATCGAGATAATCATTTCATCTTTTATCTTTTTCCAGTAATTGTTGAACCCCGTATTGTTGATGAATCGACCACATGGCTGAGTTTTTATCGAGGCAACTCGGATTTGACTGTAGACTTAGGGATAGCAAGGGGTCTTGTTTTAGCTGATGGCAAACAGGTTGGTTCAAGGTTATTTAGAATTCACGATCTTCTACATGCCAGAAGACATCATACGAGTTTTGGTTTATGGGAGCTTCGATTGATCCGTCAGCTTTCTCCTAGTGGAGCGGGTGGAGATATTTCTTCTTTTCCAGAAAATGCACCTCAAGAATTTTCAAATGAAAATTTAGTAAAAATGCTTGATGCATTAGAAACCCACTTCGATTGGGTAGAGGCTTTGGATGCTCATATCGGTAAATTATCAATAGAAGATCAATTGAAGTTGAAGCTCATCATTGCAATTAGAAAGCATGAATATAATCGCTCTCTTGTGGGTTACCAAGGAGATCCGGATTTAGGAGATCGGTTCTTTAATGCAGAGGATGTTCTTCGTTTTGAGTTGAGTTCTTATCTCCCTCATTATTTGAAAAAACAAGCGGATGAACCTCTTGAAAACCAAATGCTGCATTGGTTGACTACAGAGTCTCCTCAAATCAAAGAAGTCATGAAAAGCGTTGCTGATCAGGTCAAAAATAAAAAGCGTTGATTCTTTTCATTTTTAAAGTAGACAAAAAAAAGAATGTTTTTGCCGTATTCATTTAATTTTGGCAATTTACGGTTACCACGGGTAAAACGCCAAATATTTGGATTAAAAGAGAGATATGTGATGAAATTCAAAAAAACCATGACTTTTCACCGTTACAGTATTGAAAGAACATCAACCACTTTAGTTCTTTATTCACTCGATACAACCACCTTCTCCTGATGTAGACATTGTTCTGCACAAACATCCAGGGTGGTGCATTGCTCCTTGAGGGTAAATGTTCTGATCATTTTTGCAGCTTGCTGATTCCCATAGACTCATAAATTGAGTGACTGAATTTTTGTAGTAATCTTTAATGGAAGGTGCAAAGTAATCAAATGGACAGTAGGCGGTGGAACCATTGTAAAGCATGAGTTCGACTCGTCCTTGATTCAGTAGAGAACTCCATGTCCCAGGTTTTCCGATGATATCACCTGCACGTACGCTATCGTTTTTACTGACTAGAGGAGACAGAACATGGTCCATTTCAACTCCCCAAGTACTATCTTCATTTGGCTTAATTCGAATGGCATAGTCACTTGTTGAACCCTGAAAATCAACCGCATCAATGATTCCATCAATAGGAGTGAGGACATTTGTGTTTTCTAAAACTCGGTATTCAAAAGTAGGAAGATACTTTGAGCCTTCTAAGTATCCAAATTCGAAAAAAATTCTTTCATTACTTGCGCAATCACAATTACTGAGAGTACCCGCGCAAGCACCTGTCGTGTTGGTAAAATCAAAATCCCCTAAAACTCCACCCGAGAAGGTATCTCCAAAAGATACACCCAGATTTTTTAACTCTGGGGGGGTAGTGTCTTTATTTGAACATCCAACAAAAAGCGTAAGATGCAAAAAAATAATCATTGAAAATAAGGATTCTAGGTGGAACCTCATAGTTTCTTCTCGGAAGAAAAAAGTAAACTCTTGAGTTTTATTGTTTGTTCCTTATAAATTAATGAAATAAACTTCTTGAGGATTCAATTTTTTGAATCACTTCGGTTGGAGAAGCACTTGAGACAGGCATAGGGTCGAGTGAGTCGTTCACTAATTGTCGAGATTTCTGCCCCCACCGATGATATCGAGAATCAAAAATAACGACATTTCCGTAATCTTCTGGCGACCGTATAAGTCGGCCAACTCTTTGTTTTAACCACATCATTCGAAGTGGAAAATCATAATCAAAAAGAGCAAAGGAGGTTCTGGATTTCCTTGCTTCTGCTAGAGGTCCTCTTGTCATTGCTTCATTTATTTTTTCTATGATGACACAAGTGAGTGTTTCTCCCGGAATATCAAGTCCTTCACCATAACGTTCACTCCCAATGAGAAGAGCGTGTGGGGAGGCTTTGAAGTGATCTACTGCTTTCGAATCTGATACCGAATCAAAAACTTCTATACCTTCTTTTTCTAAACGAGTTCTCAGTTGTTCCGCGGCTTTTTGAAGACGACTGTTAGCGGTCATCAGAAGAAGTGTTTTTCCTCTCAGCCCTTTGACTGTTTTTTCTGTAAAATCAATAATTGCTTCGAGGTGTTCTGGGGTTCCGGGTTGAGGAATGTCTTGTGGAATCCATATTTTTGCTTGGTTTTGAAGATCATATGGAGACGGAAGTTGAATCATGGGTTCAGTTGCTGGAAGTCCAATTCTTTTTAAAATAAAGTCGCCTTCATTTCCCGATGATAGGGTTGCTGAGGTAAGAATAATGCTTCTTTTGTCTTGATAAAAATCAGGAGTGAGTTCATTGACTTCAATAGGAGACACTCTGATTTTCCAGGAATCATCTTTTGGATTCCACGTAAGCGTCCGTAACCAATTGATTTCTTCGCTCAGGTAGAGTAACAGCATTTCTTGCATGGATTCAATTCGGTCAGTCATCATAAAGAGGAGGTCTTTTCCAGGGTCTTTTCCTCTTCGTTTATCTTCAATTGCTTCGGATGCATCTGAAAACAGGTCGAATATTTTTTGAAGTTCAGATTTAAGTTTTTTTAAAGCATTTTTGAGAGGGTCCATTTGTTTTAAGCCAGGAGCAAGTACTCCACTTGTCTCAAACAATGAAGTTCTTTGTCGTTCGTTAAAAGAACCTTCGATAATTGTTCTTAATTCAGTAAGTGTTTCAGAAATAGGTTCAATTAGAAGATCCAATTGAGGTCCCATGAGATCATGTTGATATCGAGCAGGAAGAGTCAATGAGTCTAAAAGAGTAACTAAAAGTGCTCTTTCAGAATTTTTCCTATTTTTTCTTTTTTTGGAAAAACGATCAACAAAGTGATTGAGTTCTTTTTCAGAAACTCCTTGAGAGTATGCTTCTGTAATTTGATCTTCGAGGTGATGAGCTTCATCGAAAACAATATTTCTAATCTGAGGGAGATGGTGAGGCCAATGAAAAACAAGTGAATGGTTAGAAATAATAATGTCTGATTCATAGGCTTTTCTTGCGCTATTAAAAAAATTACATTGACTATAAAAAGGGCAGGCCGATCCAATGGTTGTATGATGATGCGATCGGACGTGTTCAATCAGTGGTTCTAAAGATTCAAATTTCATTTTTAAAAATCGTGATACTCGGTCTAATTCTACAGAATGAGTGAGTGTTGAGAAACTCATCAGGTAGGCAATGGACCATGCTTCATCAATGGAGTCCATTTCTTCACTTGAGAATGACAAAATTGCAGATGCGTTTTCATGGAGTTTTCGAAGGCAAAGATAGTTTTCTTGACCTTTGACCGTGGTGGCCTGAATCGAAGTGTCTCCAGTCAATTCTTTTAACAGTGGAATATCTTTTTCAAGGAGTTGGTCTTGGAGTCCCTTACTGTGAGTTGATACTACTACTGGGGCACCTGATTTTTTTGCAGAAAAGTAGCTTGGAAGAAGATAAGCGAGCGACTTTCCTGTTCCAGTGGGAGCTTCAATTGCAATTTTTCCTTTTTCATTAAACGCATGGGTGACTTTTAAAGCCATTTGTTCTTGTGAGTGTCTGTACTCTACGTTTTCAGAAGGTTTTCTGAGGATTTCAATGATTTCATTGTCATCAATTTTTTTAGACCAATCTGCTTCTTCCACTGAGTCTTCTTTTTTTAACTTTTGTAGGTCCCCTAGTTCTTCTGTGTATTGAGTTCCTTCAATTCCATTAAACATCCAATTCCAAAACCAAGATTGAGGAAGATAGCTTTGAATTAAAGGAGCGAGATGAGATCGATTTTCTTTGAGTTCTTCCTGTGATTTTTTCAGAATAACTGCTAAATCCTCACAGTCTTGATCTGCTCGGTGAGCATTTTTATCAGAGAGTTGAAAACGTTCCCGAAAGCTTTGCATTGAAAATGAGGCCTGTTCTGGAAAAATTAATGCGAGAACATCAATAGAGTCTTGTACTTCAAAATGAAGTCCTCCTAAAGCAGGAGTGAGATGTGCATCTAGAAATTTTTGTTCCATTTGGGAGTGGTGAGAAACAATGGGATAAATCTCATTTGTTTCATTTGTACAAAAATCGTAAAACGCAGTTGCTGCTTCTTTTATTGAAGGTGCTTCTTCCACCATCTCTTGAGTAATCCCAGTGAGTTGAGTGATATTTTTTGGAATCTTCTCAAGCGGGTGAACAAAGGTTTGAAAACGCTCAAGTGGGGTGGTGCCTTCCATGAGCAGAGCTCCAATTTCAATAATCTCTGTAGTGAGAGGGTCTAAACCTGTCGTTTCAAAATCAAGAAGTACGTACTTTGTCATGGAGGAGGAGATATCAGGTGTTCGCTGTTTATTCATCTTGTTTTCCAAAGAAAAATCATTGCTCTGTGTCTAAAGGGACTTCAAATTGTTAATTTGATTTAGTGCGTTATTTTTTTGGTCGATGAGGGTTTAAGATTAAATTATTTCGGCAAGGAGCCCACCATGAACTCAACCGAGAAGAAACAAAAGACCGGAACGGTCGCTCTTGTAGTGCATCAAAAAGAAACTGGGGTTTTTCTCCAGGAAATCCTTTCTGATGAGTTAGAAATACGGACCTTTGAAAAGGCAATTGAGGACGGAATTTCTGATCCTCTAGATATCGTTTATATTCGAAGGGCTAGAGTGTTTCAGGAACAAGAAGATTTTGCGAACTATGTTGAAGAACTACTTTCTCAACCTTTTATTCAAGAAGATATTCGTGAACACGGTGTTCAATGGATGAAATCAAAAATTAAAATCGATCGATATGAGCAAGAAGAAAAGAATGCTGTGAAAACGATTGCCGACTATGCCTATCAGGTGTATTTGGAGAATCAGGCAGTTAAAGAGTTTATGCTCGCCGGACCACATGCTTCGGTTCATATTAAAGTATTTGATGTGACTGATTCGTGTGAGGACCAGACTCCAATGGCAGCATAGTAGTTGAGATATACATCATGAAAAAACATACTACACCGATCACGCAAGCGGAGGAGCTTCTTCAACTTGTAGATCAACTAAAAGCACACAAGCGAATTGCTTTTGATACAGAGTTTATTCGAGAGTCTACTTTTTTTCCAACGCTGGAACTCATTCAAGTAGCGACTCGAGATGAATCTTGGATTGTTGACGTTCAGGCTTTTAAAGTATCGGGAAAAAAAAGGACACCTGAATACGATGAAGAGGCTCTTCGGCCTCTTTTATCAATTTTTCAAGATCCGTCTATTGAAAAAGTCGCACATGCGGTTCAGGCTGATCAAGAGTGTCTTTACAGTGCTTTTGGAATTGTTGCGAGTCCGATTTTTGATACGGCTGCAGCTGCTTCGCTTTGTGGATATGGAGATACCATTGGGCTTGCCCCTTTGATGAAATCTGTTTTAGATGTTCGATTAAAAAAGGGGCATGCTCGAACAAATTGGTCTAAAAGGCCAATTGTAGAAGATCTGATTGAATATGCTCTTTCTGATGTGACTGATTTAATTTCTCTTGCGGATCGTTTGACTGAGAAATTAGAAAAACTCAATCGAGTACAGTGGGCCCAAGAAATTTCTGAAATTTATTCTCGTATCTCAATGTATGAAGATAAAACTGATGAAATGGCTTATAAGCTTTTACGAAGTGGGAGAGTGGATTCTAAAGGGCATGGTGTCTTGTATGAGCTTGTTCATTGGCGAGAGAAAGAAATTCGAAGATTGAATATTCCTAGGCGATGGTTAGCTGATGATAGTGTATTGATGGATTTAGCCTCCGTTCGTCCGAAAGAAGCAGAAAAGCTGAAGCGTTTTAGAGGATTAAAGAGAATTGACTTTAAAAAACACGCTCCTGAAATTTTAGACGCTATTCAAAGAGGAATGACTGAAAAGAATTTTGAAATTCCAGAAATAAAAAAACAAAAACCCCCATCAGGCGAAGAATCCGCTGTCATCGATTTATTAAAATGTTTTTTAAATCATATGGGAGAAAAACATGCGTTGACTCCGCGTCATTTAGTGAAAGCTTCTGATTCGATTCATTTGATCAGAAACCCAGAGCTCACAGTAGAAGACTGGGTTTCTAAAGGGTGGATGAGTCAAGGCGCAGCAGACCTTGTGGGACGCGACCTTCTTAATCTTCTTCATGGACACTCCGCATTGGTCGTTGACCTGGAGCAAAGAAAAATTTCTTTAATTGATCGAACCAGAGACGACGCTTGATCTTTTCTTTTTAAGTCGCTAGTTTCTTTCCTCGGGACGGTAAACCATAGGACTTTTAGAGGAGTGGGCATGCATAGTATCGCGTTTCGTCGGCGTCGTTTTTTGAACTGGTTTCCGTTAGGTCTAAGTTACGCTTTTCTTTATATGGGAAGGTATAATTTGACTGTCGCTAAAACATCTTTGGGACAGCTCATGACCAAAGAAGATTTTGGTATCATCTTTGGGGTTGGAACTTTTATTTATGCGCTTTCGTTCTTATTTAATGGTCCTTTGGTAGATCGAATTGGAGGACGTAAAGGAATGCTTCTTGCTCTTTTTGGGAGTACGATCGCAAATGCTTTAATGGGCTACTATCTTTACCATATTCTTTCTCTTTCAGATCCCGGCTCAGGGGCTTTGAGATGGGTTTTCTCAGGGTTATATGGAATGAATATGTATTTCCAGTCTTTTGGTGCAGTCAGTATTGTAAAAGTCAATGCTCACTGGTTTCATGTTAAAGAAAGAGGCGGTTTTTCCGGTATTTTTGGAACGATGATTTCCTCAGGGATTTTTTTAGCTTTCACGGTAAATGGTTGGCTTTTGTCTTGGGCTGAATCTTGGGGAGAGGGATCTTATCAGTGGGTTGTCTTTGTTGCTCCTTCTATTCTTTTGGCTCTGATGTGGGCAATTGAGTGGATGATATTAAAAGACGAACCTTCTCATGCAGGCCTAGCTCATTTGGATACGGGTGATGGAGTTGGAGTTGATTCAGGTGAACCTGTTCCAACTCGAGTGTTATTAAAAAATATTTTAACTCATCCAATTATTATTACAGTAGCACTTGTGGAATTTTGCACAGGAGTTTTGCGAAATGGAGTTATGCATTGGTTTCCGATTTACGCAAAAGAGGTTTGGGTTTTACCTGGAAATCATTTTTTGAGATATGGAAGGTGGGATGAGCCTGTTTTAACTGGGGCTCTCTTTTTAATTGCGATTATTTCATTAGTTTTTGGATTTAAAGCATCAGGAAAACAAAAAGCTTGGTTTTTTATTGGTGCAGCAGGAAGTTTTCTTGCTCCGTTCCTTCAAGCCGGTTGGGGAGGAATTTTATTTGTAGCAGGTGTTGTCGGTGGAAATCTTGCTGGTTGGGTTTCGGATTTATTTTTTCAAAGTAGAAGAGCTCCGTCAGCTGCAGGGTTGTATGCTGTCCTCGTTGTTTGTAGTGGGCTTATGATTTTTGCATTGGCTTCTCCAACAAATAAGGTAGCCAGTGTGAAATCAGGAGTTGGACTTCTGACAGGAGACCGAATTCTTTCAGTCGCTGGAGTGGACACATCTGCAGGATGGGAAAAAATAGGACCAGCGATTGCCTGTATTCCTGCGACGTGTATTGATTCCATTTGGGATCAGAAAAAATGTAGATGTACTTCTTCTTCCGGAAAACGAGGAGCTCGTGTTGAATCCACCGGAAAAATCCCGATGATCATTTTAAGAAATGGAAACAAAACGCAGATCCAGTTGAAAGATCCTCTTCCTGTTCAAAGAGCTGGAGACAAGAGAGTTTTAAAAGCAAGTCCAACCTTATCTCTGTCTCCATTTGTATTGGGAACTTTAGTTTTTTTGATGAGTCTTTGTGTGATCGGTTCACATGGACTTCTTTCTGGAACCGCTACAATGGATTTTGGGGGAAGAAGAGGAGCTGCTACGGCTGTTGGAGTCATTGATGGATTTGTTTATGCGGGAACAGCAGTTCAGTCGGTTGCACTTGGATATTTGACTTCAGAAAATTGGAATTATTGGCCTTTGTTTTTATTGCCTTTTGGAATCATAGGACTACTCTTGCTCTTAAAAATTTGGAATGCTTCTCCTGAGACAGCAAAATAAAATTAAGGTTGATATGTTTTTATGAATTTACATAAAAGGAGAAAATGATGTCAACGAGGGTTAAAATTTATACAAAAGTAACTTGTCCCTACTGTATTATGGCTAAAAATTTATTAAAAAAACGGGGAATCGAGTTTGAAGAAACTGTGGTGACACAAAATAACTTTGATTATTCAGCTTTATGTAAAAAAAGTGGAATGAATACGGTGCCACAAATCTTTTTAGAAGATCAACTCATTGGTGGATTTGATCAACTCAATCATATGGATCAAACTCAAGGTTTGGATTCATTGAAATGACTGAAACGTTGAGTAAAGCATAGAGAGAAGAGCGACTCCCATGACCGTTGTGTATACGCCGACTCTGATTTTATTCATTTGTTCGTGTGGAAGTGCTTTAATCAGTCTTTTTGTGAGAGCAACCGATAGCCATACTCCCAGTGTGAGGCCAAGCATTTTTTGAGTTGTGAATATTTTCTCAAATTGATCAGACTGACTATATGCACCGACCATTGCTGTTGAAGAGATGGTGAGAAGACTGGTAGGGATTGCATAAGGAAGAGGGACTTTGATGGGGCCTAAAAGAAGAGGCATGATTAAAACTCCTCCTCCGAGGCCAGTAAAAATAGTAATCATAGCTACACCTAATCCAGATAAGAATATTTTCTGTAAGTCTTTCCATTTAAATTTAGGTTTTTCCGTGTCGAAGTTTTTACTTCCGGTTAAATTTTTCCAATAGGTAATTAAGCTGTAAAGTGTAACAAGTAGAAACGCAATTTGAGTGCTCCCAGAAGGTAACATCGCTTTTACGGGTTTTAGAATTTGAATAAAAATAAAAGCGACTAAAAAAATTCCAAAACTAAAGGGATAAAGAGTGTTTTGTCGCTGTCCCCACCAATTTGAGAGTGCGGCAACAGAAACGGCAATAAGGGAAGCAACAGTCGCTGTCACTGGATCATACCCCAATCCATAGATAAAAAGAGGAACTGCAATTGTACCTCCACCTGCTCCAGAAACACCCATGATGATACCTACTAGTACTCCAAAAAGACTCCATTCAATCATCGTATTTGTTCCTCTGTTTAGACATTTCATTTGATAGAGTGAAATGTTGATTTTGTGAATATTCTATGAGTCAATCTCATTTATGAAAATTCATTGGATTGTGCTTCCTCTATTTTTACAAGTTGTTTTAACGTGGTTTGTCGCTATTGTAAATGTTCGAATGCGTATTGCATCAGTTCGAGAAAAAAAGGTATCTATAAAATATTATAAGACTTATGAAGGTTCGTCTTTGCCTTCTGAAATGATTCAAGCTTCGAGAAATTATGCAAATTTATTTGAGTTGCCGACCTTATTTTTTGCGGGAGTAATTCTAACAATCGTTTTAGAGAAGGTTGATGTGTTTTCAGTGGGAGTCTGTTGGTTGTTTTTCTTCTCTCGAGTGATTCATTCAGTTGTTCACTTGACCTATAACAATGTTCTTCATCGGTTATTCGTATTTGTAATTGGCTGGGTAAGTGTCATGGTCTTATGGACTTATTTGATGATTCAAATTTGGTAATATTCATTACTTTAAGTCTGAAACTCCTTTTGCAGCATGGTATGAACCTCGAACTGACCAAGGAGGTGCAGACAATGATGAGACCATTTTATACGGTTTTGATTGACTCATTTCACTTGCCCCGGTTCTTTCTTTTGTTTATTCAAAGAGAATGTCGAATTTTCCAGAATCACTTCCGGTAGGTTGGAAGAAACAGTTATCAGCAGAGAAACAAAAACCTTATTTTAAAAAACTTTGTCAGTTTTTAAAGCATGAGTATGGATCTTCTGTTTCTATTTTTCCTGAACGAAAAAATATTTTAAGAGCATTTAAAGAAGTTGATTTTTCAGAAGTTAAGGTGGTGATTTTAGGACAAGATCCTTATCATGGTCCATCTCAAGCGATTGGTTTGAGTTTTGGTGTGCCCGCTTCTGTTTTTCCGAAACCACCGAGTTTAAAGAATATTTTTAAAGAAATCAAAAGTGACTTAGGTATTGAGTTTGATGAGAGTCAAAGTGAGTTATCTGGATGGGCTGAACAAGGGGTTCTTTTGCTCAATACTGTTTTGACCGTAAGGCGTTCTCAAGCGTTTTCTCATCGTGATCAAGGCTGGGAAAACTTTACGGATCAAGCGATTCGTTGCTTAAATGAACGAAAGGATCCAGTTGTTTTTATTTTATGGGGTTCTGCAGCGCAAAAGAAAAAGAGCTTAATTACTAATAAACATCATTACTTTTTAGAGTCTCCTCATCCTTCTCCTTTATCTGCACATCGAGGTTTTTTAGGATGTCGACATTTTTCTCGAGCAAATCAAATTCTTGAAAGTATCGGAAAAAAACCAATTGATTGGTCGCAAACAGTAGCTTAGTTAAATTGTTTATCATGTTTCATTTTTTTATTTAGAAGGAAATGAAGTATTCATCATAGAATTTTTATGGCAAGATCTGGCGTTATTGATAATATTAGAAAGATGTCTTTTTAAAGCTTCAGATCATGAAGAGTAAAAATGGGGGTGAAATGGCTACAGTGTTGATTGTAGAAGATGAGAAAGATCTTTGCGAGTTAATTGCTTCTCAGATTGAACTCATTGGTTTGAATGCAGAGACTTCTTTTAGTGCTGAAGATGCATTTGAAAAAATAACTTCGGGTAAAAAATTTGATCTAGTCATTACTGATATTCGTCTTCCGGGGATGGATGGAATGGAGTTTATCCGAAAAGTAAAAGAAGAAAGAAATGAAATTCCTGATTTTTTCGTGATGACTGGATTTTCAGACTATCAACCCGAAGAAATAAATTGTGAAGTCGGTAATCATCTCTATCTGAAACCTGGTGGTTTAAGTGATTTAATTGGTGATATCAAAGCTTATTTTTCAGTCTTATAGCGAGGGTGTGTCTTTTTTAACCCTATTTTTTTAAGGAAATTTCAAATTTATTTGAATTGACTCTTTTAGTCAGGTAAAATAAGAGTATCTCTTTTTGATTAAGATAAAGGAGGACTCATGAAATTTGAGTTCCTAAAAACAAAAGTCTTCTTGCTGTGCGTATGTTCTATTCTTACTCGTTGTGGGAATATTCAAATCACAAATGGAAATGGATCGTCTTCATCAGCATCAAGTACTACAAATGCTTTGAATGATGAATTTAGTACTACGTTTGATCTTCTTGCGTCCGCTCATTCCACATGGAGTGTTTTAGGGTTTCCGGTTGATGCAACTCATACGTCGACTCGTGCTCTTACCATGGATATTGATACGACCAAAGCCGGTTGGGCAGTTATTATTCCTCAAGAAACAAATTATTATTCCTGGTTTCAAGATTACTGGGGACCATTAATGTATAAAAATGTAACTGGTAACTTTGTTGTGGTGACTCATCTGAGAGTTGTCGACAAAACAAATACTTCAGCCGCACCTGCGCTGGGTTACAATGCAGGTGGAATTGTCATTAGAGATCCAGCAGGAACTCACTCCAGTGATGAGAACTGGGTGATGTACAATTTAGGAGGACAGTCGGCTTCAGGGATTTCTCCTGATCCAGGTTTTGCAAGAGAAATCAAAAAAACGCTCAACAGTGCTTCTGAGTTATTCTTAAATCCACATCCTCCTGCAGATGGCTTAGAAGAGCATATGCTTATTTGTCGTGTGGGTAATATCTTTCGTTTTTATTACTGGGATAATACTGATGGTAATTGGAGACAAGAAGCTTATTACAACGCGTATAATTTAAACGGAACCTCTACGAGTACTGGGTCTGCAACAGGCCCTACTTTTACAGGAAGTGAATTTGCTGCTATTCCACCGGCAAGTGGTTCTTCAACGCCAATCTACTTTGATCATTCAAGTATGCCAAGTACGGTTCAAGTTGGAATTATGGGACATACTTATAATGGAACTCACAATACAAGAGCTGAATTTGATTATGTTCGATTCGCTAGTACAGCTCCTACTTCAGAATCTGATTGTTTAACTGAGTTCTCAAATTTAGGAAATGAATAAACCTTTTTAAGGTTCTAACGATTCCGAGGTAGTACGTGAAGTTGTTAAATTTTAGTATAAAAAATAAAAATAGAATTTGGGTAGTTTTACTTCTCGTTCTTACTTCTGGTTGTGAACAAGTAACACAGTTTTTGTCGAGTGAAGAAGTTGAAGCGAAGAGAAAGCAAATTTTGTCTGCAGGAAAATACAGTCCATCGCTTTATACCTGTACCCAAGAAGATGCTCCTCAAGACCGTAAGACTCTTCGAAGGCTTTCTAAAGTAGAGTACCGCAACACCTTGTATGCGCTGACTAGTTTTTTAAATGCATCAGATCGAACATCTCTTTGGAATGATCTTCAGGCATTGATTACTTTAGTTCCAGAAGATGCTTCAGAACAATTTAAAGATGCAGATGTAAATCTCACTCAAGGTCACTCAGATCGATATTATGATATTGCAAAAGAGTTTGCTGATTTTGTGGTTGCAAGTAACTCTAGAATGACTGCTCTTGTAGGGCATTCATGTATTACAGCAGCCAGCCCTGCAACAGCTTGTATTGACTATTTTATTGATCAATTCGGATTAAAAACTCATCGACGTCCGATTACAAGTTCTGAACGAACTATTTATAGAAACTTTTTTAATGCAGAAACAAACCCTGTTCGAGCTTTGATTATTCGATTTTTAATGTCACCTGAGTTTTTATATCATGTCGAGCTTTCTGGTGCTGATATTGGAAATGATACTTTGGAGTTGACCTCCTACGAATTTGCCAGTCGGTTAAGCTATGCATACTTAAAAACGATGCCTGATTCGACTCTTTTTTCTATGGCAGCTGACAACTCAATTTTAACTGATACAGGACTAGAGAGTGCCTTAGATCACCTTTTGGATAATCAAAGAACTTTAGCAAGACAAGTATCAGCTGATTTTTATAATCAATGGCTTCATCTCAATGAGGTACCGGGAATTAATACTTCAAATACAAATGCGTTTTCAAGTTTTGCTCCTACTTTTATTGGGCAAGAAGACGCGCTTAGAGATGCTATGATCGAAGAGATTGAGGACTTTACTGATCTTCAGACGTGGGACTGGCAAGGAAGTGTTGACGATCTTTATCAAAGTCGATCTTCAGTCACTCAGTCATCACTTCTTGCTTCTCTTTATGGCGTTTCTACTTGGAATGGTGCAGGAAATCCACCTCAGTTTGATGAATCAAGTGATCGAAGTGGACTTCTGAGTCGAGCAGGAATGCTGGTTTCAGGAATTCATGAGACAGGTCCTATTCATCGAGGAGTTCATATTAGAAGAGATATTTTGTGTGACGATCTTCCAGATCCTCCTACAGATCTACCTCCCAATTCAATCATTCCTCCTCCTTTTGATCCTTCTTTAACGACAAGAGAAAGAACTGCTCAAAAGACTTCACCTGCTCAATGTGCATTTTGCCATTCTCAAATTAATCCTTTGGGATTTATTTTAGAGCGCTTTGATGGTTTAGGAAGAGAGCGGAGTCAAGAACAGATTATCTACTCTAATGGTTCATTGGGTCCGAATCATTCAATTAACACCGCTGTAGCTCCTAATATCTATTTTGGAGATACAGAGACAATCTCGTCTCAAAAGCAGATGGTGGAAAGAATGATATCGAGTAAAAAATTAAATCTTTGTTTTGTAAAAAAATACTACATGTTTTTAGAGAAAAAAGAGAATATAGATCAAAATCAATGTGTTTTAAAGGGAATGTATGATGCACTTGATGTACAAGGTGGCAGTATCTATCAAATGCTTCGAGCTTATGGACGACAACCCGCACTTCGGTTAAAAAAGATTTAAGTAGGATTTGGAGATTTTCAATATGAAATGGAATAGAATTACCAGAAGACATTTTTTACAGGGAGTGGGAGGAGCTGCTTTAACACTTCCATTTCTTCCATCTCTTTTAACCAAGGAACTTCTTGGAAGTGGAGGGACTCCTCCAAAACGTTTTATTGCTTTGATGTCACAAAATGGTGCAATTCAAGATTATAATTTGTATCCAGCAGCCCTTCCTATGAATAGTTTTTCTGTTCCTAATGGGCATAATGCTCATTCAGACACGTTAATCAATATCTTGGGTGCTCAATCAGAACTTTCTCCAGTTTTAGGTTCTTTTTTAAATCCTTATCTGAGTAAAATGAATATCATTCGTGGACTTGATTGGAGATTCAGAATAGGTCATCACTATGGTGCTAATTTAGGGAACGTCGCAGGAAGTGTTCCTGTAGAGGGAGGAAATAATATCAATAGTTTTACTCCCATGGCTACCATTGATCAATTGATGGCTTACTCTAACGCTGTTTATCCTACAATGTCAGGGATAGCAGAGCGTTCGATGATTATTAATCCTTTGGGATCGCAAGGTTTATCTTACAGTTACCAAGATCCATTTAATAAAACGGGTGATGTTTCTTTGCTCCCGACTATCAGTAATCCGAGAGTTTTATTTAATACCTTGTTTTCTTCTATCATAGCGGCTCAGTCAGAGGGAAGTGGTCCAAGTGATGGTTCTATTTTTAATGCTGTATATGAAGATTTTCAAAGACTATGGAATAATTCAAGACTTGGAAGTGAAGATCGACAGCGACTTGATAGTCATATGAACTTTTTATCAGAAACCGAGTCTAAAGTGAATCAAGTTAATGGAAGTTGTAGTGTTCCAGCGACTCCTCCCGATATTAATCATATTTATACGGCTGATTTGGCGACAGTGGAAGCTTCCTACCAGGCATTTAATGATGTGATTGCAGCGGCAATTCGTTGTGATATTTCTAGACTTGCAACCATTCATATTTCAAAAGTTTTAGATATACCTGGTTAGAATTCTCCTGGAGGATGGCATTTTATTTCTCATAATGCGAATGAAACAGATCAACAGGCGATGATTTCTACGATTAACCGTTGGATATTTGAAAAGATAGTTTCTGATTTAGTGAGTAAACTTGATGTTACTGAAAGTGGAGATTCTACTTATTTAGATAATTCATTAGTTTTCTACTCTAATGAACATTCTTCAGTCCATAGTAGTGTCACAGTTCCTTCGATTACTTTTGGAGGAGCAGGGGGAAGTTTAGAAACGGGGTTATATTTAGATTATCGAAATCGAAACGCAAATGGATTTAGTGTGGAAGATGATGGATTTCCTCTAGAAAAACCAGGGGTGCTTTATAATCGTTGGTTAATTACCATGCTTCAAGCCATGGGAATGAGTCCTTCGGACTATGAAAGAGCAGGGCAATTGGGATATGGCGACCGAATGGAAGATGTCAGAAGTTACGTCGCAAATCAACGCTCTGGGTTTTATGACGGAGATTTAGCAAATATTGGTCTACCTTTGTCAGAGCTTCTCTCTTCTTAATGTGAAACCATCCATGGATATCGTTTGTTTTTGTTCATAAAATTCGATAGTTTCGAACGCCTGTTCGTTTGCGTTGATTAATGCAGCTTTAATTTTTTGTCTTGTTTTAATAGAACCTCATTTTATGCAATCTATTGAGTATAAAAAATAGACTTTTTTTATCTAGTAAAAATCAAACCATTCCTCATGAGCTTTATAAATATGGTAAGGATGAATTCAAAATAAAGAGAAGGATCATGCTCATGGACACTTTATCATTTAAAGAAGCAATACAAACAGGAATCCCTGAAAGTCTTCCCCCTCGGAAAGAATTCGATTCTACTGTGAATCACGCTCCTCATAGAAAACAGATTTTATCTGAGGATGAAAAAATTCTCGCTCTTGAAAATGCTCTTCGTTATTTCCCTGAAAAACACCATGAAATTTTAGGAAAAGAATTTGCTGAAGAACTCGAAACATATGGTCGAATCTATATGTATCGCTTTAGACCCGATTATAAAATTCACGCACGTTCGATTGAAGATTATCCTTATCAATCGAAACAAGCAGCTGCAATCATGCTGATGCTAAGTAATAATCTCGATCATCAAGTTGCTCAACATCCCCATGAATTGATTACTTATGGAGGAAATGGAGGAGTTTTTCAGAACTGGGCTCAATATCTTTTAACAATGAAATATTTGTCAATGATGACGGATCAACAGACCTTGGTTCTATATTCGGGACATCCCTTAGGACTCTTTCCTTCTCATGAAGAGGCTCCTCGGGTGGTCGTTACTAATGGGATGATGATTCCTAATTATTCTAAGCCTGACGATTGGGAAAAGTTTAATGCTCTTGGGGTGACTCAGTATGGACAAATGACCGCAGGTTCTTTTATGTACATTGGTCCACAAGGAATTGTTCATGGAACATTAATTACTATTTTAAATGCAGGTCGAAAAATGGGAGGAGACCTTTCTGGAAAACTTTTTGTCTCGTCTGGACTAGGAGGAATGTCGGGAGCTCAGGCAAAAGCAGCCGTGATTGCTGGTGCGGTAGGTGTGATTGCAGAAATTAACCCAAAAGCTGTGCAAACCCGGTACTCTCAAGGATGGGTAAATGAAGTTTATGAAGATTTGAATATTTTGATTTCTAGAATTAAAGAGGCGCAAAAAAACAAAGAAGCAGTTTCACTTGCTTACCAAGGAAATGTTGTTGATCTCTGGGAGAGTTTGGTTCGAGAAGAAATTCATGTCGATCTTGGATCTGATCAATCATCCCTCCACAATCCGTTTGCTGGTGGTTACTATCCTTCGGGAATGAGTTTCGAAGAAGCAAATGAGATGATGGCAATGCAGCCAGAAAAGTTTAAAGAAGAAGTTTATCGAACTTTGAGACGACATGTGAATGCAATTAATACCCTTAGTGAAAAAGGAATGTATTTCTTTGATTATGGAAATGCATTCCTGTTGGAATCGTCTCGAGCAGGAGCTGATATTCTCGATTCTAAAGGTGAATTTAAATATCCTTCTTACGTTCAGGATATCATGGGTCCGATGTGTTTTGATTTCGGCTTTGGTCCATTTCGTTGGGTTTGTATGAGTTCAAAAGAAAGTGATCTTTTTGAAACAGATCAAATTGCGACTGAGGTTATAGAAGAGTTACTTGTAGAAGCTCCACCTGAAATTACCCAACAATTAAAGGATAATTTGCTATGGATACAGTCTGCGAAAGAAAATAAATTAGTCGTTGGATCTCAGGCGCGTATTTTATATTCAGATTCAGAGGGGCGTATGAGAATCGCACTTGCTTTTAACCGTGCTATTCGAGAAGGAAGAGTTTCTGCCCCGATTGTTCTAGGACGAGATCATCATGATGTCTCTGGAACAGATTCTCCTTATCGTGAGACTTCAAATATTTATGATGGTTCTCGCTTTACCGCTGATATGGCTGTTCATAATTTTGTTGGAGATGCTTTTAGGGGTGCCACGTGGGTTTCTCTTCATAATGGTGGAGGAGTTGGCTGGGGAGAAGTTATAAATGGCGGTTTTGGAATGGTTTTAGACGGATCTAAAGAGTGTGACCGAAGAATTCGTTCCATGATTTTTTGGGATGTGAATAATGGAGTTGCGCGCAGAAATTGGGCAAGAAACCAGGGGGCAACTTTTGCAATTCAGCGAGCGATGAAGCAAGAGCCTCTTTTAAAGGTTACCGTCCCATATTTGGCAGATCGCCGTTTTTTAAGGGAAATTATTTCAAAACGTTAAAGTTTTTATTTTTGATTTTTTCATCTAAAAGACCATGTTACACGTAATGCGGGGCACTTTGCGCCTTGTACTGGAGTTTTTTAGTGAGTTTTTCTGAGCGCTATTTACCAAAAAAAGAAGATTTTGACCGTCTTATCCTTTGTTTTAGTGACATTGAGATGGGATCGGGTGGGATAATGGATGATTTTCCTCATAGTGACTTTTTTGCAGAACTTCTAGATAAATATAATGATTCTTATTTTTTGGGTACTCATGTTGATTTGGTTTTTAATGGAGATACATTTGATCTTCTAAAGACAGATTTTCAAGGAAAATATCCTCGCCATATTGATAAGACGGTTGCGTTGGGGAAGTTTTTTAAAGTTGCAGCTGCTCATCCTCAGTTTTTTGAAGGGGTGAGAAAGTTTTTAGAGTTTGATCAAAAGAACCGGAGAGCTATTTTTATTACAGGGAATCATGATTTTGAGCTTCTTTTTCCTGAGGTTCAACGAGTGATTCGCTCTGCATGTGGATTTGAAAATGAAATTTTATTTCCAGGACTTTCTTATGAGTTCGGAAAAGTAAGAGTAGAGCATGGGTCTCAGCATGATACAATGTTCGCTTTGGATGAGCAGCATCCTTTCGTAGAATACGATGGAAAAAAGATTCTTAATATTCCCTGGGGAAGCGTAGCTTTATTAGATGTGATTATTCCTTTAAAAGATCATTTTTTTCATTTAGATCGATTAAAGCCCAAAGATAAGGTTTTAGAGGCACTTCCTGAATTTAAAGAATGGCTTGTGAGTCGTTTGTGGAATTATTATACGAAAGATTATTTAAAAGATTTCTTGCATTCAAGTGATCCATTAAAAAAAGTCAAATGGAGTATGTTAAAGGAAGTGATCCGACGATTTTATACACTACACGCAGATGTATCCATTAATATGAGTATGAAAGAAGAACTTGAAAAATCAGATCAGTTTTCTTTATATTTGATTGGACATCAACATGAAACTGGATGGTGGAGTTTTGGTAATCGTAAAATTATTCAGACGGGATGTTTTAGAAATGAATTTATGATTGAAGGCCCAGATCATGAAATTTCTCGTATCAATAAAAATTATGTAGAAGTTTTTATGAAAGGGGAAAGAGTGGTTCGATCTCGAATTGAAGAAGTGGATAATCCGCCTCTTCCAGAAAACTATGTTCCCATGAATGTCAGTGAGTATCGTGAAGTGATTCGAAATCTTTTAAAGAGTTTTTCTGAGGAACAACAAAAAAACTCAGAATCAAAGCAAAGAAAAAATACAGAGGTTGAATCTACTCTCTAGCTTTTTTAGTAAGAGTATTTCATCACAATAGACGAGACTAAAAATAAGTCTCGTCTATGTGATTGAGGTTTAAATTGCATCACATCGACTTCTATTTGAATCAATAAGTGTGGGTGAAGGTAAAACGAAATAAGAAGGTAGATCTCTTACGAGTTGATTCTCTTCGATCGATTTATATGCAGGAACTTCTACGGAGCGGATGAGTCCGTTGTAAGTATTTCCATAGACATCAGTTGAGCTATAATAGAGGTTACAAGAAACATAACTTCTTGTTGGGTTTTCAATAGCGAAATAAAGAACAGCAGTCCCTTGTTGTTGTGTTTGCAGAGGTTTTAGTTTAGCTCGACCACAAGTGCAGTTATTGTTTGAATCACAAACTAAGATATAAGGGTGAGCGCATCGGGCCCAACCTTGCTGTGCGATAAAAGTCATAAAAAAACTCAGAGCGATGAGTTGAATTGTTTTCATTGATTTTCTCCTTATCAACCCTGTTTATCTTTGATAAGAACGAATTGTCTATAGAATAAAAGGACATGTAAGAGTTTACTGAATGACTTTTTGTGTTATTTTTGTTGCCGGATTAAACTCTTGACTTCTTGTGAGATGTTTCATTTTTAAGAAATGATATGCTTCTTGCAGCGTGGACCAGTTTTGATTTGAAAAAAAAGTCAATCCTTTTTGTTGAGCAGCTCTTCTCTTTGCAGCTTCTCCGTGGATGGTTCCGATTTTCCCATTTTCTAAAATATGACCACTTGCACTCCATTTTTTTAACTGACTTTGATAGAGAGTATTTTTTAAAGAAAGAGAGAGTTCAATGAATGCTAAAGCAAAAGCTAATCCACAAGATTCTGTTTGAGCAACTTGATAATTCTCGTTTTCACTAGAACTTATAAAAAATGTGTAATTATTTAAGTTTTTAGTTGAAGGACAGGTTTTTATAAGAGTTTTAATTGTGGAAATAATGGTGTTTTGAAGTGATCTCGATAGGTGATCTTCAAAATGAAAATTTATTTTTGAGGAATAAGATTTTTTTATTTTAATTTGAAATGGAATTTGAATGGCTTCAGTTCCTTTTTTGTTACATGCTAATAAATGAATTTTTTTCCTTTGATCAAAAGAAGATTCTAGATGACTTACTCTAAAGATAGTATATTTTTTTGACCACAGTTCTAAGATAGACTCAAAGTAGATTCTTGTTTTTGAGTCAATGTGAACATCTGGTTCATCAATAAATATAAATCTAACATTTTTATCTAAACTTTGAATGATTCGGATAAGTGAAAATACAAAAAGCTCTCCTGACGATAGATTTTTTTCTTTTTTTAAAGAGACAAATACTGTTTTAAATTTATTTAACCAAAAATTAATTTCTTCTTGAGAAAGATTTTTTAATTCTTTTTCTATTTTTATTTTCATTTTTTTCCAGTTTAAAGAAATGGGTGAAATCTTCTCGGGTCGAGAAACAAGTGATCTATATTTTCCGTGAATTTGATTTTTGATTATTTCGATATGTTCTCTTTTCCAATATTGGTATTCTGTGCAGTGTCCTTTCCAAGCTTCTATTAATGTTGATTTTCCAGAACCATTTTCTCCATGAATCCATTGAATGCCTAATTGAGGTGTGAATGATACTAAGCTTTGATCTAATAGTTTAAATTCTATAGGAAAAAGTTTTTTTTGAACCCGCGGTTTTTTATCTACTGAAATTAATATTTTTTCTTCCAATGACGAAATTTGATTTTTTAAAGAATGATATTCCTGTTTTTGAATGAGTAGTTGTCTCAGTGCATTTAATCCTTCCATTAGATATTCTGTGACTCCAAACCAAATAAATGCAGATTTAATGTCTAATTTTCCTGTAAAACAAGAGTACATTGTAATTACAAAGCAAATTAAAAACGGTAGATCTAAACTTAATTTAGATAACCCATCTTTTTTAAAAAGATTTAAATGAAGTTTTTTTTGAATTGAAAACCAAGAATTCCCACAGTTTTTAACCCAGTCGAGATAATTTTCTAAATGAGAAAAATTAGAATAAATTTCGGAATTTCCTCTAAAAAAACTAGATATCCAAGTGAGTAATTCTGATTTTGATTTTTGTAATTGATTAATAATTTTTTTATATTGATTATGGTACCATTTTCCGCTTATGTAAGAAAATAATGTAAGAATAGGGATATACGTGACTCCAGTCCAGTATTGATCGCTAATAATGATTGTTGAATAAATTACTGTAACTGAAATAATTGTTGAAATTAAAGTGATTTTTTCAAATTTCAAATTTTCTATTCGATTTCGTTGTTCTGAATAATAGAGATAGACTTTGTCGTAATCATTTTTAATTTGATGATTTACAAAAAGGGGAAAAAACTTTCTCCAATGAAACTGAACTTCATTTATTGACCATGTAGATTTAAAAAATTCCCTGATAGATAAAATAAAGTGAGCAGATAAGTGCAAGATAATTACGAAGACTGTAAGTAAAATAAAGGATTTTAAGTTCAATTTCTTTTCTACGATTCCACTAATCCATTCACTTTTTTGTGAAACCATTAAAAAATGAAGAAAAAAGTAAAAGAATGTAAATGCAATTAAAAGTGCAGATTTTATTTTATACCGATTCATTTTCTATGATCTCTTTTAGAAATTTTTTCAAGAAAAAATCTTCTTTTGAATTTAAAAGCTGCTCTTTCTCATTTTTGTGATACCAAGCCCACCCAGGACCAGGATTTGCTTCTAAACAATAGTATTTTTTTTCTGGAGTCTCAATGAAGTCTATTCCAATGAGACTATTTTTTTCAATTTTAGATAAATTTTTACAATAATCTAATAAAGATGATTCTATAGACATTTTCTTTAATTCACCTCTTTCTGAGGCATATCTGTAATCGACTGAACTTTTTCCTCTTACGCATAATCCATAAGCTTTGTCTTTAAGGAAGTGTATTCTAACGTCATCTCCGGTTATTTTTTCTTGAAATAAAGTAGGAATATTCTTCACAGGGGAGTAATCCCAGTGTCTATAAGATTTATTGTCAACGACCAAAGATCGAACTCCTGAAATTGATTTTACAATCCAGTTTTTATTTATAGTTTCTTTTTTAATTTTTTCAGGATTTCCTTTTTTTATAAATGTTTTCGGAATTTTAATGTTGCTATTAGTTGTTTTATTTAAACTGAAAACCATTTGGAGCGGTTTTGATTCATTTGTCATCATCTTTTTGGGTCTGCACCAGACTTTATCTGTGCAGGTATTTAAAACTTCCAAGAAATTTGAAAAATTTTCAAATCTTGGATCATCAGAGGAAATTACTGCACCTCTGAAATAAATACTATTTGCTTGGTATTTATTGTTTTCTATTAAAAATGTAATTTTTTTACCAGAAAACTGATAGTTCCATTTTATGCATATAGATTCGATTGGGAGAATGATTATCATTCGTTCTGTTTTTAACTCTTCTATGAGCTTTATAACAAAGTCATCGGATGGACCTATAATGATCAATGGTTTTAATTTTCCTGTTTTAATTCTTGGATTTTCTTTGTTTTTTAATATTCGAGCACCTTTAACTTTTGGGATATGAGATTCTGGTATGAAAGTGTTTTTCATAAACTACACTCCTTGAGTAATTTTTTTAATTCACTTTTAATAAAATTTTTTACATTGTGATTTTTTGACAAGAGATAAGGGTTTGCTGATGCAAATGTGATATTTTCTTTATCTACAAAAAATAAATATTCTAAAATATCTACTTTTAATTTAGATGCAATTTTTTTTGTATAATTTAGTACTCTTTGTTGGATTTTATCTTTCGGTTCTGTTGTGTAGGTTTCATTTAGGAATGAGTAGCTAAAGTATGGTCTTCCTTTTGGCTTTTCTATAATAAAATTTGTTTTTTGATTTTGATTATTTACACTCCAGTTAAAATAATTATAAATATTCGTTTTTATTGTATTTGGTTTATTTGGTTCTGATAGGTCTTGGTGACCGATAGAGTAAGGAGGTGTTTTAATTTTTATTTTATCTGCTATTTTCCATTGCTCTAAAAGAGAAAATTGATTTCCAGTAAGACTAAAATATTTTGATGGTGAAAGTGATTTTTTGAACTGACTAAGAGAAAATAAAAAGTATGATTGAATTTCTCTTGATAATTGATTTTGGTCATTCAGATCAAATTTATTTACTTGAGATAGACTTGTGAGTCTATTTACTAAAAAAGTATTTTCATTAGAAATTTTTTTATTGTTCTTAAGTGTCCATCTAATTTTAATATGATCATTATCAATTTCGTCATCAATTTCTATATATTGAAGGAAGTCGAATAAACTAACCATCTCAAACTGTTTAGACAGTTTAGGATCTTTAAAAATTTCAGATACAATTAAGTCGTCTTGATCAGAATAAAGGCATACGTAGTTCATTTGACTTCCTTTTTTTTATTTTTCGAAACGAATCACCCCACCGTTTACCAGTAGAGTCATTCTGTTTTTGTTTGAATTTTCGTTATTAAATTCTAAACGAGCTTTTCCGTATTTTGATTCTGGACGAAATTCAGAAATTTGAGACTGAATGACTCCCCCAGACACTTTTGCGGAAATAGTTTGATACGATTGGGTTAATTTCTTCGAGTTCTTAACAGAAATCACACCACCATTAAGATGAAGTGATAGATTTTTTTCTAATGGAACTTTAAGAAAAATTTGAGCACCCGTTGGACATGGATTGTTACTATGAAAAATCCGATATCGATTTTCATTTTTATCCATTTCTACTTCTGCTTCGCAGGAATCAGTTTTTGTAGATGTCATTTCTACAGACTTTAATCCTTTGACAACAGTCAGATGAACTGTTCCTTTGTCTACCTCTATTTCCATCGCATTGACCATTCCGGTTGATAATAAGACTGTTATTATGCTGAGTGCTTTCATTGAATACTCCGTTTAGAAAGAAAAACCACGAGATCCAGTTGATCCAGTCGGTAGAAGTCCACCTCCTTCAACTCCATCACTGCCTCCTTCTTTTCCATCACTACCTCCCTCTTTTCCGTCACTACCTCCAATTCCAAAATAGATAGATTGAAGATTTTTTAAGTTTTGATCGTCATTTTCAATTTTTTTAGTCATCGTGCTTATTCCTTATTGTTCTGCTTGATTGCAGATGCCCCCCTATTTGCAGGATGTGGACCAAAATGAAAAAAGCGGTGTATTTTTGAAAAAGCAGCAAAATTAGAAAAATAGTGTAGTTGGTGACCGACAGGGTTGTTGGTGGTTCACAACAGAATTCAAAGAATTCAAGGTTTTTTGCTTAGTTATAGATTAAATAAACTAAGTAATATTTCTAGACCACCATGAAAAAACGACTCTACTGGTAGTCGCTATTTGGTGGCGAGAGGTTAGTGTAAGGTCGGTTTTTCAATTCCGTTTACAAGTGTCTGATCAATTTCTCTTGAGAGATCTGAGTTTTTTATGAGGTTTTCAATAAGGAAAAGGGATTCTTCTCCAAAAAATCCTCGTTTAAAGTGATTGGAGTTCTTTGAGGAATATTCAACCAGGGCTTGTGCTGCTATTTTTTGAATCTGTTGACTTTGGGAGAATTCAATAAAAAATATCAAACGATCACAAATGCCTAGCATATAGGCGTCAGTTACTTCGGGTTTTACAGAATCAAGGATCAGAGAGTTGTGTTCAAACATCCCGATTTTTTGAAGAGCTTCTATTTTTTCATCATGAGTTCCAGAGTGCGCTTTTTTGAATAGAGATTCGATTTTAAAGTCAGAAAAAGCATTATTTCGATTGGACCCAAAAAGTTCCCCGCAGGGAATTCCGTAAGATACTGATGGTAAATTGCTAAAAAAGACTATGAAAATAAGTCCTTTGATACTTTTCATGGATTTCCCCTTTGTTCCCTATAAGGGAGGGGTATGTTTACTTTTGCTATGTGTCAAGTTTCTCTATATTACCTGTTCCTTTTAGTCTTTTATGGTTGTTTTGCTTGACTCTGGTCTCCATTTTTTTAAAACAACCCTATGAATTCATCACATTCTTCCCCTATTTCTTCTGCTCGATCCCTTAAGGCATTGAGTTCTTATCTTCACTCTATGATTCAAGGTCGACTTTGGGTGAAGGTTCTTCTTGGGCTTTTTTTTGGGACTTTTGTAGGAGTTCTTTTAGGACCGACCGTAGGTTTTGTTTCTGGTTCTGTCGCTCACTCAATTACCTCATGGCTTGCTTTTCCTGGACAGTTATTTTTGGCCCTCATCAAAATGATTGTCATTCCCTTGGTTTTTGCTTCCATTGTAAAAGGTCTGACAGGAGGTGGATCTTTAGATCAGGTCAAGCGACTTGGCTTTTGGGCTCTTTTATATTTTATTGGAAGTACTTCAGTAGCCATTCTTATTGGAATGACATTAGCCGAATGGATACAACCCGGGCAGTACATTGATCCTGCTTTATTAAAGTCTGTTGTGGGTGGGGTCGATGTATCTTCACAGGCAGCGAACACGGAATTTAATATCGCTGCAATTCCTCAGCAAATCATAGGTTTACTTCCCAGTAATCCGTTGAACTCAATGGTTCAAAGTGAAATGATCCAAGTTGTTATTTTTGCAATGGTCATGGGCGTTGCTTTGATGATGATTCCTGTTCAACAGGCAAAACCTATGCAGGACTTGTTGGGATCACTTCAGGAAGTCTCAATGACTGTGGTAAAATGGGCGATGAAACTCGCTCCTTGGGCAGTTTTTGGACTCAGTACTCAAATTACCTCTAAGGTTGGTTTTCAGGCAATTGTAGGTCTTGGTGTTTATGTGGGAACGGTAGTGGGCGGTTTGTTTCTACTCCTTCTTTTTTATTTGATGATTGTATGGATATTCACCCGGCGATCTCCCTTGAGTTTTTTGTCTGAAAGTAAAGACCTCGCACTTTTAGCTTTTTCGACTTCTAGTTCCGCCGCAGTGATGCCTATGACTATTAAAGTTGCAGAAGAAAGGTTTAAGGTAAAAAGTTCAACCTCACAGTTTATTATTCCTTTAGGAGCAACGGTTAACATGGATGGTACTGCTCTTTATCAAGGAGTTGCAGCTCTTTTTCTAGCTCAAGTTTTTGGTCTTTCTATTGGATTTGAGTCTAAAGTGATCATCGTTTTAACTTCTGTAGGAGCATCGATAGGATCTCCAGCGACTCCTGGAGTAGGTATTGCTATTCTTTCTATGGTTCTGTCTTCAGCAGGAATTCCTCCAATAGGAGTTGCTTTAATTATGGGTGTTGATCGAATTTTAGATATGTGTCGAACAGCTGTGAATGTTTTGGGAGATTTGACAGCAACTTTGGTTTTAGATCGGTTATCGAATAAAGAGTCTAAAGAAAATTAAATCTGCTATTGAGAATCCAAAAGAAAAGCTTCGATTTTTTCTTTGTGGTTCATAGCGTCTCTTACTCCAAGTTCAATGACTGATTTTGTGTATTCTTTTTCAAATGCAAGACAGCTAATGAGATCTAAACTTCCTTCGTGATTAGAGCCAATGCCAGATAAGAGATACCTTAATGTTCGAGGAAAGCGTTGAAGTGAACCTTCAGCATGGGCAGCAAGATCTTCGGATGGAGAAATATAAAGACAGTCTATTTTTTGTAACCCATCAGAAGAAACCTCTGTGGTTTCTAAGGTTCGGTTGATTCGAGAGAGTCTTTCTACATCAGCTTCAAGTGAATCAAGAAATAATCCATTTAATAAAACACCAGCAATGTTTGATAGGTGGACTTCATTCATTTTTCCCTCATTCATGGTGAGTAGTTCACTTCGAGTTTTTCTTTGTCTTACTCCGATTGCTAAGATTTTTTTTGCTCCTAAATGAATAGCAGGACTTAAAGGGTTTCTCATTCGAATCGCACCATCTCCATAAAAACTATCTTCTAGTTTGATGGGAGGAAAAAATACAGGAATAGCAGAAGAAGCCATAATGTGCTCGATTCCAATTGAAACTTTACGTGAAATTCTATTGGAACGTATCCAGTCTTGGATTTTGTCATCTCCATTATAAAAAACAATTTCGGTTCCCGTTAAGTAATTTGTAGTTGATATTGCAATTCCAGATAAATTTTTATTTTGAATTGAGTTCTCAATATTTTTAAAGTTAATTTTTTTTTCCAAAAATTGCCCAAGAGGAGATGTGTCGAGAAGGTAGTTTGCAGGGGAGTGAGTTTCGGAGTTCATCGAAGTTTGGTAAATCCACTTAAATCCTGTTCGAGCTAAAGTTCCAAAACGAGTTGAAAAAATATCATCAAAGGCAATGGATTCCCAAAGCTCTGCAAGTTCATTTGCACCTTGATGAAAATCAGTGGATTGAGCAGCAAGGAATGCACTGCTAATCGCTCCAGCAGAAGTCCCTGCAAGTACAGAAAATGGATTTCTTTTATTTTTACAAATGGCTGCAATGCCTTTAAGAACACCTGCTTGATATGCGCCTCTGGCTCCACCACCAGTTAGTACCAGTCCTGCTTTCATCAAAATCAAAAGTAAGCCCAAATGAATAAAACAACAACCCTATTTTTAAGAGAGGTTCAATCCATCAATTGTATGGAAATACAAATTAAATGCATTGCTTCAGAGTGTGCCAATAACAGTGTCAAAGAGTGGTGATTTTTCAATTTTGAGAGCTTCTGAAGTTGCGATGTGGAACATTGCATCTCCTTTATTCACAAGTGGAAGTTCTGTTTTTCCAATGATGATTCCATTGCGAGGAGCAATGACTTTTATTTTTTCTGAACCAAGAGGGTCAGAGATGGTAGCAATGGTTTGTCCTTTTCTAACGGTAGTCCCCAGGCGTTTCATACTGTTGACAGTTCCACTGTGAGGAGCTCTAATCCAAGAGCTTCCTTTGGCAATGTGAGTTTTATTTCGAGTTTTTTTGCCTTTAATCATTCCAATGGAGCGCATTACTGAGAGACAGCCTTGAACACCCATTTTTACCGTTTTTTCATCAATTCGAAGAGCTTCTCCACCCTCAAAAAGAAGCATTGGGATTTTCTTTTTTCTAGCAGCCTCTCTTAGAGAACCGTCTCTGACCTTTGAGTGAATGACGACGGGGGTTCCGAAGGCAAGGGCGAGTCTTTTTGTTTCTGGGTCATCAATGAAAGCTCTAATTTGAGGCAGATTTTTTCGGTCTCGTCCTCCTGAGTGTAGATCAATCCCATGAGTACATTTTGCGACAATTTCTTTCATAAATAAGTTCGCAAGTTGAGCTGCAAGAGGGCCATTTTTTTTTCCGGGAAAACTTCGATTTAAATCTCTCCGATCTGGGAGGTATCTTGATTTATTGTTAAATCCAAAGATGTTTACGATGGGTGCAGCGATGAGCATTCCTTTTATTTCTTTTAATTCAGGACGTACTAACAATCTTCGTATAATCTCTGTTCCTACAATTTCATCTCCGTGAATTGCGGCAGAAATAAAGAGTCGAGGTCCTTTTGTTTTTCCTCTCATGACCCGAATAGGTAAATCGAGATTCGTAAAATCATAGAGTTTTGCAAGACTGAGTTGAAATGATGCAGATTCTCCTGGTGCAACTTCTTTTCCTTCAAATTTATAAAACTTAGTCTTTGACACTTTGGTGTAGCCCTTTCTTATCCTTTAGAACGACTGGTTGGTTTTCCGGTTTTTGCTTGTTTTTCTATAAAAGCGATAATCATTGCTGCAACATCTTTTCCAGTATATTTTTCAATACCTTCAAGACCTGGCGAAGAATTGACTTCCATGACAACCGGTCCACGGTTTGAACGAAGAATATCAACTCCTGATACATTAAGTCCCATTGCTTTTGCGGCTCTCACAGCTGTACTTCGTTCTTCTGGTGTGATTTTAACGGATGTAGCCGAACCTCCTCGATGAAGGTTTGATCTAAAGTCACCTTCGGTTCCTTGTCTTTTCATTGCTGCCACTACTTTATCTCCAATGACGAAGCATCGAATGTCAGTACCTCCAGCTTCTTTGATATATTCTTGAATCAAAAAATGGGCTTTAAGCTTTCTGAAAGCTTCAATCACACTTTCAGCAGCTTTTTTTGTTTCAGTAAGAACAACTCCTTTTCCTTGAGTTCCCTCAAGGAGCTTGATGACGAGAGGCGCTCCACCGACCACCTTAATAAGGTCATCTGTTGATTGAGTCGAGTGAGCAAACCCAGTTACTGGAAGTCCAACTCCTTTTTTGGCAAGTACTTGAAGTGATCGAAGTTTGTCTCTTGAGCGTGATATCGCAATAGAATCATTGATGGAATAAGTCCCTGACATTTCAAACTGTCGAACAATTGCTGTTCCATAAAAAGTAACGGAGGCTCCGATTCTTGGAATAACAGCATCAAAGTCATCGAGAACTCGTCCTCGATAGTGAACTTCAGGTTTGTGAGATGTGATATTCACGTAGCATTTTAGAAAATCTATCACTTCAACTTGATGACCTTTTTTTTCTGCTGCTTCAACCAATCGATTGGTTGAATAAAGTTCTTTTTTACGTGATAGAATAGCAATTTTCATTTCTTTTTCACCTTTCGAGTTTTAGATTTTTTACGTTTCTTGAGAAGAAATGAACTTCCGGTATCAATTAAAAATCTTTTTCTAATAGCCTCTCTGCCGAGGAGCATACGAAACCCCATCATATCTCGGTTTACAAGAGTAATTTCAATTGGAAACTCTTCGTCACCCATTTTTATTTTTGTTCGGACAACAGGACGTTTGTCTCTAGATCCATTTGAACTTTTGACCCATCGATACTCAAGGACATGTGCTTTTACCTCAATGCTGGGGTTTGCGTCGTGCTGATTTGGGTGAATGGTGAAGATCACGTTTCTTCCTGATTTCTTTAAGTGGGAAACATGAAGTGCAGAGGTTCGTGCTCCTGAGTCAACTTTTACTTTAATTTCTGAAACGTCAAATAAAGGGAGTTCAACCCACTCTCGCCAGCCAATGGTTTTTAATTCTGATTTCTTTTTCTTAATCATTGAGGTTCTCCAAACCGTTTTTCAAATGCGAGGTAAGGAATGCGAGCAACATAGAGACCAAATGTTATACTTGCAGCAATTGTGAGTACTTGAAAACCAATTTCAGTAATTTTGTGTTGCATACCACTACTAAAACTAAAAAAAGAGGAAAGGGCTAAGAAACCAGGCAGCAATGAGAAAATTCCTGGAACTGAGAAAATTTGACTCGGAGTTTTAAAAAGTCTCCCAAATCCAAGACTGATTAATCCAACCAGCAGAGCGGGGAGAAAAGTCCCAAGAATGAGGAATTTCATTCCTGCAAGAGTGATCATTAAACCCCATCCTGAAACTCCAGTAATGACTGCAAAAGGTAGGAGTTTTAATGGGATTTTAAAAATTAAACCAAATGCTGAAATCAAAAATGGAATTCCAATAAATTGTTCAACGAGAGTCGTTGTGCTTCCGCTACTCGTGTAAGGAGATCCTAATCCAAGTAGTTTTGATAAGTCATGGGTAAGAAAAAAAGCACATCCCATCGCAACTAAAATAAGAACCCCTTTCATTGTTTTTGCGGTTCCAGATACAAAATTATGTTCTGCTAATTCACTCACTGCATTTGTGAGTGTAAGTCCAGGGACCAAAAAGACAAGAGGCCCAATCACAATGGCTTCAATGGGGATTTTCATCCACCATGCGATCAGTCCACCAATGGAAAGAGCTAAAAAAGAACTCAAGAAGTCTGATAGAATTCCTGAGAGTTGCCAAAAACGAGAGATAGGCCCAGAAAGAGATGCAATTCCTGCAGTAATGATTCCACTGAGCAAGCAGGTAATCCCCCATCCAAATTGTGAGTAACTTACAGAAGCTCCTGCTACAAAAGCAGCCGAGAAAAGACTCCAAGAAGAAAGTTCGGGGATTCGTTGATTAATTTCTATTTTTCCGGCCTTTAAACTTTCTTCGTCTCCAGAAAGTGAGTCAAGCAAGCCTTCAAGTCGAACGACTTCACCTAAGTGAGTTGTGCCTCCTTTAATTCTTTGAAGAACAGTAACGCCGGTGGATCCCTCTTTTGAAGAACTAATGAAAATCCCAGTGGGAGTTGCAAAAACTTCGACTTCTAGTCCTGCTCTGTTTCCAAGAGCGGTTAATCCATCTTCTAATCGAGAGGTGGGGCCCCCGTTTTCGATATAAGACGAGCCAAAGGGGGCTGCAAATTTTATAAAAGTTTCTTCAATTTTTTTTTCCATCAAGTGAGTTATTTATAACAAAGTTAACTCTTCAAGAGTACTAGATATTTTCAGGCGTTTTAGATTCCATTTTCAGTAACCACAGCCTCACGCTTTCTTTAAGTTTTCCATCGGGCTGTTCAAATTCTCCATAGATTCCATAGGTCGTACAATCGGTGTGTAACCATGTTCGAATGACTTTGACGGTACGATCTTCTGGATCAAGGTCTTCAAAAAATACCCCATCAAGTTCAATTTTTGTTCCTTTTGCGATTAGGTGGTTTGAACGAAGAGTGACTCCAAGGAGGTCAACTTCTTCTATCTCTGCAGAAAAAGACACTGTTGCAGGAGATCCACCTCCTGGCACTTGTTTTAGGTCAATTTCTGACTGATTTATTTTTTCAGTTCTAAAATACCGAGATATTTTAGAGGCTGTTATTTTGGGATTGAAAGGTTTGATAAAACAATCGTTTGCTCCCTTTTCAATCGCATGAGCAAGAGCTTTTGTGTCACATGAATTTGCGGTAACAAAAATAGGAAAATCATTACCAATTGAACGGCGAATTGCTTTAATGAGACTTAGCCCGAGTGAGCGCTCCATTGTATTGAGGTCGATCAAGCATGCATTGGGTTTTTTAGATCGAAGTTCTTTAATAAAAGACTCTGGGTCTTTTGTGAAAATTCCAGTAATACCGAGACTTTTAAAGAGATCTTTTGAAGATTCAGAAGAATTTGATTCGTTATCGAGGGCAACAATTAAAGGTTCCATTTGCGAGCCCCCCAGTGTCGGATCAGTCTTTTAATTTTAAGAGCATTTTCTTCATCCATCCCTACAAAAACAACTTCATCAGAAAAAACCCCTGTAGAAACTTGATAAGGAGGTCGGTGCGTGGTTTTCATAAATACATCTGATATTTCTAGTTCTTTAAACACCGGGCAATCGACTGTGACTGGAGTTTCCATTTTGATTTTTACAGGACTTTCTAATACAAAGGCAGCTTCTGAAAGTAATTTTACCCACCCAGTTGTTTTTACCGTGACTTCTCTATTTTGGCTTTCAGAGAATTTAAAGCATTTAAAAGAAGGTTCTTTGAGAAACTTTGAAACTTGAGCTGCTACCACCTGTTTTTCATAAGGTTTTTTTAAAAAAGATACAGCGCCTAATACGGTTCCTCTAAGCTGTCGGATTTCGTCTTTGTGGTCTACTGATACGATCACCGGAATTTTTGATAAGACTACGTCAGAAGCTCTTTTTTCTAAAAAGATAAAACCATTTCTAAGTGGAAGTTCAAGATCTAAAATAATCAGGTCGGGACTGATTGCTTTTGCCTGTTCAAAACCATCGTTGTAATCTGAGATAAAGTGACATGAATATTTACTTAAAGCTTTACGAAGCTGTTCTCTATTTCTTGCGTCATCTTCTATAATAAGAATTGTTGATTTTTGTGTCACATTACTAAGTGTACGGTACTTCTTTGTATTGAGCAATTTTCAATAACAAAGAATAGATCTTTTGACAGATGGCTAAGAGAATCGTAGCTTGTATTCATGTCAGAAGAAAATCAAACGTGTCCAAAATGTCAATCAAGTTACGCCTATCCAGATGGATCACTTTGGATTTGTCCAGAGTGTTTTCATGAATGGACATTAGATAACAGTGACAATACAACCCAAGATTTAAATCCATTTATGGATGTAAATGGAACACCGTTAGTTGATGGTGATTCAGTCACTTTGGTAAAAGATTTAAAGCTTGGAAAAGATATATTAAAATCTGGAACCAAGGTCAAAAATATCAAATTGTTAGATCAGCCTGTTAACGATCATGATATCTCATGTAAAATTCCAGGATTCGGTTCAGCATATTTAAAATGTTCTGTCGTAAAAAAATCAAAGTAAATTTTTAATATGAGATTTGAGTTTTTCTAGATTCATCAAAATTTACAACGGAGAGCTTCTACCTGAACAATTGCCTGGGATTGTGCAGTTAAAACATTTCCGGTTTTAAGTAGTCCTGAAATGATGCTGTCACTAGAAATGATTCTCATTCCATTTCCACCGATTTTAGCAACCTTGTTTCGAGCCTCATTCATTGCATTTTCACGGTCTTCAGCAGTATCCCAACCCATATCATTGGAGGTGGTGATGATATCGATCATTTCGCAGTATTTTTCTTTTTGACTCTCTGTCACCAGTGTGACCTCACGCCCTTCTTTTGTGAGGGTTGTAGTGCATGAAGATAATAATGGGCCGATTAACAGGAGTGAAAATTTACAAGCGTTCATAATTTTCCTTTATTTAAAATCCAACTCCTTCAGGTTGGGAGTATATTGCTAGGGCAAATCTCTAGCAATTCTACTCTCCTTATAGCTTGAAGGTACTGTAAAGTGTATCTTCCCTTGTGCCCCAAAACCCTCCATCATTCTTCGCTCCAGTGTGCTCTGTTTTGCTCTTAGGGCTGGAGACATGTTCAGGTCACTTGAACGTCGATTGAGGGATCAAGATTAAGCTGACGTGCAAGAATCGCTTGGCTGATTTTTTTCTCTAAAAGATACTCTACAAATTTTTCACAAATCTTGTACTTCACATGTTCCACCTTGGTGGCGTTTTCTAGAGGGATACGGAACAACTATCCGAAGCTACAAAAACAACTTGAACAAAGCGGATAGATTCAGTCCTTTGCCATAATAAATGTTCGTATATTCGATCTGAGCCAAAAGCAGTGAATTAAAAAACTCAGTAATTTTAATAAAAATAAATTTTAACTCGGTTTTATTGACAAAAAGATCCGGAGCGTATTGAACCATAGATAAAGGTCGGTATAACGCAAGATGATGTAACTAGGCCGCTTTCTTTCCAGAAGATGACTTTTTTAGTCTTTCAAAGAAGATATTTAGCTTTTT
>PBMP01000094.1 GCA_002722705.1 Pseudobdellovibrionaceae bacterium | reverse complement strand
CTGCATCACCGCCGTCATCGCGCGGTTCTCCAGAGCCCTGAGGGACAATGGTTTGTTTGCCGCTCGAATAGACGAGATCGTCTGCACTGCTTCGCCGGCCAACTCCAGGTTCGGGTCAGCGTATCGACTGATCGGCGCGTTCTCGATAACGAAGGTCAGGTTGGAGGGAATGGGCAGATGTTTCGAGAACAACCGGTCTCGGTTTTGAGACAAGAAGTCCATGAAGTCTTGCTTTTCCTTCACAGTAGAACCCTTCACACCGTCGAACCGAGCCACGTCTTCCATCAAGCGATCGAAGTTACGTGTGAAGTAGTTGATGCCCCGCTTGTGACCCGCCTTGATCAGACTGTAGCAGATTGGACCCATGGGCCCTTTCAACTTGTAGTCTTGATTGGTCAGCCACTGGAGAAGAGAGCCGTTGGGCATCTTGATCTTTTTCTCCAACATGTTCCAAACATGAGGAGAGATCAACGTGTCGACACCTTCAGGCGCTGCAATCCAGAGCGATGGTTCCAATGTCCGCTCGGTGATAGGCTCCACCAACGAGTTACATTCCCCACAACGAACACCCAGGTTAAACTCACCTTTGACGGACCCACAATCGCACTTGGGCATCATGTCCAGCGTGTCGTCCTCGTAGTGCGTGTACAGCAAATTCATCAGCCGATCACGGTCACGTTGGGTTGAGACGTCGAAGTCGTTAACGATGATTGCAGCTTTAGACAATCCCTTGAACATTCGATTGTAGTCTACGGTTTCAACATAAACACCCACTTTGATGCACCTCTTTATATCGAATGGGTAAAAAAAGAGGACCCCGAAGGGCCCCCTTTTGTACTACATCGAGACTCTAACGAATCAGAGTCCACCACCCGGACGACGGTAGCTACCACCGAAGCTCGGCTGGCTGAAGGACGCACCGAAGGTACGTTGGTTGCCAGTGAAGCTGAACAGGTTGCTGTTAACACCCTGCATTGCGTACTGCATTGCGTTCGGATCACCGTGACGACCCGCATCACCGAACTCTTGAGTCGGGTTATTGGGTTGGATACGGAGACCGGCGGCGGCGCACGCTTCGCCCAGAGCGGCCAGCCAGTTCGGGTTGAAGTTGATACGACGAGCGTAGCCCTTGAACTTGACGGACTGGAAGCGAGTGCGGATCATCTGCTCACGACGCTCCAGACGCTCGACACCAGGGATGTCGGTACGGGAGAAGCTGTCGCCCCACAGAATCGCTGCATCGCGATCAGAGCCACCAACCAGGTTGGCCATGGCCAGCTGGTCCAGGTCACGCAGGTCGCGTTTCACGCCAGCGTCATCGAAGTAGTACCCGGTGTGGATACGGTTCTGAGTGTCGTAGGCGATCGGTTGGCTTGCGTCCCAGATCTTGGAGAAGTTACCAAGAGTCAGGGTGTCTGCCGCACCGTTGATCAGCGCAATGGCTTCGCGGTTGCCACCGGCAGCAGCGATGAACGCCAGGTTGATCCAGGAGGTGTCGGATACTTCTTCGACATCCATGGCGAACACCAGGCCCGGGTGCAGTGCAGCGTGCAGCAGGCTGTACAGACCACGAGTACCGAAGCTGTCCAGTTTGGTAGCGACGGGGGTCGGCTTGGCATTCGGATCACCGGTCAGGTTCATGAAGTAGCCGATCGCGCCAATGTCGCGAACATCAACTTCGTTTGCCTTGATGCGGTAGTTCTGACGGAAACCGTTCATCCACGGCGGTACGCCGGCACCAGTGCCGTTCAGCAGAACCAGAGTACTGGCGATACCGGCCAGGTGCAGTTCCATGGTGGCAGCGCTGATCTCGGTAGCCAGCGAAGTCATTACGAACACCGGAGTGAAGTACGGTTCGATCTGTACCGGTTGGTTCTGGTTGAAGAAGCTGTGCTGCTGTGCCGACTGAGGCGGCGTGTAGATGATGTCAGTGTAACCGGTCACCTTGGTGATGTCGATTGCACGTTCCATCTGACCATTGCTCTGGCTCGAGACCGAACCTTGCAGGACAACTTCGATGTCGTTACGGACCGGCAGGCCCGCCAGGGTTTCGGCCGGATCAGCCGGGTTGAAGTGGATGGTGGATTGCAGACGGTTGCCATCTTCAACCCATTCAGCGGTGAACGGCGGCTCGTCGATGAAGCCCAGGCTGACCATGGTGGTCCAGCAGGCAACAGTTGCCCCGTACAGCACATTGCGAACGTGTTGCTCGTCATCGATGGACAGCTCGGTCGGGATGACCGATGCGCCGGCGTCGACGACCTGAACATTGCGACCGCCGAACAGGTCGGTAACCGCTTGCTTGACTTCAGCCATCAGACTGTTGTCTGCTACGTCACCGGCAGTGACAGCGAATTCGAACTGCTTCTGGCCGACCGTAACGGTGCGCGGCATCAGCTTACCGGAGTTTTCGACCAGCATGGTGTGCGCGGTGACGCACTCTTTGCCGCCCTGGCTGCGGAGCAGCGTGATGATGATGGCGCTCAATGCCGCGTTGCTGATAGAGCTGTCGAGGATGGTTACCTTGAAGCCCAGTTCTTTGCTTTCGACTTCCTTCTCAAGCAGCGCCTTGAAGGCATCTGCGAATTCAGTCACGCCCTTGCTGGCGCCGGTGCGGGACATCGGGCCACCAAAGGGACCGGCCAGCGCCGACAGACCACCACGGCGAGATACAGTAGCCGACTTCTGACCACCGATTACTGTTGCTTCTTCGTTCCCAGGGATGTGGTTATCACCACCACCGCGTTTAACTGCCATCTTTATCTTCCTTCTACATAGGTTTTGTTTGCGCAAACACACCTGTTCTGGTATGTCCTATCATGATATATGCTTGTAAATATTTACAATCAAATATCAGAATTCTTTTGCACTATCGGTCATAGTAAACCAGCTGCCATGGCGGCAGCCGTAGACTTTTCACAGTCTCTATACAATAGCACATTGTAAGTATTTTTTTACTCACAATTACTAACGGCTTTGATGCCGAGTACTTCAATCACAACCAGTCCGTTCTCCCGAGCTTCTTCTTTAGCCTGACGGATGGCATTGTGAGTGGAGATGGTTCGGCACCGAGTAACCTGCTTCAACACGTCCTTGTCCGGGTCATCGATTTCGTAGGTAGCCAGTTCAACGAAGAAACCGTCGTGGAAAGTCGGGTCCAGCTCAGGCATCGGCGGCTTCGGGAACTTGGAGCGTGGCTTGGCTTCGTGGCGGATAGCCATGTCCTGCAAGCGCTCGGCAAACCGTGAAATCTCATTCTGATCATTGCGCATGTCATAATTCTCCATTAATGTAACAATGCACGACCATGATATGTATCTGAAATCCTTTTGAATCGTCAGGAACCCCAAATGTACAATCTTTTCAATGACGAGCCCACCATTAACAGAGGGGGCTTCAACATCCCCCAGTTAGACTTTGTCAGACGGGGTTTGGACAGAGAGCTTTACAAGATACAGACCTATTACCGAGAGCGAGGCTTCGCAGTCAGGTCAGATCATCTCATCGTCAGACTGCTGAACACACTCTCCTTACAATTTGGCTACGACGTAGATATTTACTACGACAACGTTGTTGACCAAGCTTACGACATCAGCAGGGTCTTCAAACTGACCTCGCCCCTAAGCGTAGGAGAGCCCTTTTCAGGTCGTTTTTATGGCAAAGGGTACACTGAGGTAATGGTGTCGGTCATCGAGGATGTAGACCCCCTCAAGGCGGTTGACAACTGGGAGAACCTGGAGCCCATCCGTGTCATCAGGCATCCTCAGTACAGTGTCTTGTTGAATCCGCTACAACCGTCGAAGAACCCGGGCAATGGTGGCCTGGTCGTTATGTTGATCGACATACCTCTGCTGGCGCTACAGTACAGAGGGTGGAGACGTCATCGCGATAAGACAACGCCGACGGGGGAGCCTCTTCGAACAGTCATGCAGTTTGTTGCCGGTTACGTCCTACCTAACATGCTGGGGTCCCACATGGACATTGCCATGTTGAACAGGATGAATGCTGCGTTGGATGGTTACGACATCCCCAAGGAAGAGACCTGGTTCCCTTTCATGACGGTCTCGTACCACGACAAGATCGACCGTGAACTTGTGAAGCTCAACGAGTTGCTTCTGAAGAACACCACCGATTTCGTCGGCATGTTGAAGAACATACCCACTTTCTATTCCGACAACATGCTACAAGCAATACGGTTACCCAGTATCCCGCCAACTCGACAGGTCGTCTGGGGTCTAGTACTGGCTCGTCTACCAGTGATTGCTTTCTTGTTACGGCACGCTGCGGTGGCTAAGCACTACAGGAACCGGAATGCGTTGAATGAGATCCGTCGAAGTCTCGTGCAGCTCGGATCGGACAAAACCATTCAGTATGCGCTGCCGTCGTACTTGTACGCTGAGACAGTGGATTACATCGATACACGAATCGCGGCATATTTGTAAAGACTCCCCACGCACCCTGACGCATTGGGTGTGTGGGGAGTTATGACCGTCCTACGACTAATGACGATCGGAGACAAGTCTAGTGATGTTATCGTTGATCATGAACAGACCAAAGGACTCTAGAACCAAATAGAAAGGCTTGATCGTTTCATAGACGATCCCTCGAATGTTGATGCCATTGATGACTTCCTTAGGCACGCCCCTTTCCCCCATGGCAAGTTCTGGGAGCAGGATAGACGTTAGCATGACTTTGCCTTTAGACTCCATCCACTTGGACATCTTCTCTGCGATGACGCGGTCGTCCATTCTAGCCAACCACTCGGCCACCTTGGTCTTGTTAGGTGTGTCCAACGCAACCTTGATGCTAGAGTAGCTGGGTGGTTCGGTGTGACCGTATTTCTCAGCAAAGACCTCTTCCCACATCTCGTAGTACATGTAGGGCGACGAGTCAGGGTTCTTATAGGAAGACCTGTCGTTGATCTGTCCACTGGTCAGGTAGTTGAACTGACCCGATTCAATGGAATTGCGAATCTCCATTTCTACGGACGACACGTCCTCCAAAATCTTCCTCAGACTCAATTGCTCGCCTTTCATCACCGTGTCCATTGCATAGCCCATCATGTTGTGGACCTTCTCAATGACGTGTGGTGGACAGTTCGAGGATTTCAGATAAACGCCCTTGATCTCCTTCTTCATCTTGGGCAACACGTTACCTTCTTTCACCGCCTGGTAGGCATAATAGTGCTTCGCACGCGGGGTTAGAGCAAAGACAGGGAACATGTACTCGTTCTTCATAGCGAGTTGATGTATCTTCGATTCCTCAACGCCCATGTTACCACACATGAAGGCGAGAACGTGGATGATGGTTTGGCTGGCCAAGTACGTCACCGCTGCTGCCACGGCTGTGGAGGTCTCGGAGAAATCCAGTTTACCAACAAACCACTCAGTCCAGTACTGAGTGGTGAAAATGGTGGAGTCTGTATCTGAAGCAATAACAGAACGCCGCATGATGTCAGGCAAGCTGGCCACGGATGCCGGAACGTTATCGGTAGCCCACAGCGCCTTGATCAACAGAGCGTATTCGTCAAGGATGTGGTTGGTCGACAACACGGTAGACGCGAATCGCTTGAGGCCTTCTGGGTTGGTCTCGTGCAAAACCTCCAGTCGACTTCCTTCTAGCTCTTTAGCGCAGAGGATACTGGCAAGGGCTTTAATGTCGGGGTCGATGTTGGAGGCAATTGTCTTCGCTTCCTCCAGCGTCTCGACTGCAATTGTTCCCTTAGAAGACAACTTGGCCAAGAAAGACCGCACTATCTCCGGGTTGTATTGAGCAAGATGGTAGAGGTCGCCCACGTAAGCATAAGCGGATCGTTCAATGGGAGACAGCGTCGACAGAAGCTTCTCTATTCGAAGTCGCGCTGGCTTGCTTCTCCAGTAAAGATCCGTCGAATAGCGTGTCAGCTCACAAACCTCTTCAAACGTGGGATGGCGAATACCGTAATGGTCCAACGCTTGTTGTAACAACTCGAGGTCTGTCCTGCTGATGATAGACAGGATGTTTGCCTGCACGACGTTGGGGTGCCAATAATGACGGTTGCCGGTGAGGAACTTCTCATTGTTGGCGTTGCCGTACCCGGTCGCTGAACGACACGTCGATGTAAGTGAGCTGTGGGCAGACTTATTACACAGCGGCGTTCCCTTGGAAGCCTGTCCGCCAGACAAAGCGTTGTTCTTTACCTTAGCCGTGGTCTGCTGGTTCTCGTAAAGGTCTTCTTTCTCTTTGTCCTTTTCCATCATTGCCGTGTGGGCGAGTTTCTTCTTCGCCGACCGCTTCTTGATGTTGGCCGAAATGTACAAGGAAAGCAAAGACTTCATGTCCACGGCGTTACGATAGACGCACATGGTCGGAGACAAGATTCGCTTGTTCTCCACAACGTCTTTCAGGAACTCCGTGAACGCCATTGTGGTCGGTTTGCGATTACCGGGTGTCTCTTTACTAAGCACCAGAGTTTCCGGGTTAACCAGAGGGTGCTTGCCACCTTTAGCCGTGGTCTTTTTCACATAGTCGAGACAATAGTCATAAGGTTTGCCGGTCATCCTTGAAAGGTACTCGGCGCTGGCTTCCATATACACTTTGATGATGTTGAGGTCTCGTGTGTATTCGTGGGGCGCTTTGACGAAATGATTCATAGTTTACTTGCCCGTTTCTATCTTCAATAGATACAGTACGACTGTAAAAAAAGAAAACAAAAAAAGACCCCTCCCAAACCGGGAGGGGCTGAGTATCGAATAGCCTTATACAACAGAACAACCGAAGCAACTACTATATCGCCCAACCGAATAGAGCTACTTGCATACAATACTACAAGATGTAAAAAAGTTACACATCCAACGTGCGAGACTCCAGCTGGGTGTAGTTGTTTGCCAAGAGAAGACGACGGATGCGATCCTGGTCCTGTGGGGACACGTTGTGGATGTCGAACTGGAGAGACGTTGCGCTATAGACCTCCACGGTCTCGAGCTTGATCCACGGCACACCGACAATCGTAGTTGTCTGGTTCGGCATCTTCAGCTTGAGGTAGTAGTACCCAGAGTAGCTGCTTGGAGTGCCCTCTGGTAGGAAAGGCAGTACCTGGCTGTGCATTGCTACCACATCGGCATAACGCATTGCCGTTTCAGGGTCAAGCAGGGCTTGTACCTTTGCGCGCTTGAATCCCGAACCCAATACCTGTTCACCATAGACCGAGAAACTGATAGTCGAGCCAATGGCGATGTTCTCTGCAATAATCACAATGTCACTCCTGTATTGATGTAAATCTCTAGGGTATCGAACTGTCCGCCGCATGTCACGTGCGTAACCGCTTTAAGGAGGTTCCTGATACCCCTCTGGTTAGTGAACACGTTGAACTCTTCAGCCAGTCCATTGTCATACAAGTCGAGGAGTTCGGGGGATAGATCAACAGAGAGGCCCAGATGATACTCGAGTAACGCCGTCAAATCGTCAACGGGGTTCAAATCCAACAACCCGTCCGGGGCGTCTAGGTCGGCCAGTGCTGTGCCCAAAGAGGACATCAGCCAAAGTCCGATATTCTTCAATTCTTCTACTTCGAGTACGACGATCAAGGGACACCTCGCTATTTTGTTACCCTGCTAACATAGCGCTTGATTTTAGCAAGGTACCGCCGTTTACTGGGGCGCATCGGAAGAGGAATGGAATCGGAGAAACCATCCAATCCGTATTTGTCTTCCATGTTCAACTCTTCTACCAACAAACCATTACGCGCTTTTTGTTTTCGAATACCCTCTCGCGACCAGGGTACGGTGCGGTACTTGAATTCTCTAAACAGTGTTGCATGACGGGAAATTGCTGAATCGGTCATAGTAAACCTCGGCTCTTGTTAGAAGGGGAATTCGGACAGCCAGAGATTGCCATCGGCATCCCAGCTCTTGAAAATGTAGTTGAGTGACGTGTCCACCTTGCTGTATCGATGACCAGTGGATCGCTTGAATATGGTCGATACGGCAACGATGAGTTGTGCGGTGGCGTCTGCTAGGATGCCGCCGTCGACGGTTTTCTCGTAACCAGGACTACCGTGCCTAGACAACGAGTCCATGAGTCGACTATATTCACTACTGTCCGGCTCGTCGGTGAACGCCATGAGGTTAACGACCGCGTTGCCGATCTGATTCATGTCGAAGTCGATGTTCTGCATTCTGGAAACGGCGGTATAGAAGTCCCTGTATGCTTCCGCTGTAGGCAGGATCAACGATCGCTGTTGATGGCCATTGCTTATAGTGATCACTGGTTGGCTCCTAGTCAACGTGTACGAGAAGACGGCTAGTTGTACAATAACTTCAAGGTGAAGTCGTCCCCCAGCCACGAATGTGGAATAACTACGAGAGGCTTGGAGCTCTCCAAGTACCTCGGTAGGAAAGCGACCTCTTCGCGAATGTTCTCGGCGATCAGTCTTATCAGGCGAATGAAGTCGGACTTGTCCCGTTCATCCAGGTGTGATGCCTGGTCATCCAGGTAATCATTGATCCAGGCATCCAGTTCAATGTCCATGGTCGAGAGAGACCGGAGTTCGGCTACCTTGGCATCGACCCTGGTCTGAATATCTCTGGCCATATACATCACCAGATCTTCCACCAGTTTATACGCCGTAACGCTGTGAGCAGACAACAGTAGCTCGGTTCCCTTTATGTCGAACATTAACTCGTTCGTTGGAAGGATCAAAATCACGGGCTTCATCAGATATAACTCTCAATCGGTCCTATGGTTGTTCGAGGTTCGCTGGGTGAATCCAGTACTCTCATGATCAACGTGTCGTTTTGTTCTTTCAGGAAGACAATCTTTCTCCTTGGGTTGCCGGAGAGAAGTCTCTTAAACGTAGGATAGAGTTGGATGTAAATTTGTTCCACGATTTCAGCCAGGGCGTATGAAAGACCAACCTCTGACGATACCGTGTAGGCAACCCCATCGACAACCTCAACTTCGTCGGGTCGCTGGTTCTTCATGTATCCGCCGAGGACTATCTGTTCTAGACAGAAGTCGACCATGGTACTCTGGAAAAACCCGCGATCACCCATCATGTCATCACCGCTCTCAACCGACAACTGCAAGGCAGTGGCTGTGATCTCAAACATGATGTCGTGCGGGACATTGAAGGTGTCGAGGTCAGCACGATAGTCCTTGAGAATATCGTTGTCCTCTAGTTCTATTCTGACAAGCATAGTTTCACCGTCATAAGGGTAGCCGGGGCTACCCTATCATTTTCAAGGAACCGTGAAGTGCTCGAATGCGTTCGGGATAATAGTCGCCGTTTTCAATGGCTTCACTCATCTCCTTCTCCAGCCGACTTGCATCGGACTTCATCGTAACGTTTGGCTCGAATATCAGCAGTTCCACCTCGCCATTTGGAGCAACGATGACGTTGACTGATCGCTCAGTGTCTCTGAAGTTTACAAGCAGACGATCCAGCAGCACTTGGACACTGTAGGATATGTGTTCAGATAACCTGGTCGCATCCTTCTGGGACAACCCCAGCGACATCAGTGCTGCGGTGGGACCTTGTGGGGACCCCAGTACATACCCGTGGATATAAATGTCAATAGCCATCTCTATCAGGGGTAGCAAGTTTGCCTTCTCAGCACGTTCTTTCGTCATCACCGGTGAGAGTTCTTCGATGATGTCGACCAGTATGTCGCTTACAGAAAAGACAACGGATGTCTTCATATGTGTCCCCCTGTAAGGAATTTAGGGTCTCCCTCAACAACACGAGAGATGGATATACTGCCGTCTTTTCTGATGACAGTTTTCCACTTACCAGATATCACTTCGAGCTCTGCTTCCTCACGCTCCTGCGTGGCCGAGATGGAAGACAAGGCCACCGATTGATGATCCACAACGAGAACCCGATCCCCGCCAGCGTCCCGTGGTTTGACTTCCAATAACCGATGGAGGTCCGGTGTTGACTTTTGATGACCCACGTGCCGTTTAGCGACCCGTCGACCTAGACCCTGTTTTGTCGCGACCACACGATAGTCTTCCCATGTCACGATGCACAGGTCACCACCGAACAGATAGGGGATTGTTATGTACCAACCTGCCGTTTCCTCAGACCCGCCCAGTGCGCGGACCTTTCTGTGGTAAATGTCGTCAATGGTTTCGTTGATGAACCCTACGTAACGATCGACGACGTCACAGTAAACACCGTCGTCGTGTCGTGATCCCGATTCTACACAAAGAGCCACCAGTACGCGCTGGATGGAAACCTCCGCGTTGTACTCGGCACGCGCCAAGCGATTCAGCGCGTCAGCGATATCGAGTGTTGTGCCGGTCACTTTCCAGATACCCGCCTCATGGAAGACGTTGGCCAGGTTCTCGGCCACGGCAGGCACGCAAAGTGTTTCGGTTATCCAATTCTGATATCCGGCTATGACTTCGACCACGTGCGAGGTTATGACTTCACGAGTGAGACTGCCCGTTATGCGGTCTGCCGGTAGATTGTTTCGCTCGGCGTAATCGATCAGATCGTACCTCAGTTCCTCAGCGAGCTGTTCGATTGGGAATAAGTGAATCACTGGTCGGACTCCTAGTCAAAGTGAATATACAGATCGCTGCCAACCAGACGCAGGTCTGCATAACGGCACTGGTATTCGATTGGGATTGTTATTTGTCCGTAGAGCCGATCTGGCTCCCGAATGTCGAGTTGTCGAATCGCATTACGTGTCTCTTCCGGTAGTCGGAGGGCCCATATTCGATGTTCATCAAAGACCATGTAATGCAATTCTACCAGTCTGTCACGAATACAGTAAACGATGTAGTCGTTTAGTGTGTTGCCATTGCGATCGTGAGGGACCGGATCATCGCCAACCTTGAACCTTTCTAGGAGGTTCTTCAGTTCGTCACGAACGTCTTCTATTAAGCAAGAAACGTCGTAGATAAATAACGCTTTATTCACCATAAGCAATCCAGTTGGGTTGGTGCTACACAGTTATGATGTATGTCTTAAACTTCTTAGAATGCTCTCTGTGCCTCGTTAGCATAGAATAGGTGGGGTAGGTAAAAATATCCCAGAAACGTTCTCACAGGAGCTAATAGAGGCCTTAGCGACATAAAGGGAGGCCTAAGCCTCCCTTTTGAAATGTTTTTTGAGCTCATCATCGTGGCCAGCCACTGAGTGTCTCATGATCCATCCTCCCCGCACCTCGCGTGCGCACTGGTTAAACCAGATCGCATAGAGATGGTTGTTGGTTGGATCTCGTATTTCCGTGCAGGTATGCTTCTCGATGACAACGTATCCCAGCTTAACTAAGATATCCTTCCCAATGAGCCATACCCTGTAGTCGAATGTATCGTACACATCCGGTGAGGCGCATCGAAGCATGGGTATTCTCCGGTGAGGGGCTCCATACCATACTTCTACACAAAAAGAAAAAAAAGCGAATAGAACCCCGCTGGTTTCCCAGCGGGGCTTTCTCCGTTTGAGCAGCTTTTAGCTACGACACAACCATTGGCTTGTCGCCCAGCGTCGGGTCAGGTCCCGACACAACTCAACGCCTTTTTCATCGGTCGGTGCGACCTCAGTATGCGCACTTCATCCTTGCACCAGGACTAGCCCTCAGGTAGTGGAGTCGTTTGGGCTTGGGCATCACCCTAACGATTTGGCCCTATGGCTGGCCTCTCAGCCTAAGTCCGAAGCCGAAATAGTGTTCAAGCCTCGGAAGGTCACCTTGTCGTCCCGCATTCCTAGGTGAGTCGGTTTGCGATGGCTAACACGAATAGCCTCGACGGCGCAATTGCTGAGGTGGTCGTGCCCACCCCAGCGACGCTCTTTTATGACCGTCGTGATAACGGTCAACATGTTAATGGTTTCCTGCCCACCAGCGATTTCTGTGTACGGGGGTTCTGAAGTCTTGACTGTGGCAGGAAACACTCGAGTGAATACTCCCTCATACATAGGGCGATTCAGGTATTAATTTACCTAGTCGTCCTCCACGGTTTCTTCGTCCGCGTCGTCATCGGATTCAACAGAGGGACTTTCTTCAACTACTACCAGACCCAGACCGTTGGTTTCCAATGCCTCGACGAAAGCAACCAGCTCGCCCGCAGAAGGGATCTCGCCCTGCCACGTTTGAAAAACATCTTGCAGTTGTTCTACGGCATCGTCAGTTTCGAGGATTTCAATGGACATCTCTTTCTCCTTAATCGTCTACCTTGAGTAGACATCGTTGCTGTTGACTATAAAACCAAAGACCAGTTCTTTATTTTTCTTCAGCACTGGCCGCTTTCTGCTTTCGCTCTGCTTGCAGTTTCTTTCGCATTTCCCGGGCTTCGTTACCCGGACCCTTGATATCGTCAGCCCACACGATCCGACACCGTCGGATCAAATCTTCCAGGGACATCCAAACGATCTCTCTGCCCTGTAACACGAAGGTGTCGTTTGTTAGTTTCTGGAAGTCTTCTTCAGTCTTACACGCAAGCATCGCACCCACAGCACTGTCGCGTGCATTGCAGTCGTCCGACGAAATGAGATAGGACCTCTGTCCCATCGGCAAGTCTGTCATCGAGATCTCTACTTCGTTGTCAAGGGCCTTAGATGCGGTCACCTGACAGAACAGACCTTCTTTGTTGACGTGAATGTAGGCGGACAAAAAACGTAGCCTTGGATGTGAAATGAACGGCACTCGGTTGTTGAGAATGTCGCTGATGGCCGGGCCTGTGTTACGGATGGGGTAATAGAACCCATCGGGGGTGAAGTAACTTGAGATATCGTCCTCGATGTGGACATGATCGCTGACGGAAGTCGCCCGTGGTCCCATGGGGAACCCGACCCGACCGTTTCTATAGAACACCATACTCAGGGACATTTGGGGACTCCTGTGACTCTGAACTGTTTGAGTCGTTTCGAGTAGACGACGTCGTGTTCGACTGAGGACAACGGATCTACCAGTTGCAACCGCTGCATGGCAACGTTGACGGGACATCCTCCCATGAGCATGGTGGCTAGGATAGTACCGCCCGATCCTGCTCCGTGTGTAGCTCCGTCAAGTCGTCGTATCTCTTCGCCTTCGTGAACAACGGCAAACTGATTCGTCTTGGTGACCAGAATACCGTTACCTGCAAAAGCGGGCTCCTCGCCACACAGAACTGACTCGATAGGGTGTTTCCGAGACCCCATCGCCAGCGACCGTTCGATGATTCTTCGGGAATAGCGTTCCATTCGCTCTACATCGTCGGGTCCGATGGTCGGTCCGGTGTATGCAAAGTAGAACTGTCCGTCAGAAGACTTAAAGATTTTGGTAGCGAGGTAAGTCTGGAACGGGGAGAGCATTATCAGGTGCTTTTGATCCGCTACCAGCATCCCGTCGTGGAAGACAATTGATGTCATGGGGTGATCCTATTAGAGAAAAAAGAAAGGGCAGCGCCCTTTCTTTTTTATTTTATCAGAGACGCTCGGCAGTCAGACTGATCTTGGACGAACAACCGGCAGACGACGGTTCTTTCTTCCGCTTGGTTTCTGACTTGTCTTCTTTGAAGGCAGATTCAACAATTTGAATCTCGCCGGTGCCGACGGCGATCGATACGGTGTCGCCGAGGGTGAGGCTGTCGTCGCGGTCGACAACGTCGAATGACAGTTGGATGGTGTCGTCAACACGAACACCCATTCTCGTCTTGGCGAGAAAGTCTACGCGGCCGACTACCTTGTCGGAGTCCTTGGCCAGGAACACGAGCATGTCATTGATCAGTGTTGTGTCTTTGATTTTCATGTTAGCACCTTCTTCGTTACGGGTTGAAGTTCACATAGGTTTCGTTGTTGAAGTAAAAATACTACATGCCTAATCTACAGGTACGTAGTGGATCACCCAGCCCTTTGAAGCCGGGTATTTCTCATCTCGTTTCTTTTGGAGATCCAGATTCTGTCTGTACTCTCGTTTATCAACAGACTCATGTAGAACAACGGTCTGGGTCTGGTTAATATAGCTGTACTTGGTTCTCCAAAAGGCCCACCATGGCCGAGGTATCTCTCGGCGGAGGGTAACTGGTCGTGTTGCAATAACTTTGATTAAATCCCTTTCCACAAAAATTACTCCTGCTTTTTTATCCTAACGACGTTTGGTAAGAACATCCGCTGTTGGCGGTTGTCCCGGTCCCCGATTCGATGATGTGTTTGGACATTGCATTTCCTTGTTGGGAGGATAAACAAAAGAGAGTCCGGTTGGACTCTCTTTTTTGGGTTAGTCCAGAATACCGTAATCAATGGTTACTGAAGACAACGCTTCCCAGTTGTGACGGTAGAGACTGGCTATGTGGATGACCTGTTCCTTCGATGCATCGGCCGGAATGACGTGCGTTGCGTTATTCTCGTGCAGCCAATTAACTGCGCTATCGAGGTCTTCAAACTGCTGAGGGGTCGTAGACATCGTTTAAACTAACCTAGTGAGTGGGACAGTCAACTTAGTGATGTAGGGTTGAAATTAGTTTAACTGTCAGTGCTAACAAGGCGCTTGGTCCCAGAAGGACCGGCCTCGATTTTCACGTCTTTAACAACGACCATGTTTTCTTCGTACCCGGTGATCGAATTATCAGTCGCTGGGTTACCGGACATGATGACAGTCACCGTCCTCAGAACAACTTGATCTTCACCCACAGGCATTGCTGAAATTGTCGTTGTAGACCAGTTGCGTGAAGAGAATTGTTTGGTTTCTTCACTGAGTGTTACGAACAGGGAAGCATTCTTGGTAGCCATGGTTGTGTTCCTTGTGGGATATTCAAGAAAGGTTAACGAACGCGTTGCCGCCATCGGGAGACATGCATCGTTCTCGAATTGCAACACGGAGTATTAACAGGTCTCGGTCGGTTTCCCGCATCGTCAACATCTGGTCGATGTGGCGAGCCATGAAACGCCAGTTGAGCAAATGTCCCCGTTCCGGACCGAAGACACCGTCGGTGAGTTTGAACTTGATCTCCTTACACCCATTGCCATCCGTAAAGACGATTTTGCCGTCGACGTCGTCGTCCCGGATATGATAGGTGTCGCTCTCGAATGTAAGTCGAAAGCGCTCGAGTGGTTCGAGAATGGAGGGAAATTGATCGAAATGATTGGTCTCTTCCACGGCGGTGGCTCCGTCAGTGTGTCCGACACGTGGTCGGTGAGAATCGATCTAGGAACTTGGGTAAGTTCTGGGGTGGCGGGTAGCCGGCGTTAACGGCGCCCATCAGCACGTTATTGTAGTCGTAGATGGCTTCAATGCGACGAGTGGTCAGGTTTGTCAGAAACGGATTCTCGTCATATCCAACGGGCGTCGAACCGACGCCAGTGGTTTCCTCGGCCATCTTTTTCTCGATCTCCACGATCAGTTCACACCGCTTGCGCAGATCTCGTTCGACGGAATCTCGACTATCCATAATGGAAAGGTGAGCTGGATTGGTGTTCGCAAGTAACAGCAGAGCACCTGCGAATATCAGAAGACCAAGCACCACGCAAACAACGGGTGCTTTAGAGTCGTTATAGACCATTAGAACGTTTTCCTTATACCGCTGGTGACCAAGTGGATCGGGTGAACATGTTCCCAAATTCAGCTTCAATTCGAGAATCAAATACCGAACCGGGTACATTGACTTTCATGTAGAGGTAGGCATCGCTCTCAAGAACCTCGTAATCCAGAGGAACGCCAAAGGAACGACACCAGTAGTCCATGGTGCTGGCGACTAACTTGTCAACTGTCTCGCCGGTGGTGCCGGGGCTTATAAGCCTCTGCTGTCGTGCGAAAGCCTTGATGTCGGCGAAAACGACGACCACTGGCGCATCAACCCCTGCTTGACGGAAGTTGACGTGTTTAACAGTGGAGCCGTTGTGCAGGGTTTTGTTAATAGTCAGACGGTGGCCAATTCGAATTTCCTTGTTGGGTAGACCGGGGATCTTCTTCAGGATATCGAGGACCTCGTTTTCAGAAACCCAAGCTGGTGGATTCATGATCTGGACGATAGAAATGTTAATACTCACGGTAGCCTCGCATGGACTCTAGAGTGTTTTTTCGTACAATGTTGATCTGGCTGCCCGTCCATTCACCATCCGACCCAAAGATTGTATACTCTCCGTTAATCAGCGCGACGCCGCGCGTTACTTTAAACATGGTGTTGATCTTGCCGAACACGCTAGCCGCATGCGGGGTAACGATCCAGATAGTCGGTTCTTTCTCGGCTGCAATGGCAGCCATGATATCCCACGATGGCCAAGCGTGGGCAGAACCAACGATGTCAAGTAGGTGTTTGTCGTTCTGCTCTTTGTCGGACAGTATAATGCGTATTCCGTTAGACATTTCCTTTTCTCCTGTTCTTATCGGATTATCCGTCTTGTAAGTAAAAACGAACATAAAGCCCCGCCGAAGCGGGGCTAGATGCAGATGGTGACCCTAAGGTCGGTAACCCTTTGAGAAGGGCACACAAAATGCAGCCTGTGCTGCTCGGTAGAGCCACTAATTGTAAAAGAACGTTTTGGCTTGCGCAAACTCGCCATATAATTACACTTTTACAATTAGAAACTCGAACAAATAAAAAAGTGGATAGCCACCAGCCCAGGGGGTGGGCGTGGAACTAGACCTCGCATGTCTAGAACTCACTAACCTTCCCTGGGGCGGTGACGTTGTCACAACCGTGCTGCTAGCTCGGACTATATCCGAGCATGTAATCCGAACTTAATCGGTATGTCTGAGATATGTTCCCTTGTAAGATCTATAAGGTGTCAACAAGGGCAGCCCATACATAGCCCGAAGCCATGCGGTACTGACTCGATGGCGACTTCCAAGACAACAGGTTCGACGACACTATTTTCTTCTGGAACAAACTCGGGTTCTTCACACCGATTGAGTCCAATCAAAAACAGTGCCAGCGAAAACATCGTCGAGGAGATCAGACCTACGAGATTTGTCATTACTGACAACAAGTACTGGCGGTTCCTTTTTTTGCTCGTGTTGATCTAATGTAATCTACATATGGGGTGCGATCTCATGAGAGCCCCGTCGCCACACGCTGTCCAACCCAGCGCGGTTATAGGGACACTCTGCCCAGGCACATGATGGTTGTTAGGGGGGAAGATGTGAGCCCATACTGTCTCGAGATAATCTCTGATGATCGGGATCAGCGCCGCTGCTCCTGTGATATCGAGATCATCCACCTCCCTTCCCACCATAAAGGACTGGTGGTTAACGTCCACCGATCCCTCTCCATGATAGCCGGATTCGACAAAGTCGAAGTAATCACCGGCTAACAAGCAGGCTCCGACCGCCCCAATGAGCAACGTTTTACTCATTGACACGTTTCTTCCTTAACCCAGTGAAATACTGGTACCGGGACTTGGTCGGTTAACCACGTGGTCTTTGGTCGAATCGTACTTCTCTTGCGGGAAGTGATTGTGCCAACCACATGGCAAACAAGCAGCACACAACAACGGCGTTGGCAGTGGCGCAGCCACCTTCCTCTGTGGATGTGTGAGATCCAACAGGTCGATGTTACCGCATTTATCACAGACAAACTGCTGCATACCAACTCCTTATCATTGTTGTGTTAGTCCAGGATCAGACCACCATTGGATGGCTTGGTGTCCTTAGACAGGCGGTTGCGGGTCGGGCGACTCGCACTGACTTCTTTCTGTCGTGCCAGCGTGTCGCGAATGTTGTTACCGATTTCGCTGACGCTGTCGACGTCGATGACGAAGTGCAGTTGATCAACGCGCGGGTTGGCATCGATCATGAAACCGTCGCAGTGGTAGTCGGACACCACGGTCAGACCAGGCATGTCGGTTTCACTGTACAGCGAAGCGATTGATACCGGACAAGGGAAGCGGTCTTCGATTTCGGCCGGATCGGACATCACCGTGAGCAAGGACAACTGCGGTGCGACCTGACAGGTTGGCGTGTTGCTGAAGTTCAGCCAGTTCTCCAGATCTTTGGAGTCCAGACCATCGTTCTGACGCGATGCCAGGAAAGCCAGAGCAGCCACTGTGGTGGTCATGTCTTCGTCGACCACGCTACGACGCTGGCCGCGATGGTTGTGACCGTAAACCATGACAACCGGTCGATCTGCTTCACCGGCGATGTTGTCGAGGGTTTCCAGGGTCTTCAGGGTGTTGTTTGCGGTCAGTACCGATTCATCAGAACCGATAACCAGCGCAATGGCCGGAATATCACGACGCAGCAGCTCGGCCAGAATCAGGGGACCAATGACAGAACCACTACCGCCGCCTGCGCTGAAGATAACCAGGTTGGTATCAAGTGGGGCTTGACGAACGAGGATGTCTTTGATAACACCGGAGATTACCTCGGCATTTTCCTTGCGGATCTTGCCAGAGCCATCGAGTTCGGGGATCACGTACAGATCTTCGGGCGGCATGTTGGCGCGCATGTTGCTGCGGGAGGTGTCGATGAACGACGTGAAGATCTCAGCGGCGCCAGGATCGCTCTTCTGACCGATGAAATGCGAGGCGATGTTCATGCCAGCGCCACCACAACCAAAAATTCGGATCTTACCAAGTTGATTCATTTTGATGCCCTTTATTGGGGAGGGTTCGAGATAATCTATGAGCAGCTACCGCTTTAAGCATACCATTGTTAGAGCGGTAATTAATTACACAGGGTACTTACATCCGGGTGACCTCCATATGAACATTATCCAAAAAGCACTGGACGAGGTTAGATTCACTATCCCAGTGCAGCTGTTAGAGCTGGCTTTTATTCGCCAGGAGCGCTGGGCCGCCATTCAACCAACTTCGCTCGACTACCGAATCAGACAGAAGGTTATCGATTCTCGCGTACTGGTTGATTGTAACCTCGTTGGCGGCATTCAAGACAATGTCTCTCTGGCCGGCCTGCCAGCTCAATGGGTCGACAGCCCGTACTCTGCCATCTTCCGAATCCCTAAAGAAAGAACAGGTGGTAAGGTTATCACCACCGCTCTGTCGGTAGGGTACGGACCCGGTGGTCTGTCGCGCTCGGCGTATTTCGCACCGACACAACAGTCTCCCTTGGTGGGAGCCGCCGAACAAATCATCGGCGGGGTTTCTCCGATACCTCAGGTCAACTCTGCCTACGTCGACCTCATTGGAGAGAACACGGTTTACGTGAGAGACACACTGGCTCTCCCGCTTGATCTTTCGCTGCGTTGTATTCTTACCAACGACAGCGAGATGAACAACATCAAGCCGGCCAGTTACCATGCTTTCTGTAAATTGGTTGTCTTGGCCACCAAAGCCTATATCCACAACACCCTTAAGGTATTGATCGACTTGGGTCAGATCAACGCCGGTCAGAGCGTTGGGACCATTCTGGACAAGGTGGATGAATACGCCGATGCGAACGAGCTCTACGAAGTTCATCTCGAAGAAGTCTGGCGCGCAACAGCGTATCTGAACGACGGTACTTCCAAGAAGCGTCATCTCTCGATGATTGTGGGCGGTGGTTTTTAATCCACGGTATCGTTCTCACGCCAGCTGCGTGGCAGTTGGGGCACGATGTTTTCGACCGGGTCGTTCATCGGATGCACCTGACTGCTGGCGCCGGGGATCTGGGCGGAGCGATGGGCGGACTGACGGTCGTCTTCGAAGAAGGTCCCGAGTTCATCGCGAAGCGTGGGCGTTGCCTTCGACGTCTTGACCACATCCTTGGCGTCGGTACGAACGAACAGCGGGTTGGCATGGTGTGAGTTAACCGCGCGCCAGTTCCAACCGATTGTGTTACCGGTCTCGCGTGTGGCCTGTACAACAATCACACCCAGTTTGCGGTACACGCTGGTGGGCGGATAGCAGTAGTCTTCGGCCTCGCTGCGGTCGATACCGACTTTGGCTTCGTACACGCCGATGACACGGAGGTCATTGGCATCGATGCCCACGCGAACGTGGAACACATAGCAATCGGACTTGACCTCATCCATGACCGGACCCATGACCACTTTCATGTAGTCCCGACAGGTGGAGATCGCAGCAGCCGCAAGAATGCGGTGACCACGAGCGTGCTTTACAACCGCCGACTTCAGACGACTGACTTGTTCTTCGGGAATCAGCGTGGCATTGCCGCACACTGCTGCGAAGTCGATCGGGCTGGCGTCTACGGTTTCGGTGAGCAAACGGGCGATACTTACGTGTTGATTGCGCATGTCGATATTCCTTTCGTTGGTTGTACTACAGGGTATATACAGCTAGTCACCACAATGATGTATGCTTCAAATATATTTGAATCGGCAGAAACGGACTCCGTCATGGAGTCCGTTTTATTTCGCTTACTTGTTATCGATCGCGCGCGCGTCGATGGCTTCTGCTAGCGTCTTGCCTTCAGCAAACCACTTGACGTAAGTAGCGGCACCCAAGTTAGTCGCAGCGTTCTGATACGCTTCTTGCTCAGAAACCACTTCAGCAGCCAGACCTTTCTCAACCAGTGCTGCCAGACCTAGTTTGCTAGGCACATCGCCATCAAACAAAGGCCCCCGTTCAACAAGAGCAACCAGGGTATCAATCTCAGCACCAGAATACTCAGACATTTCTTTTGGTTCTTCCACTTCATCGTCCTCTTCGTCCGACTCGTCGTCGTCGGAACTATCGGTTGGCTCTCCATCTACCGCCTGGTCCTCGTCATCTACTTCAATCTCGTCTTCGGGTTCTGGAACATCTTCTTCCTCTTCTTCCTCGGCCTCCATGGCTGCGGTGCGCACGCGGATCAGGTCGGTCACCGAATCCTTATAAATGTCCTTGAAGGTCGGTGGGTTGGTGTTCTGGGTTGGCAGTTCCTTGAACAACGCGTCAACGGCTGACTTGGGTAGCAGACCAATGGTTTCGCCTGATTCGGACTCCATCGACACCTTCTCATCGGATTCAGTGTTCGCTACCTTGCGCAGGCCATTAAAGACCTTCTGCTTAAAGCTATCCATCGAAACCGTCAGACCGTTCAAGAAATCGCGTGTCTCAGTTACCGACGTAAACACACGACCACCGTGTTCTTCAACCAGACTACGGATGGCTCCAACGGACTTGTTCTGGTGTTCGTCCCACTTGTCGTCACCGTCTTCATCGAGGATAGTGACAATGGTGGTTTCAGGCGATCGTGTAACCTCTGCACCAATCTCAGCCGGAGTAAACAGACCGTCTTGCTTGGGCGTCAACACAAACAGTTTGATGTCTGCGTTCTCCTTCTGGTCTTCTTCCTGCTGTTGGCTCTCAGTGGTCCAGATATCAACACGCGGATCAAAGTAGCGGATCGTGAGACCTTCGATCAATTCATCACGCCATGTCGATTCCCCACAAGTACCACCTAGGAATACAAGGGGTTGAATAGGTTCTTTGGGGATGTTAGCGTCTTGTGTCTCGATGGTCTCTGCATCGTCCTCTAGTGAGAGGAATAGATTCTTGAGACGATCTTTCTTAGATGACATGTCTGCTGCTCCTAAATGGACTTTACTAAGGGGTATCAGAGTATTGGATCGTTATCAGAGTATCGATGGAATAAGGATGGTAGTGTTCCACTACTGTCTATTTCAAAATCGCTTTTAAATGGTTTTCCAATTGGTGGGGATTCTCTCCCCACCCATAAAGAGCCCCCCTCCTCATAGGTTCCCCCAACCCAGTAAAAAAATACACCGAAACAAGAAAAAAAATAAGGAGAAAGAAGGGAGAGAACCGAAGTTCTCTCCCATTCAATCATTTGACGTGCCACTTGCCTTCTTGGGTCACACAGAGACAGATACCACAGATCATCACGACCAGGTTAGACTCGTCGTCGCGGTAGACATCGATACCACGTGCTTCCAACTTGACCACCGCTGTCCAGTCGATAGCGCCACCCTTGTAGAGGATGCTGGCAGCGGTCTCAACAAGCTCTTTGTGAGCCCCACAGATCCACGGAATGATCTCCTTGGACTGGATGGCACGCACAGCACGATGCTGCACCGTAGGCTCGCCAGACGAGGTCTTGACGTGGTTGCTGGCACGCAGTATATCCATGGCCTCGGGCAACTGATTCGCCAGGATAGACTGCGCTGTTGCGACGTCATCTTGCAGGATGCAGAACAGTCGTGCAAGACGGGTTGTACGGTCGCTCGTTTTGATGTTGAACGAGAGTTCGTCCTTGATCATCGACTTCTCCTCAATGTAGGGTGGCGACCCGTAGTCGTAAGACAACGCAGTCAGCCATTGACTACTGGAATGTTCGAGCTTCTTAGCGAGCTCTTTGTATTCCTTTTCGAAGGCCTCGAGCATGTCCTGATTTTCCGCGAGGCTACGACAGATCAGAGACCCGTGGAACTTGTCGACCCGGATCAGCAGGTTAACAGTGTCCCGATCCGTCGCCGGTAACGCGATGATCTTTTTCTTCAACCCCCACACGCTTTCGCGCATGCGGTTCTGAGCGCTCACAAGGCGCGGGTGCTGCACTACTGAATTATTCATCTTCATAGTCCTTTTTCTCGGCGAGGTCAACAAGTTGATCGATGATCGTGTCCTTGAATTCTTCGATTGTGAAGAAATGGACCGACAGCAGGACAGCCACCTTCCGACTTACCAACAAACCGATCCATTAACCTAACGGCATTGTAGGTCTCTCTGGTATCCAGGTTGTGTACCTGAACGATTCCTTTGCGAATACCTGCCTGGAGTTCAACCATGGTGACAACTCCCAGCATATGGTCGTCTTTAGAAGTGTCCATCAAGACATCCTTCAATCGGGGGTCATAGGTTTGTATGGATACGGGAGTCTTTTTTATTCACCGGCGTTAGCTCGGACAAGGGTACGATAATCGCATCGATGTAAGGGAGCTTTTCGTTAACGGCTTTCTGTAAACGATGTTGCCCGTCCACCACCACGTATCCATAGGGTCTATTAAATCGAGAGTCCATCACAACCAGGATTGGATAGGTCAAGTCGACAGAGGCTACTCGTTTTGGGTCGGACCGGACATCCCGGATATTCCATAACAGGTGCTTAACGTCTATGGGCGACACGCCAGTCTGTGCGGTTTTTATGAAGAGGTCATTTAGATCATACACAACCCCGTTGTGGGTAAATGTAGAATTCTCTTCCTGATAAATGACCGGTTCCAATGAACCATGGTCTTCCTTACTGATTCGTCGCACATGTTGAGTCCATTTCCATTTCACCGTCTCGGGACCCACTGACTTCTGGGGCAATTTAGGATCGTTAAACGGGTGAGTGTATCGGACGGGGACTTTGTTAGTGTTGAACACACGTAACTTACCCGCCAGCTCCATCCGACATGCGTCCAATATAACGTGCTCACCAGTTACATGCGCATCCCACACAAGCTTGTTCTCGGTTAGGTCGGTAGGAGTCAAGACACGTTCGGTGCCCTTAAAGATCGGCCGATAGACATAGAAATCCATGTGGGGGTATTTCTTATCCTCAAATAACCTGGAGATATTTGGATATATGCCGATAAAAGCACCTCCGATTGAATCGGAGGTCGATATGCGCTTTCCATTGAATTCTGGATAAGCGCCACTTGTAGACCCATCGTCCTCGCTACCGGCAGGATGACGGGGTTCCCATATACCGGCTAAATCACTTCTAAAGCTTAGATGGTACAGGGTTAAATCGCTTCTACCTGATACAATGTTCGAAGTAGTCATATAAGGGTTCCTAATGGTATCGTGATTAGTCGGGGTGATGTTTGTGGAACGTGTCAAGATCGTCGTAAAAACGTTCAAGTTGTTGATGACTCTCCACTATTTTGTGTTCGTAGAACAATCGAGTACAAATGCTCAGTTTCCCTACCAACTCGGCGCAGGTATCTGAGCCGTGTTTCTCTTCCAGGTCCCTGACCAAGTAGAGATGTTTAATCAAAGACTCTTTAGTCCGGGTCCGTAACGACTTCTTCATTTCTTTGGCAGTACCCATTTGTCTTCCTTGTGTTAGGTGTAGTGCTTGCTATTCACCACTGTGATATAGGTTTGAAATATAATGGAATCTAATACGGCGACCATAATAGATTACGGTCGTGTTTATAATTACAGACGTAGTAACCCTATTGTGTAGTTGATAAACACAGATAACGAGGGGTGGTTTATGGTGGACGTTTCATTGGAAGCCGCTGGATCTGGGTTGCGGCAGGTCGCTTCTGGTGGCAGCCCCGATTCAGTTAAAGCAGCCTTTGCAGCAGTGAGTGAGGATCTGGTGGTTGATAGGAACTTCATCAAGAAGCTCCGAAACTACACGGTCAGCTTTGCCAATAAGAACTCGGACCACATTGCGTTCCTTGGCGGTAACCTGCTCGGTGTGCACCCCATTCGATTCCATCCGGAAGACCGCGACGCGTGGTTCGACGACGTATTGGATATCGATGAAGTCCAGTTCAAAGGGTACATCAAAGGCCTCGACAGCATCAACCCGCAATTCAAGATCTCGAGTGACGCGTTCAACTTGTCGTGCGTCGCTCTGTTGAACAGGATCTACGAGTCGACGAAGATCAACCCCAAGGAGAAAGAAGACGCTTTGACCGACTGCGTCATCGCTCTTCAGTACAAGTTCATCTCCAGCTTGATGTATCACTACTTCCCATACCCGGCGGACAAGGGTGTGGCTCAGGCGACCTATGCGGCCCTCTCTAAGAAGTTTACCCTGAAGGTCCATGGTAGCTGGCAGGCATTGCTGGAAAACCGCACTAAGAGCATCCTGGCCCACAACAGCATCCACTACACCACCTACACCAAGATGGATTCGGATAGCGGCGTTGTCTACATGTTGAACGACGTGCAGGGTCGTCTCCGTGAAATCGTTAAATCGATGCGCGATGTCTTCGAGACCATCCTGACGTCTAAGTCCAAGATCGTGACAACATCGACCACATCGATCAACATTGACGGCGAATCGTTCGTTCGTGACAAGACACGGAATTTCAACAGCTACAAGCGGTATCTGCACGAGACCGTGTCGGACTCGTCGAACTTCATCAAGTCTGAACTGACCGGTATCATTACCTCGGCCATGAAAACCATGCCTGAGCGTTTTTTAACAGATACCCTTATGTTTATGTCGAAGCATTATCGCAGTCCGAGGTACGCCCATATTGAAGAACTGGTGGATGAAACTCTTCTGCATGCTTTCGATTACATATCAAGCAATCGAGCTATATTGGCTAATCCCAATGATCTGGCAGGCATGTTAACCCGGCTACGTGCGGTGTACATGTCCTCCCGGAGCAGCGATGCCTCGTTGCTGAAAATGAGAAAGCTATCCGAAGAAATTGTTGAGAAAGCAATCAAGAGTAGAAACGTTTCTATCATTGCGTCAGTTAGAACTGGTTTGATGCTTTACCTGGTTCTGCGCGCATTCACTATGAAACATTATACGTGATAAAAAAGGGGAAGGTGACGTGAACAATAGTAACGGGTCTCTATTGAAGCGTTTTTGTAACTGGGCCGTGGGTGACCGCCGAGAGCTCCACTTCACAGGGGTTGAATTCCAACGTGTCATCAACAACCCAGTTGTGCTGGGTCCCGGTGTTGAAGCACTGGCTATCCACCTGACACCCGTGGACACGGTGGTCATCCATAGTAGACCATGGGTCCCGGATCACTGGCACCCTGGGTTCAATGTAGAGATGGATCTCTATCTGCGCGGAGACCCAGACCCCATCATCATCACGACACCTTTCATTCCCGCGCCATCAGTGGATGACGCTGTGGCCTGCGCTCTACAATTTGCCACGACGTTCATGTACTACCGTTTCGGCGATGAGAACGCTGACGCAGGGAACCCGGTGGAATATTACAAGCAACACGCACTCAACCCGACTTGGGTTGATTCGGTCGGACCGGGCAACGTCGTCAACCTGTACAGCTGAACCGCAGAAAGGAGCAGGTCGACGCCTGCTCCTTTTATGCCCTTTTTTTTACATTATCGTTCGGTAACCGTCTCCCGCACCAAACCCGCGATGAATAGTCCCCAGCCCCCGTCTCGCTGGCGTAGACGCCACGCGACGATCCTCCCGAGTCGATTCGATCAACGAGTCGATATTGACAACGTCGTTTTGGTCGTCGGTTAGCTTTGCAACAGCGGCCCGTAGACTGTGTTCCATTTTGACAATGGCGAACTCGCTCAGATCACGGCGCTTGAGTTGTTCTACGATGCCTTCGATCTTCTCGAGCAACTCGGCCTGGTACTTGTCCTCGTTCTGTTTAACCGGGTCGGCCACCACGCCCTGTCTCTTAACGTCGGACATGACAGTGCCAGTGGGAATACCGTAGTGACTGAGGTTCTTACCGAACATCATCAACCAACCACCCAACAGCCATGCAATGACAGCGTCGTCGTGGCCAGATGCCGTGTGGTCAATTCGCTCGTTCTTAACCACCAACCCTAGGATCTCTGTGATCAGGTTTGCATCGTTGACAACATCGCCAGCACGCTTGGCCATTTCCTGTAACACAGTAGTGAACAGAACCGTACGTGAATCACTGGTGGTGTTGAAACCAAAGAAGCGCTTGAGGCGATCGTAGATTTCCGGACTACGGGTGTGCATCGGCTTCTTGATTTCCCGGTAATCGTCAGGACGCTCGTCGGGGTTCTGCACAATGCGATTGAAGATACGTTGGAACGGATCGATGTTCTTACGCGGCAGGGTGATCAGCAGCGAGTCAACGATCATCTGACCGGTCGATTTCTTCTCGGGAATCATGGTGATGTTCGGATACTCCACCAGTGTGTCTCCCAGGAAGTTAGCAAAACGAATCAGGTTCGTCTCGTTGTAGTCACCAGTCCCAATTACCTCGGCAGTCCGCGCGTTGATAATATTCATCGAGATGGCGTCTCGACCCACTGCTTCCGACGTATCAAGACCCATGATGAACGGACAACCTTCCTTGACCAACTGACGCAGCTCCTCCTCCGGAACGTACCAGCGTACGAGGTACATGTCTTTGGAGAGTGTGTTGTACACAGGGTCTTTACCAGAATCACGCACCTTGGCGTTCAACTCCGGTGTCAGCGGAGAAGATTGAGTACCGCTGGTCCACACGTTGAAGAAGTCGCGGTTAGCTGCATCGCCCATGGAGTTGGCATCAACAATAGCGTTGTACAACCATTCGTCGGTCTTGCCAAGTTGACGGTGGGAGAACGTGCCATTGATGATGTTCTTCTTGCCCTTGCGGTTGTTCTTCAGAATCGTGTACAGCTCAACCTTGTTAGCCGCATCGTAGTAGATCTCGTTCCACGTACTGCCGTCGGTGATGAACTTGTACATGTAACCGCCGTCGCGGTCATCTTTCTTACCGGCAGTTGTAGTGAACAGGTTACCGTACGGACGACCGTATTGTTCGGCTTCTTCACGGGCAGCTGTTGCAGCAGCCAGTTCAGCAGGCAGAGTGGTGCCAATGAACGAGATAAACGGACCTTCGTCAAACTGTGATACCGGTGCAGTCAGTCCACGACCCAGGTTGTTGGCCGCTGCTTCAGAAGACTGGGCTACGTTGGTACCGTATACGTTAACCAGTGCTTTACAGGTCAGTTCGTACTGGTTATCACTGTCTGCTTTGGTGGTGGACAGCAGGAACTTCGGCAACAGGTTACGGATCTTCTTGAGACGTTCAACGTTCGCGCGTCGCAGAGAGTCATCCTTAGTGACCATGTTGATTCGCGTGTTGGAGGCAGCAATGTACAAAATCCAAACCATCAAACAGTCAGCAGCTACTGACTTGCCCGTCTGACGTGGTTGGATCAAGGCAAAGTCGACGTTGTTCAGGAATGACCAGACCATCGCAAGGTTGCCTCGGTTACACTCGTATTTCCTTGGCACCGGACCTGCAACGGGTGGGATTCGGACTACTTCGCGCAGGAAGTACCAGATGTTGTACCTGCACTCGTAGGCGATCTTGATCTTTTGGTCAAGGGTCAGATCAGGACCATGTGGATCGACTCCCTGTAGCTCCGGTTGAATCAACGCTAGAGGCCAGAAGCGATTAGCAATACCCATCTGACGATACACGTCAACGATCCGGATGAAGGTCTCGTTGGTGGTCTGTGTATCCACAATAGCGCTAGGGTAACTGCGCCAATCAGACTTGAATAGAAGCATAGTGTTCACGCGAGCATAGTACCCCACCGAGAACCCCTGTTAAGGGCTCTGGTGGGAAACTGCACTTCCTTAGACTTGAGTGTAGCGGAGACCACTGATACCCAACTGGAGATCAGTGGATTGGGTGCGACGGAAGAACTCGAGGTAGACCAAACTGCCTTCGTTCAACAGGCCACTTGGAACGACGAACTCAGCAGACCACTGACTGATAGCCTGTTCGACCGACCAAGTGCCCACCACCAGACGGAAGAAGTTCGGCTCGGGTGCCTCTGCTTCAATACCAGTGTTGTACAGCGGTTGTGTGCTGTAGAACAGCTTACGCAGCCATTCTTCTTTGCTGTTGGCGCCAGCATCGATCGTCATGTTCCAGAAGTTCACATTGGAGAACGACACCTTGGCCTCGGCGTTTTGACCGTACACAGGCGACTGATCCGGTGTGAACGCCACTGTCCAGCGTTGGCTGGTTGCCTCATCACCCCGCGCCAGCAGAGAGACCTGGATGATTTGAACATGTCGGTGTTTGGGGAAGGTCCCGTTAACATTCGACAAATCCAACGCGATCGTGAGGTTCTGAGACACCCCGTACAGTGTGGGGTTGAAGACAGGCGAATCACTACCGTACTCGATATAAGGCGTCACACGGTAGATCTGTTGTCGATCCAGGTTCGCCATGAAGTACTCCATGCGATACCCATTGATAGCGTCCACCCATAGTGGGTAGGCGAAGATCTTGATCGTGTAAGCCCCGTTCACCGCCGTGGTGGTGGCGAAGTAAGGTTCGTTGATGGTCTTGGACAGACCACTGTTGGCGATGTAGTTCACCTCGTTAGACGACAGCTTGTAGTTCAACCCCAGAGGGATTCGCTGACCTTGGTGTGATGCCACGAACGCATCGCGACCGAACAACGAGAACTTGTTCCCATCGATCGGCATCTTCTTGGTCTCGCCGTTACTGTAGGTGACCACGCCGAACAGAGTGAGCGATTCCAGAGTGGTGTTCTCCGGATACTCGATCAGGCGATCGTCCGCTTCAGACAACGATGGCGACTCAAGGTGAATGCCTGTGATGTACTTCAGCGATGCATCGGTGGTTCGGATGAACGCGGTGTTCTTGGCCAACAGAACGTTGATCGACCGAGCTTGACCACTGTCGCTGTAAAAGACCACAACGCACGGCTCGTTGTCCATGAGCTGCGCGGTTGTATAACCGGTCATCATGGTTTTAACGGCGACATTCTGACTATCGGGCATCACCACTGTCTCCAGCGGGATGTTTTCCCCAAGCAGAGTGTTGCCTTGGTCGTAGTAGCTCGAGATTACCTCGCCATTGACACCGGCGTCGTATCCACGGAATACCTTGGCGTACGACAAATCCTGACCATAGGCCCGGAGGCGACTGTCGATACACAGCGTGTGTGGTTGCACGCTGGTGTCGATGTACAACCGGTACGACTCGGAAATCGTACCAGGACCGCTACCCAACAGGATGTCGTTGGTGTTAACGGCGCCCTGGGTGGACGGCGGTACCCACTTGCTCAGCGTGGAGAGGTACGTGCTCGGATCGACCGCAGTTACGCGGAACGTTCCTTGTTCCCAGTCCCAGACCTTATCGTCGACATTGGGCACATACACGCCCGTTCCGTCCGGACCAGTGTATATCTGAGACGCAAGCCATTCCCGGTACCCGCGAGAAGGATCATAGATCTGCACTACGACATTGGGAGAAATGGTCATCTTCAACTAATCCTCATTCTAACAAAGCGTGACAAGTCGACCTTGTTTCCCAGGTACATGGCGATAACCCGCTCCATGAATTTATACTGGTAAATGGTCAGCTCCAATTCGTAATATTGGTCGTGGGGATGGACCTCAACGTAGCGTTCATCGAGTCCCCGAATACAAGGGTCGTACTCCAGCAACCACTCGTACTCGCTGACCCATGTCCGAATCATGGCCTCGCTATAGTGACCTTCGATACCCATTGGTTCGAAAACACCGTTGACGAGATCATTGATCATCTTGGAGCAGAAAGGACTGACCACATCGTACACATCAGGGATGGCATTTGGCTGGTCGATGGTGGGTTCCGGGAGTAGAACCGTCATGTAGTTAGACACCGCAGCGTCAACCAACTTAGATTCATCCCGCAGAGTGTACGTATCGCCCTCAGGAAGACCCCTAAGAGCAACGACAAGGTCGTCAACCAGATAAGGGGCACCATTACGTACGTTGGAGACGATCGCGCCGCTGTGCTCCTCAGAGAAGGCCAGTTCGTCACGACTGTGGAGAGCTCCCTCGACCACAAAACGAACAACGCGGTCATCACGCAGATCGTACTGGCCATCGCGACTCAGAAGACCGTGTTCAACGAAACCGAACTCGGTTGCTGCTGGTTGCGTAAGGTCGGTGTTGCAGAAACCCGTGCCGCGCACAGTAATGCGCTGCTCTCCCTCTTCCACCAAGAACGCCTTGTTGACAATTACCACCCGGGGCCATTCGAGATAATAGTCCAGATTTTCGATCAGACTCCGACCATTTAACCACAGCTCCAGTTTACCAGGCGGTAGTTTCAAAGGCTTGGTCTGCTCGATACCGAAGTGGGTCTCCCTGGCTGTGATGTCGAATGACAACAAACCGCTACTGGGCGACATGGTGAACTCATAGGCCAGGAAGTTTTTGTCAGACAACACCTGGGTGTAGAAGTCCACGGTGTTGACGTACCAATAAACAACTCCGTCGACCATCGTGTAGTCTGAAGTACCCGTGACATCCACCCATTCCTCGTTAGCGCCAGACTGAACGATAGGGCAGCGGTAGAAGCGGTAGCTGTACTGTGGGTCGACCTGGGTGGTCGGTGATCCAAAGTCGACATCCAGAGCGTGGGAACCAGTGCCAACAATGCCTTCGACTCGAACGCATCCGTCATTCAAAGGGAAATAGTGCTCGCCCTGTGGATGCTGGTAGAAACCCAACAGATGACCATTGGCATCGTACTCGTACATGGTGGACGCTACCCAGAGACCATACGGAAGCGCAACGGCAGGCGTGCCACCCATGCTAAACACATCGACAGGCGTGTCCGCAACCAGCTTAGCGATGGCGTTGTACCCGTAAGCGCGTTGAACCGTAACAGCTGGTACGTTCCCGTGGGGAGAGCGCATGATTTCAGGATAGGCTGCCTGTTCGAGAACATCAGCCCGCCAGTTGGCTACAGTCGAGTTAATCCCGAGGAATGCCTGCTTGATCTTGGCATCGGGCAACTTGTACAGTTCCTTGATCCGGTTATGTACGTTCACAAGGGGTCGTTCATAGCCGCTGTTCCGAACGTTGACTAGAACCCGGACATTGGACGTGGTGCCCAGGAAAGCGTTGTCCGTGATGTAACCCTGGACATATGGGACGGCGATCGAGTAATCACGGTGCGTGACCATGCGAACAGCGTCGTCGCTATTGCGATGGTAATAGACACCGCTGTAGGACGTGCCGTCCTTCCGGATGAGATAGATGTCGATGTCGTCCCGATAGCTAATGGTGTTCATGTCGCCATTCGACGGATGGATCAGGTACTTGCGCTTGCCGTCCAACAGGCTATCGAAAGTACCGAGGCTCGACAACGTCATTTCAAAAGAACGACGAACCGTGCTGTCATAAACGAACTCGGCCACGTCGCCGATGGAAACAGTGAACGGACTAATGGCGTGGCGAACAACGCCATTGACATAAGCCATTGTCTTACCCGGCATTGCTTTCCGGAGGTCGTACTGGTGTTGCAGATCGAGCAACTGGGAGGTGGTCTCAATCAAACCGCCTTGAACCACAATGCCTGTTTCTTGATCGCCGCGACGCACCGATCCAAAATAGGCGTTGGAGTAAAGACGAACAAATAACGAGTTGGCGTTTAAATCGATCCCCAGGTCAATCGGGTTCTTTACGGCGATGACAACGTTCTTGTCATTGGTGACCAGCAGCCATGACAGAACACGCGGCACCTGAATGCCGCTATTGACATAAAGGTCGGCAATCAGGTTTTCTTGAGTACAGACATCGGCGAAGGTTGTCCAGATTCCCTTAGTGGGCAAAAGACCCATGAGCTCCGGAGGGAATTGGCCGATCTGATAAACAAAATAACGTTCCTGTTGAGTGGGAAGGGGGTAGCTATCCCACCCAACAGTTACCCTGTTGCGACTACCGTTCATTGGGGTAATGCGTGCCGGTTGTAGGATAACCTGCATATCTTGGTCCGGCGTACACCACACGTTTTTACGAGCGTGGTCAACGAGGAAGTCGAACATTCCAATCACCTCATAGATCGTTGAGACTGGACAGATTGTATGTGAACGTTTTACCAAGGTCTCGCTTGTCGAGCTGGACAACCAGCTTGCCGAGATGTGTGTTGTTGTAGGAACGATCACGCAGAGCAGCATAGACCATGGCAATGAAGGTCGGTGGGTGCTCTACGGCAACAGCAATCATCTCACGAGCGTTGGCGCCGAACCAGCTGCCAAGGAGAATGGAGTACAAGAAGCCTTCAGAGAACTTCTCCAGGCGGCTGCTGTTCACCACTTTCTTGAGGTTGGCAACGTAATCCTTTACGGAGTACATGGGTGCCAGCTGATCAGCAATCTCCATCGCCTTGTTAACAGGGATGAAACTGTTGTTGGAGATCTGCTTGGCAAAGTTTTGCAGGTCCTTGTCACTGAGGGCAGGATCTTCACGGAACAGCGACAGGTAGAAGTACCCGGTGATGACCATGATGGTCATTTGTTCCTGTGGATCGAGTCCTATCCTACGTACAATCGCCTCTGTCAACCAGCGCATGTAAACGGCTAGTGGCAGACTACCCAGCGAAGCCAGATCTTGCGGAGAGCTCTCCGCCCAATGACTGGTCAGCATGGCCCGCAGGTAAGCGGTGTCGTATTCGTTGCGTGCTGAAACAATAACCTCTTTGTTCTGATTGATGCGAGTGAAACCTCGCATGTCAGCGACAACGTACTTAACGGAGTTCCACTCCACTTCAATTGGATGTGCGAAGGGTGGAATGTCTCGGGAGTCGCCGCACACTGTGAGGACGTTACTCTTTGGGGTTCCTTTGAGCAACTGTGCTTGATGCAAAGTACCGTGCACCAGCGCCTCTTTAATGGCGCGAACAATGTTCGCAACGGCAGGGGCATAACCCTCACAGGGGGTGGTAGTGTATGGATAAATGAACATCAAGCCTTCCTCTTTCGCAATTATCTGATGAATCCACTGGGTAGTCTACGCGCAGTCATGTAACCAATTAATATGATGTGCTACATCGCTACTTGAACTATACCATTAAGTCACAGGAGTCCACGATGACCCCGATCATCAATGCCTCACCGCAATATCGCTTGCTGGGCGGTCAGGATCTGTCGGGCCGGCCACCGGTCTATGATCCCATCGCGCTACCGACGCACCTGCCCCACGTTTTCCTGTACACCGAGCGCGGTCCTTCCACCCCTCAGCTGGTAGCGGGCGCGGCACGGACCCGGATGTACGGGGCCAAGAGCTTCGATTATTCCGAAGCATACGCCAACCACCAGACTGTTCTGGCAAACGTATTCAATGAATACGGCAACCTGGCCATCGTCCAGCGCATCAAGCCGGCGGTCGGCGCAGCAACTGCGTCAATTCGTCTGTCTCTGGATCTGCTGCCTACTGATGTTCCGGTGTACGAACGCAACACTGACGGCACCTATCGCCTGGACCAGGCCGGTCTCCCCATTCCTACCGGCGACACCACTCCTGGCTATATCGGTAAATGGGTCGCTGGCGTCGTAACTGGCGACGTTGGTAGTGCTGAAGTTGTTGCTGGTTCTCAGACCAATGGCGGCGAACAGTCTCAACTGTATCCGATGTTCGACATCCCGATGTCCAGCTTCGGTAAATGGGGCGATCTGTCCGGCATTCGCTTCTACTGCGCAACTGCTCGTTCTTCCATTCCTGTCGACGAAGACCTGGTCGAAGCTCAGCGCACCAACCTGTATCGCCTCCAGTCTGTACTGAAGCCCAGTGTCGACTCTCTGCCCAACATCAACGAGACCCAGTCTGGTGGTCAGTATCTGGAATTCTCCCTGATGGAAGGCGCGATCAACCCGCGTCTGGAAACAGACCTGTTTGTTGACGAGCTGTTCCCGACCGCGTGGAACGATGAAGATGCGGTTACTCCGGTCTACGGTGACATCGGCCAGTTCTTCGTCTATCACCAGAACGTCGATACCATCCTGGACATGCTGTTTGCGTCCGAGGACGTTTTCGACCAGTGGGAAGACGGCGACAAGCACATGATCAACCTGCTGTCTGGCGTTGACTACCTGGGTCGTCCGCACTACTCGTACGTTGTTGAAGGTCCGTCCAACGGCGGCCTGCTGTTCACCTCTGGCACCACCCACTACGCTACCGGTGGTTCTGACGGTGTGATGAACGACGAAGACTTCGCCGAGCGCGTTGGTAACGAGTGCGAGAACTACGGCGAGCTGGAAAACAAGTTCCTGGACGAAGCCATGTGGCCACAGTCCGCTATCTGGGACTCGGGCTTTCCGCTGGAAACCAAGAAGAAGCTCTTCGTTCCGATGGGTGTTCGCAAGGACATCATCACCATCGTTGGTACTCAAGAGGCTAACAAGCCCCTGAACACCACTGCCGAAGAGTCCAGTGTCGCGATCGCTCTGCGCACTGCGGCGGCCATGTTCCCCGAATCCGAATACTACGGCACCGGCGTTTGTCGTGCTGCGGTTGTTGGACACGGTGGTCGCATGCTGAACACCAAGTTCAAGGGCAACCTGCCGCTGACGATTGACCTGGCTGCCAAGGTAGCTGAGTTCATGGGCGCCAGCAACGGTGTCTGGAAAGCGGACAAAGCCTTCGATGTGTCTCCGGCCAACATCGTGACTCGCTTCAATGTGAACACGGTGAACTCCACCTACAAGTCCACCTCTATCCGTAACAAGGATTGGGCGAACGGCCTGGTGTGGGTAGCGTCGTACGATCGTCGCTCTCTGTTCTACCCGGGCATTCAAACCGTCTATAGCGACGACACCTCCATCCTGAACTCGCTGATCACCGCATTCGCGCTGGCCGAGCTGGAGAAGGTTTGTCAACGCACATGGCGCGACCTGACTGGCGATAGTTCCCTGACTGTCCGTCAGTTCATCGACAAGTCCAACCGCTTGATTGAGCAGCGTGCGGCGGCTTCTCGCTTCGCCAACCGGTTCATCATTGAGCCCGATACCTTCATGACCGATGCTGACGAACAACGCGGCTATAGCTGGTCCTGTAAGGTCAACCTGTACGGTAACAACATGCGCACTGTTGGTACCTACACCATCGTAGCCCGCCGACTTGAGGATTATGAAGGATGAGACCAAAAGACGCGATTTTCCAGGGTTCCACGTATAGCGTGAATAAAAACACGCCGATGCTGGATATCCAGAAGGGCGGTCAGATGGGTTTCCAACCCGACATGCCGACCTTTGTGAGCAACACGCCTCACATCAAACCGAACCTGATCTGTATCCTCCTGGACGCGCCGAAAGGCTTTGCAGATCTCGATCCGACCGGCAAGCTGGCCGCTCAGCTGAAAGCGCTGGTTGAACTCCATCCTCGTTCGATCGAGGGGATTCAATCGACGCTGGACGTTGAGTTCACTGAAACGCCCTTCGGTGGCGCTGGCGAAATGCATCAAGGTGTCGGCAACGTCACCCGTGCTCGTACCGCACCGACATTCGTCTGGACTGAGAAGTACGGTAAGCCCATCAACGCGTTCCTGGAGTACTGGATCACGATGTTGATGATGGACCCGAACTCCAAGGTTCCCGGCGTTGTCTCCACTGGTCTGTCCACCACCAGCGACTTGCTGCCCGATTACCAGGCAGCGACGATGATCTTCATCGAACTGGACCCGACTCATACTCGGGTTCAGACCGCTTGGTTGACTACCAACATGATGCCGAACAGTGGCGGTGAGAAAACCGGTCGTCGTGACCTGACCGGTTCTGGCGAAACCATCGATTACAACATCGAGTTCTCCGCTACCACTCAAGTCGGTGAAGGCGTTGACATGCTGGCCCAGCAGTTGGTTAATGAGTTGATCCTGACTCACGTTAACCCGTCGCTGCGTCCGGCAATGTACGACAACGTTGATTCCAGCGTTGACACCTCGTCCGAGAGCTACACCAACCAGTTGGCCAACGCTTCTCGTACTGCTGTTCGGTAACCATTCGGTCAACCGGCATAAGCGGAGTCCTTCGGGACTCCGCCTTTATGCGCTTTTTTGTGCAAAAAAAAAACAGTGAGGGCCGAAGCCCTCAAATCTTGACATCAATCGCGAACAATCTCGGTCGGGTCATGTAATGCATCCGGATGCGTTAACGAATCTTTTTAAGGGTGTTCTCGTCGATGTCGTGTTCTACCTTTCGGTAATTCTTTCCATCGAGGCGTTCCAACCCATAATAAACAACCGACTCCAATGACCGGGTCCGTTGCTTGATGATCACCACCATCTTTCCGTGGAAGCGATCTTGTCTGCGTGTAAAATCGTCTTCGTCACCAAGAACTACCCTGAGACCCGAGTTGAGTCCCATGCCAACATGTCCAATCATGTCACCCCCTCAGCTCCTCCATGGTTATACAGGGTTGTCCAGACGCTATTGAAGTAACTGTCTACGGCAAACCCCCCCTGTTCCCACGTGTAGCCCAATTGGGCCAGCCACGCGCGATACCCCTCATAAATATCAGGGGTTTTGAGTTCCTCAATGAAACTCGCCAGGGGCGATTCTGACACCGGTGGAGTGCAGACAGGACCGTGGTGTCTGTTGTAGAAACAATGGTAGATGTACTCGAACATATGGTGCTTTGGAGGATCGGTTCTACGTCTCTCTTGTATCGGTGCTGACCATTCCTTGTACTTCTCCAACGCCTCTCCTAAACTGAGTACGTCAGGGTTACCGGCAAGCCACGCATAGACCGCTACGTAATACGGTTGTCTCTGGACGATGTATCCGGTATTACCGTCTTCAGCAACGAGTTTGTCTAATCGCAAGAGGTACTTAACTTCATCCAGAACTCGCTGATCAAGATCAAGAGAAGGGTACTTCATACGCATGACCTCAATGGGCCACCAGAACGCATCGTTCATGAATTGGTCCGACAACAAGCACAGCAAGCGATTTGGCGTCATCCTAGTCTCCGATGGCCGACTTTATTTCTTCCACGTATTCAAAATGTATATCGTTGACTATTGCGATCCTTTTCAGGATATCAATCAACAACAGACGGTGACAGAAGTCTCCGGGTTTACAGTAACAACCCAAGGCAACAGCGGGCTTACCCAGCAACGCCAAGAACTGTTCTTTGTTACGACGATAACTTTCACGCATCATAGCGTAATACTGAACAGTGTACTGTTCTTCAGTTAACGAGCCGTCCTTCACACCCATGACCATGTCCCACGTAGGAGCAAGGAATTTGGCGCCTGACTTGACTGTGGTGTCCACCAGTTCAACATCGGGTGGGACGAGACGCCATTGACCCAGTTGTACGGTATAGAGTTGCATGATTTACCTCGCAAGGACTTTCATACATTGTGGCCGGTGGCCCTTTTCCGCCACGACAAGACAAAAAAATAAACGGGACCCGAAGGCCCCGTTTATCAATAAACAACTGGAGTCTGATTAACCCAGTGCTTCTTCAGCCAGGGCAGCGAAGTGCGCCTTGACTTTCTTCAGCTGGCCACGCGGGCCAGAGGCGTACACGGACCAGCGGCTGGACAGTTGGCCGTACACTTTCTTGGTTTCGCGATCGGTACTGCCCGGCGCGCCGCCCAGGACTTCTTTTTCACGAGTGAAAGTATGGGACACGGAGTCCTGAAGAATCGGCAGTTCGAAGGATACCTTGTTCAGGGTCTTGTCGGCTTTCATGGCAGCCAGGCCGACGTCGGCAGTCACGTGGCCGGTAGCGGCGGCGATGTTGGCGTTGTGCGCTGCGATCTGCTTGTACAGATCCATGGTCAGGTCAGTGCCTTCGAGGGTCTTCTCGAACGCGCCTTCGTCGGCAACGATGACACCGGTCTCGGGATCGAGCTTGGCGGATTTCTTCAGGATTTCGGCCAGGGACAGTACAACGGGGTTGATATCAGACATGTCTTTCTTTCCTTGCTTATTGAAGTTTACTGCGATTAACCAACGGTATTGTGCGGGGTTAGCTAGCATCATTTGCACCGGCAATACACATCGGGGTTCATAGCTACAGTTCTCGATGTAATTTTTTATACCGAATCGAACTGCTTGACTAATGCACTTTAATGATGTGTGGGTGAAAAAGATTTAGATCGACTAGCCACCTGGCGAATAAAAAGGCTAGCCGACGGGCTAGCCTTTTCTGACCAACGATCTTTACCAGTTCATGGAACCGGGCAGTTGTCGTTTGGGTTCGTTCCAACCCATGTCGCGCACAATGTCACTCGGAGAGTAGAAGCTCTCCATAGAGGCACCGACCGACTGACGCTCAACCAGCGACTCTACCTGCTGACGCGTGAAGAGAACTTCTTCTGCCGACTCCAGCGCGGGTGAGTTGTACTTGGTGGCTTGAGCCAACCCAGGTTCGTTCACATAGTCCCACGTGACGATAGAACGCGTGTGCTTAATAAGCTGACCCCGTTCCATGAAGTCGTCAGTAAGCGCTCTAACGCTGAAGGCGACGTTTTCGTTGGGATTCTTTAGGCTAGCCTCAAGAAGATGCCCAAGAGGCCCACAGGGCTTGATAGAGGCGCACACGACCGTTACCGGACGACCGTTCTCGTCTTTAACAGTGCCCGAGTCCAAAGTTACGTCACGAATGTGGAAACAGACCCGCTCTTCGTAGATCTGCATTACACGATGAAGGAACTCGCGATCCGTCATGCCGGGCAGGCGTTTCGGATGACCGTACTCGCCGCGACAGGCGCCACGTGAGATACGTCGCATCAAAGGACCGGATGACTTAAAGACATCCAGAGCTGGTTGCAGTGGGTAGAGAGCACCGGCGCTGTTACAGACATCGTACGCACCGAGAACAACCGGATAATACCCTTCGTCATCCGGTTTGAGTATTCCTTTCTTACCAGTCTGCAAAAGTGCAGTACAGGCAAACGTTGCACGCTGAGACATTCTCAACTCCTTTAGCGGCGAAGTAGCTCTTCGATCTGCTCTGACCGCTCCGACGGATTGATCAGGGCAGATGTCAAGCCCTCGCTGAAATAAGCTCCAGTGAGCTTAGCCGTTGTATTGGTTGCACCCCATGCCACGCTGCGGTTGGGTACCACTGCTGGCGCTGGGACACGCTTGGAACCGGGTTCTTCGGCAATTTTGCGATAGTACTTACCGAGGTCGTCTTGCTGTCTGAAGATAACCGAGCAAACCATCTCGGCCAACGCATGGTTGGCCCCAACGGTCATCCCTGTGAAATCCCCGGACGTATCGAACAGCTTTACGGTGTCATCGTACGTCAGGTAGGACGGAACCTTACCTTTGTCGATGAATTCGCTGGAGATCGAATAAGGCAATGTATCGACCTGAACCAAGTCGGTATAAACAAACACGGTTGCACCGGTCTCGAACGAGAATTCGTGGTAATCGCCGTCCTCACATTCAACGACCCCAATGGAGCTGGGGTCTAGTCGAATGTTAGAAACCGTACAGGAGACACCTAGGTACTTATCCTGCACGGTGATGCCGAAGATCGCCACGGTTGACACTTCGTCGTCGACGTGAGCCAGGCCTGACTCTGAGAAGCGAACCGGTATGTATATCTTGACGGGTTCCAAAGCGACAACGGACCCATCCTTCATTTCCTTCAAGGCGCCATGGATCTTACTGGCGTCCCTCGTCAACGTTGAAAAGTCCATCATCCCTTATACCCCTACAGATAGGATGCTACGATGTTGGTAGATACCCAGTGAGCAACATACTCGATGGTGCCCAAGGTAGCGGCTTCTTCCATCGAGATGTCTTTGTTGGCCTCGCACACGTTGTCGATGGCGCTCAGCAGGGCTTCGGCATCAGTGTGGTCGTAGACGACACAGGTCAGCAGCTTACGGGCCAACAGGGCTGGTTCTTTCAGTGTGACGGCGGTGATCATTGAACGCTTGTCAGCCAGTGCCCGGTGGCACTCGGCTTTGGTCTTCGGGGTGTCCTCTTCGGACATCTCGTTGATGTGCTCGGTGAGCGCAGTCAACATGGCGTCGGTTTGGATGTTGATGGAGTCCAGTCGCAGCTGGGTATTCAACATGGCCTTCTCGCGCTCGTACGCTTTCACGTAGCGCTCGCCATCAGCCAAGATAGCGCCACCATCGGTCAACCGGTCGGTCAGAGCAGCACCGAACAACATCTCAGGACAGCCACCATCCTTCAGCCATTGCTTGTAGACCTGACCGTTAACGAGAACGACACCAGAGTCCGCGTTCAACAGGGAAAGCGTACCGTACGGATACGAGATGACCAGCGACTTACGGGCCACGGCCAGCTCATAGCGTTCGATGATGCGAATCGCCGCACGACCAGACTGCTCTTGCAGCTTGGCCACGTATTCGCGATACTCACCCAGGCCGATGTTCATGCTTTCGGGCGGAGAGTTGATCAGCTTGCGGGCCAGCACGTGTGTCAGGAGAACTCGAGCACGGTCGGCCTGCGTGTCACCGGACAGCAGCGAGGTGGATTCGTTGAGAGAGCCAGTGAGACGATAGACGCTGTCGTACGTCGACATCAGAACCTCTGGGCCGACTTCTTCGATGAACTTCTTGATCTCGCGATCAAACGAGTCGCTACCGGTCAGCACGAGATCCATCAGTTCTTCCGGCTCGAGAACCGGGAAGCGCAGGTCCAGAGTCAGTTTCTTGATCGCCACGTTGGTGTACGGTTCGATCATGCCCAGCACGGTCGGGTTCGACCACACCTTCGACAGGTTGTCGGGAACAACCGACATGACGTTGGAGCTAGCGTGAGTGCTGTCTGCGACCCGTGCTTCGTACTTCTCCAGTACGGACTTGAGCGCCGGGTTAACGACGTTCTTGGCAACGTAAATGGTCTTGCGAACCACGTTGGACACGTTCTTAACCATGTCCTGCATGACTGCTTCGTGAATCGCTGTTCCAGCGGCGTCCACGTAGCGACTTTCTTCAACGACGTTGTCAGCGTAGACGTTTTCGCCACCAACTACGTTGATGCCATCGGTACTTTCCTGACACAGCGTTTCCAGCGGGCTGCCAACCAGCGGTGCTACGGTAATGCCTTTGGCGAGCAGATTTTCTGTCAGGAGATAAGCCTCTCCAGTGCTAACGTTGCTGAGCATTACTGGATACCCCCTTGCTTGTTGGAGTTGGCGATGTTGTTTTGCAACTTCGCAGTGATGACGCCGCACATCGACTCGGAAGTCACCGGCTCATCGCCCACTTCGCTCGCCAGGTCTCCCCCAACAACGTCGGCGATGACCCGGGCCGTGAGCTCGGTGGCGTTAGCCAGCGTCACTAACATGGGTTTGTGGTTGTATTTCATTGCTGCTTTCCTCTGTAGATGTCTACGGCCCGGCGACTGCCGAGTTTGAGTACGGTGTTGGTGGTGCCGATAATGACCGGCGATTCGACGATACGTGCAGTGACACTGTTCCATCCGAAGATGGCCCCAAGGTCCACACCGGATTCAGTCCGGTTGATACCAGTCATAACTCGACCGATAACCGTCTTCATCTGGTTGCCGAAAACGCCTTTGTCGCCCACGCCCGCTGGAACAGAAGCTGTGATGTAGACCTTGATGACGGCCGTATCACTTTCCAACGGATTACCATCTACCCGCATCGAGCTGTCAACGCGACCAGTCACGTTGTTACCACGCCCTTGTACTTTATAGCGCTTACGGATCTGGGTATCCGATTTGACGGAGAGTTCTCTCAGAGACTCCGACATATCTTCTTTATCGCCGTTGTAATAGATCTCAATGCGCTCCACCGTACCTACAAACTTGGCTCGAGGAGTTTGAGCACTGAGCATCCTAAGCGTGTCCAGCGAGTCTTCGTCGAACAGATCACTATTGGCCGTGACCGGGTCCTCTATGGTACATAAAATACTAGAGAGGTCCAGCTTAACCCCGGGCTTAACCAGGTTGTGAATCACTTGATCGAACTTAACAACCACGTTCTTGATCTTGGTGGTTTGCGTGGTCATTTGCTCGGCTACTTTCTCCGAGATGGCGCAGGAGTCCTCCAATGTATCCGGCGACTCAAGAAACGCCGTGGTGACCAAGATACCGGCCTTCCATGCAACCGTCTTTGGGTTAATGGGGTCTCGTGCAAAATACCCGGTGTTGAATGCCAGGATATCGCCCTTGACAACCTTGTCACCTTCCTTGAGGTCAGTGATAACAGTGTGTGGAACCGTGGCCCCAGCAACTGTGCCAAAGCGTCTACCGAGTTCTATCCTGCGAACCGAACCATCAGCGTACGTGACAACGATCCCATCTGCGGTCACCGAAGTAACCTCACCGTCTTGCTTGGCGGCTGTTGCGAATAGATCGTCTGTCCGCTGTGCTAGTACCTGCTCGTACCCTGTGCGAACCGGCGACACCTGATACCCATCTGCTGGGATAACAGAGGACTGCTGGATGTTGACGAAGTTTATCCGTTTTGGGTCATCGTGGTCAACGCCCACTGACAACAGTGCAGAGGTACTGAACACAGTGGTTGGGTTGATGGCCTTGTCCTCTACCTTGACAACGCCCCGGAGGTTGGCTATCTGGGGATTGGCCGACAGATACGTAGTCGCACCCACAGACTTGTTGTCCACGGTGGCCTCTGACACAATGCCTTGGTCGTGCGGATCAAACTCCCTGGTGCGCTTGACCATGGTTTGGATGGATCGCCCTCCGGTACCGGAGAACGTCAATGCTTCTTTCTCCTTTGTGTTGTGTACTGGATTGGATTCTTCCACCAAGATCTTACTGGTGTCTTGATCAATGGCCTGCCTCACCGCATGTGGAGACATTTCGATACTGGCGCCAGCCGACATAGAGCGCGCATTGTACGCCCGGAGGGACTTGATGAGTTCCTGGTAGAAAGCCCCGGCAAAACGCTCATAGCCTTTCAGGCGCATGTAGCGAATGTCGATCTCCTTCGGGTGCCAGTCAGTGGTCAGCAGCTCCATTGCGTAAATGACCAGGTCGTCCATCTCTGTAGGTTCGTCGCGGCTGCGCAGAATACCTTCAGTAATGGGGTCAATGAACATTGGGAACATCAGGTCGATTTCTCGAAGATGGCGAATACCCATGCCCTGACTGTCCAACAGGTTAAAGTAGACATCCTGCTTGTCGAACACCGATGACCCGTAATTGCGGATGACGTTCTTGAAGTTAACGAACCCGCTCATCATGAGCATGGCCATTGGGTTGTTTCGATCGAACACCAGCGACTCGTCGATGAACTGCACAGCGAATTCATTCATCTCCAAGTTCAACCGCGTACCCTTCGGTACACGACGCGGAACGATGTTCAGCTTGGCCAACAGATTACTGAGACCCATCCGATACCCCAGAACAACGCCAACGGGTATCTTGGAGCGGAAGATGTTGATCTCGGCAACCTCGAGCGGACCAGTTGGGTTCTCAAACCCAGCCATGATCGGCAGAGCGGGCAACTCGGTGACTTTGTCACCGCTGTGCAACATCAAGCGGTTATCGGCCGTGATCACCACGAGACCATTGCGGGTCTTCCCTACCAACACACTACCATTCGATTCGACAGAGACACTGTCCTCTCCGAATACGTCCCGGCGGTTAGTGTAGTCGAAGTTGAACGACACGTTACCAATTTTGACGCTACGGATACGCTGAGCCAACATGCTCAACAGACGAGGCACTTTGTCTTGGTGCTTCCACACTCGTCCAACGTGTATGTCGCTAACTGCCGATTCTTCGACGTTGGCCAATGCAACGATGTTGTCACACAACCACGTGCCATAGGCATTCACTTTCTTGGCAGACCGTCGAACAAACACCTTGCCGTAGAAGCTGGTCAGCGCTACCGAATCTGGAGAGATCTTCCTTACCGGCATATCGCCTCGCTGCCAACGCAGTCGACACTTGACACCGTTGGCAATATAGGTGCCATCTTCTTTGATGTCGTAGATCGCCGCGCGAATCGTGCTCGGAGAACCAGAGACCGGATTCAATCGAACGGTGTAGGCGTTAAAGTCGTTCAACGCGTCCTGGATGGGCTCGACTTCGAACTTGGTGACCGCAACGCCTACCTTCTGGACGTTCATCACACAGGCCGCGATGTCCTTGGTCAGGAGCTTCTTGCGATAGCCTTCAGACACTTCCTCGAGCGTGTTGTGCAGCATCGACTTGTCAGTCACGGTCGAGATGTCAGCCAATGCACCGTCGCCTTCGAGTTCAATTTCCCCTTCCTTGGGTTCGATGTATTCTGCCAACGTCCCTTCTCCAAACGGATTGGGGATCTCCTTGTACTTCTCCGCCATTGCCAATGCTCGGTTATACTGGGCATTGGACATCATCCCGTCTTCCACCATCTTGGCTGCTCGAACGCGAATCCCTTTGACCAGCGGGTTCTCTGTCTGGGCAGCATCTTCGATGACTTCTTTCTTCGGAGAGCTCAGTTCCTGATCGAGGAGCCTGAGGTCCTCTGGCTGAGGCTGTTTGGCAGCTGTTTCGGATTTCTCACCCACTGCGCTCTGAACCTTAGCGGCACCACGGATCTTCTCTTCCCGGATCTCCTGGCTGCGTGACATACCCGGGACGATGTCCTTCGGTTCTATCTTGCGAGGCTCTTTTGATTCGACGACGTTGATGTCGTCAGCCTTTTTAACCTCGTCTTCCGGAATCCCCAGTTCATCGGAAACCTCGGCAACGACGGTTTCTTCGATGGGGCTGGTGGACGACACCGTATTGGTGCGGACCTCGTAGAGGCTGGTCAGCATGCGGAGGAAATAACGCTGGATCAACAAGTCCCCTTCATCCGACTCCAGCGACAGCGTGATCCGCTCCGGATCTACGTCGGCAATGGACTCCAGAGAAACGTCTCCATTAGCCCAGCTGTTCAGTAGACCCAGGTTAATAACGAACCACTCGCCAGATTCCACCCAAATCAAGTTGACCTTGGAGAAGTTCTTTGGCTGGAGGGCAGACATGCAGGACATTTCGCGATTAGCGCCAAGCCAGGTCCAGATGTCCAGCATGTTGCGAGCGCCGTTCTCACCGAATGCATCCAGAGTGGCCCGAGTATGGGTTTTCTCTGCTTTCCTGAAGTCGATGATATCAGGAATGGTGTTCGGGAGCTGACAGTAGATGTAGTGATCGCGATCCAGCACATTGCAAACACGATCCACATTGGCCCAGAGTGTGTTCTGCACGTTCTTCCACTTGTACCAGCTGGCGAAGTAGCTGGTTGGATATTGGTACAGGTGATTCAGAAGCGCGTAGTTCTCAATCAGCAACGTCATCGGGTCAGAAGCGCTACGCTCCAGCTTCTTAACCAGTTTGATGCGACGGTTGACACGAGAGTACTCGCGGATCAATCTGCCCGAGTTCACGTAGGTGGGACGTGGGTTGCCTTCCCGGGTAGCGAGTTCGACCTGGTGTTCGATCATCATGAGTCGATCGGCGTCACGCAGAATAAGGGCGGTTTGGTCCAGTCCCTTGTCGCTGTCGTCTTCGCCGACATAATGGATGACGGAGCTTTTAGGTAGGGTCAGGGTTGAGATCGGGTGAAACTTGGGCGACATCAGTCGCCCTTCTGTCCGGATACCGTATCGCTTGTAGTAGACGTCAGAATTCAGCGTCATTCCTTCAAGCGAGATCGTTGGGGTCGTTGTGAACATGATTAGTCCTCAGTAAGGCTTCTCAATACCAGTGAAACAGTGTCAGTAGCCGGTGCTGCTCGGAAGGAACCCTTGGTGTCGATGAAGGACTCCTTGCGGGTGAAATACTGACGAATCTCAGCTAATGCGTCGTCACTGTAAATAATGTTGGCTGACGCAGTGTCACCGTCAAAGTCAGCATCGAGACCAGCCAGTCGACTTGGATGCGGGATCAGACTGTCGACGTATTTGTCCGACCCATTGGGGAATTCAGGAGCTCTGAACTCTGGTCCCATTGGCTGCCACGATTCGTCGAGCTCTTGACGCACTTCCCCAGTGATGGTGGTTTTCACGTAGACGGTGGACGGATAAATACTGCCGGCACCAATCACGGGGTAACGAGTAACCAGCGTACAAAGCGTGTTCCACCTCTGGTATCCGGACAGATAGATCAACTCGATCAATGTGATCGGGTGTACATCCTTACGGTCTCGGTCGGCGGGGAGTTCGGAAATGTCCGAGAAAATACGGAAGTCCATCCCCGGACCTTTGTAGATCAGACCGATATAACGACCCTCGACCATGATCGGCTGATTGCGAAGCGGTACGTCACTCTGCGAAACAATGACCGATTCCAACCCCTCGCTGGTGGTCCATTTGTCATGGACGTCCGATGGGAGCTTCACGAACTCTGGCATCAGTGTTTCAGGGTCAACCAGTTTGGCGTTGCCATCGGAAGAGCCGAACACATCGCCCAGAAGACCCGAACGCAGCAAATGGATCGTCAGGGGTAAGCAACCTCTGGACAGCTGATAGATCCCCATTACGGTGTCGGTGTACTTGGGGTGGTTAATAGACCCTAGTTCAGCGGCACTGGTGTCCATGGCCGAGATAACGTTACGGGTACCGTTGAACACCCGGCGACTCGCCCACTTGTTCTGGATAAACCCACGCTTGCCCTTCAGGATGTTCTCCAACATGTCGTACAGTTCGTTGAACGCAAGTTGGAGAGAATTCCTGGAGACGTTTAGCACCCGATCATTTCGACCCACCGACGTGGACGAGATCGTATTGGAGATGGAAATGATCCGCCAATAGATGCTGTTGATGTCGTCCATGGTTTGTCTGCCACTGGCATCGATCTCTACGTCGCGGAGACCAGCAGGCAATACCAGGATCTTGTCAACCGTTGCCCGATCGATATACTTTTTGACGAGCTTTATTCGCAGGTTACGAACAGTGGACTTGGTTTCTTTGAACTCGATGTCCCGCCAGTGGGCCATGAAGAAATGATACCCGGTATCGCCGCTCAATTCGTCGGCTTTGACGAAGTCCTTTTCCTGCTCGTCCCAGTTGGCAAACTCCTTACCGGAAAGGATGCCTTTATACAGACCCTTTAGTCGACACAGTCGATCGTAAATGATCGGATGTAGGATCTCGGTCCGAATGGGGATGTAGGAGAATCGTTTGTCTCGAGCTTCTTCCCCGATACGACCAAAGATACTGACGGAGAACAAACCGTCTTCGTGAAAGTTGTTCGTCAGTCCATCGTAGATATCAAGAGAGCGAACCGGTTTAAGGGTCTTCAATCGCTCAGAATTGGTGTCCATGATAGCTACGTTGAATGGTCGGCTTTTACGTACATTTGTCGACACAAGCGCCGGCTTTCCGACCATTGCTACGGATTGTTTACCATTGTCCACGGAGAGATCTCCCAATAAGTACCCGAAAGTATGAGTGAAACCTTTAGCGTTAACCATAGGTGTTACCATGGCTAAAAAAGACGATTTCGATTTAGACGACTTGGATTTCGATGATCTGGATCTTGACGATCTGGAGATGGCGCTCGATCCAAGTAAAGACGATCGCAAGCCCGTTACCAAAGTAGCAACTGGGTTTGTAGATGGTCTTAAGACCACGGCCAAGGACAAGAACTTTCTAAAGCGGTCTGTGCTCCGTGCCCTGCCCGACGAGTATTCAGTCGCGGCCCAGATGGGTGACACCATTGTCAGTGATGCGCGAGAACTATACAATAGCGCCGCCCGTGAATTTCAACCGGTCACACGTGAACTGGCCAAAGGGACTCGCAAGATCCTGCCCAAAATCGAGGGTAAAATACCCAAAGGTTTAAAGGATCGACTGGAGGCTTTCGCAGACCGGAATTCCGATCAAGGGGTGGGTCCCGGTTATGACCCCGTTGGTGCGGAGATCGCACAAGAGCTCGGCAACATCTTCGGTGTGCAGGCTGAAAGCGACGCCGCTAACCGTCAAGAGGACATTGCTCGTGACACTCTGAAACTCATTTCAGAGGACAAGCGTCATAAAGAAACACTGGGCACCATGCGCGGTGTCAACTATGCGCTCGATCGCCTGGTTAGCTACCAAGATAACATTCAGGCCAAGTTCCAGCGCAAGACACTAGAACTTCAATATCGCCAGTTCTTTGCTGCGCGCGATCTGTTGGAGCTCCAGCGCACCTCTAACGAGGGCATCCTTGCGTATCTGCGTGATACGGTCAAGAACACATCTTTGCCTGAATACCGTAAGGCACAGTTGAGCGAGGTGGGCAAGAACCAGCTTCGCGAGCAACTTGTTGGCGCAGCACAAAGCTCGGTGTCGGATTATGCTCAGAACTTTGTTCGCAACCTGAGCAACAACCTGCGCAATCGGGTACTGCGTGAAGTCGGTAGCTTCTCCTCTGGCTTCTCTGGCATGGGCGGTAGTCTGGAAATGCTGGACGATATGCCGATCTCTCCAGAGGAAATGGCTGGTAACCTCGCAGGCGGTGCAGCAGGTGAGTGGTTCGGTCGAAAGGCCAGTGGTTGGTTGAAGCCTCGCGTTGGTCGCAACAAAGCAGTTACACGGTTCGGTAACAAGCTCGCCTACGGTATTGGTAACGTTTCAGGGATGGCGAACGATTGGGCCAAGTCCCAGACGGACTTCGACGATCCACTTGCTGGCGTGAAAGATTTCTTTAAGTCGATCATCCCCAGACAGTATCTGGATACGTCGTTGACCGGCGATCGAACTGAGGCGATGAACGATGCCGCACACTTCAACGTATTGACACGCAAGTCAATCACTGAGATCATTCCCGGGTATCTTGCACGTATCTTGAACACCATGGACAAGATACGGACCGGTGACGATTCGTTGGAGTTGGTGACGTATAACCTTGAGCGTAACAAGTTCACGTCGATGTCGACCATGCGTAATGACATTCGCCGTAAGATGTTCCCCGTGTCAGATGTGGAGCGTGTGCGTTCCGATATGGGGGCTATCTACAAAGAACTGGGCGCTGAAGACGCGTTGTCGGACGATGCAAAAGAGGCCTTCCAAGCTCAAATCCTTCGGGACATTGCAGGCGGTGGTTATTTCAATCCGGAGAAATACGCTAAGTCCGATAACTATAACTCCAACGTTGGTGATGATGTTCGGGAAGAACTGGCCGAGTTCTTTAGAAACACCTTCGGTATAGATGAAGAAGGGCGTATGCCCGATACCGACGAGTACCAAGCCCTCCGAACCTCCACCGACATGAAAGTACGCTGGTTGAGAAACAACGTACCCAATGCACGCGCCGATGCACAACGATACATGAATCTCGGCTACGGTGAATTGTTGCGCAGTATGGGTCTCGTGGATAAATCTGGTTACGACGACCGGCTCAATTACGATCGAGTTTTGTCGATGTACCGCGCAGATAGCGGGCTCGGCTTTGAGGGGATGGCCGATGAATCGGGCAAAGAAAGTACTCCGCTGTTTGGGGACGGCGGTAGCCTTAGTCGTATACGTGCTGGTGCTACTGGGGATTCAGCTGTACCGTCTCCCTTTGGTGACAGTGCGGCGGGGAATGCGTTCGGCGAAGACTGGGTAGATCGCCTGATCACCCAGATTCAAGATGCCTTCCGTGAGCAAACAGTCAAACTGTTGGCCAAAGAGCAACTGACTGAGGCCCAGATCACTAACTCCAAGATCGATGAGATATTGATCAGGATGGATGTGGGTGGCGGACCCGGAGGCGTTGGTGGTCCTGGATCACTGGCGTTCCGTAAGCGCACGGGAGAAATGGTCAAAGGCACCACTGGTTACATGCGTCAAATGTACCAGAAGCTCCGCACCAAGACCAACCAGGTTAAAGAAGATGCCAAGGGTCTTATGGACAAGAACCCTAGCTTTGGCAAGCTTCGTAGCAAACTGGGCGCTGGAACCGACAACATCCGCTACCAAGCGTGGTTGATGCGAAACGCGTCGGGCGCGTGGATTGATGAACAACGTAGTGGTGTTAAGGGTCGCCTGGGTAAAGCCAAGTCTTACCTATCCGAAAAGTCGGAAGAGGGTCGTTACCAGGCTTGGTTGCTTCAACATGCCGCTGAGGACCAGGTAGGTAAGTTCAAGGGAATGGCCGCTGGCTTTAAAGGAAAGGCCAACGACAAACTGGACGTGTTGAACGACAAGCTTCGGAGCGCCTCTGAAAACGCCAGATACCAATCGTGGCTCCTTAAGAACGCCGCTAAGGGACAATACGCTGAAAGCAAAGAGAAGGCCAAGGGTCTTTTCGGATCGGCTAAAGGCGCAGCAATGGACCGTGCTGAAGAGGCACGTTACCAGATGTGGCTGGCGAGAGCGGCCGCTAAGGACCAATTCAGCGGTGTGAAGGAATCCGGTAAAGATTACTTCGGAAAAGCAGTTAACAAGGCCACCGAGTTCAAAGACTTGCTAAACGCCGGTCGAGAACAAGCGGGTGACTCTCTCCGTGGCAGGTTCGAACAATACCTCAGCCTGTACGGGTCTCAGAAAGAGAAAGCACGCTACCAGGCTTGGCTGCTGGCTAACTCCGAAGAGGTCGAATCCGGTAAGCGTAAACTGGGTGAAGTGGGTGACACCGCGCGAGACATGTTTGATGCTGTTAGGTCTCCGCGTGAGCTGGCCACTCGACTACTCGGTAAAGGTGTCAAGAAAGCGACTGATCTGTACCAGGATGGTCGTTCCAGGTTCCCACTGTTGTCTGCCAAGCTGCTCCGCGAGGGCGAGTACGTCGATGAGGATGGAAAACCGATATCTCGCTGGAGTGACATCAAGGGTTCGGTGTTCGATAGAGCTGGTAATCTGGTGGCGTCTGCCAAAGAGCTGGCCGAGGGCCTGAACGATACAGCCGGTCGCAGGTTCAGACCGCGCCTGTCGCAACTCACTGGGTTCATCGGTACGGCTTGGAAGGTCCAAGTAGCGCCTATCAAGGCACTGTGGCGTTTGGCGCGTCGTAAGAAAGAAGAGTTCAAGGACGTTTATGTCAACGGCGAAGATCGTCCACGCCTGACGAAAGCCAAGTTCGACGCGGGCGAGTATTACTCCCTGAAAACAGGGAAGGTGCTCAAGTCTCTCTCGGACATCAAGGACGGCGTGGGGAGCTATGTGACAGGCGGTCCGGTGCTGTGGCAGGGTGACCTTAAGACTGGCGTCACCGACGCCGCTGGCAAGGCCTTGGATAGCGTGAAGAGCGCAACCGGTAAAGCCAAGACAGCGGTGAAAGGGATTCTGGGCAAAGGCAGGGCAAAAGCGGGTGGTTTGTCTAATGGGATTGTGTCCCCCGAGCAGACCCAGGTTTCTCTCTTGTCCGACATCAAGAAACTTCTCTCTGATCGTCTACCTAAACCCAAGAAGCGTGTATTGGGCGACATCGATGGCGACGGTGAGCGCGAAGGAAGCTATGCCGCTATCATGAAACGTCGGGCGGCTAAACGACAGGCCAAGAAGTCCACTGCTCAAGATAAGGCCAAGGATGTAAAGGAGTCGGGTAACATTCTGATGGCGGCCCTGAAGTTCATAGGCAAGCCACTCGGTGCCTTGGCTGCGGCCATCGCTGGACTGGTTGGTCTTAACTCAGCCGCAGACCTGATCGGTGGCGCTGGAGATCTCTTCAGAGGTCGTCGCAACAGAGGTCGCACACCAAGACCGTCTCCGGGCGCCGCCGGTAGGACAGCCAATGCGGCTAGGACCGCTAATGCAGCCAGGACGGCTAATGCGGCTAGGACGGCTGCGTCGGCTAGCCGGTGGGTTAGCGCGGGACGGTGGGCCCTGACAGGCCTTACTGCGTTGGCGAGCACTGGGGCCATGAGTGCCCTGGGCACTGGTCTGGCTGTCGCGGGTACAGCCATTGCGGGTGTTCTCACCGCACCGGTTACACTCACCGTAGGGGCGCTCGCTCTACTGGGCACTGGTGCGTACTTCGCCTACGAGTACCTGACCAAGGAAGACGCTGTGCTGGCGCGTATCCGTTTCGCGCAATACGGCATAGACCCGGCCAACGAGGCACAGGCCACTGCTGTGGGTAAACTGGAGGAACTGGTAGAGCCCACTATTCAAACCAATGGTCGCGGTACCGCCAGCCTTAAGCTTGACATGGACATTGTCGATGAGGCACTTGATCTCTTCGGAGTCGACAAGGAGGACGAGCAGCAGCTCGAGTCGTGGGTACTCTGGTTCAAGCGTCGGTTTGAGCCGGTATTGCTGTCCCACGTCGTGGTAACCAATGCATTGGCCCCGGGTGTTTCTTTCCGGGAAGCTGATCAAAAGGTCCCGCTGACGTCCAAGATCCAATACCTCAGCAAGGTTAGGTTTGGAACGACGGACCGTCAATCACCATACAACGTCACGGCTAGTCCTTTCCCAAGAGAGGAGCTGAGCGGCACCACGGGTCTCATTGAGCGCCTGACTGCCGAAGCCATTGAGACGTACAACAAGGAGATCGCCAAGAGACACCAGGGTAGTACTCCGACAGAGCAAAACGCGTTCGCCCGGCGTCGGAATCGTCACGGGTTTGATCGCCGTGAGACAGAACAACGTCGTGCTGAAGAAAACTCTGTCGATGAAGGAACTGGAACGATGTCCAGGAGGGCGCGCGGTGCTGGCGTTCGGGGTCGGTCAGTCAGGGCGGTCGGGGAATCCTCGGTTAACCTGTCGTTTACGCAGTCTACGATCGACCCGTTGACAATGGTTCGGATGCGAACCTACGGTCTGGGCGAACTAGAGGTAAGTAAGGTACGGTTGATGATGGGTCTGGAGGAAACGCTCCATCGTCAAATCGTCTATACGAACGGTGGTGTGGCGGAGTTCAACGGCGATCCCGGTGAGATCTTGTCGCAGCACGGTAGCCTGTTTGGTGTTGTAGACACCACAAGTGAATACGGCGCTAATTGGCTCGTGTGGTTTACCAACCGGTTCCTACCGGTCTTCCTCAACTACTGTACCAGTGTACGCAAGATCAAACCCAGTGGTGACATCGCTGTAAGTGCCTTGGGCCTCACGCCAGCCGAGAGGTTGGAAGTCGCTCTCTCCGTCAGCAGTGCCACGGTGCTGCTGGACAAGGTTCAGACCAGCGTGTGGTTGATCTCAACCAGTCCATTCCGTACAGAAGGAATCAACACGGACCCCAGGTCCATTCAGAATAACTTGCAGGTAATGCGTGAGGCTGTTGGGAAACAGACCTACTACGAGCAGCGCAGCAAGGAGTCCAGAAACGCTAGTCAGACGACAGGTGTGATGAGACTCGACCCATTGCTGACCCCCAATACCACTGCACAGCCGATTCCGCTGAATCGGAACCGCACCAATGATTACGGCTCCAATGGTTCTAGGATCATTGACCGCATCCAACGGGGTGGTAGCCTTGGCATGGGCGACATGATGTCGGTCGGGGGCGCTGTGGTACATCCGGGTAACGGAACAGGTGGCGACATTAACTCGTTGCCGATACCTAAGGGCGACGGCTGGAACAACATGAAGGATCTGATTGTTGCAGCGTCCAAGATGGCGGGAGTAGATCCCGGTGTGATGGCGGCGAAGGCTCGAATCGAGTCTAGCTTCAGGGGCGGCGTTGCCGCGTCTACGGGCTCGGCGACTGGTCTGTACCAGTTCATCGATAGTACGTGGAAAACCATGCTTCAGCGCTACGGTGCTAAGTACGGTATCTCTCCAACTGCTTCACGGAGAGACCCACGGGCGAATGCCCTGATGGCAGCTGAGTACATGAAAGAGAACCAGCGCATAATGGAGCCTGCGCTCGGTCGTAAGATGACCGACGTCGACTACTACGTGTCTCATTTTATGGGTAGCGTAGCAGCTCCTCGGTTCCTGAAAGCGAACCCCAATGCCATTGCAGCAAATCTGTTCCCGGCCGAGGCCAAAGCCAACCCGGACATCTTCAAGGACGGTGGACGCTACAGAACGATCCACGAGACCTATGCGGAACTGGCACGACGCTACAACCTTGGTCACAAAGAGGCCGCAGAAGCGCGGCGCATGGCCGGCATTAATGTGCCGAGTCAAACTCCGGTTGATCTGGTTGATGAGGGTGATTCTGATGCTCCGGTTGTAGCCAACCGGCCAGCAGGACCGTCCAATGTTGGCGTATCGCTACTGAGGGCTTCCAATAACCCAACGGCAGTTAACCCAGACACGTCTTCGGATGCACTGGTTGCTGAACAAGGGAGAAGGTCGACCCAGCAAGCGGTTCAACGTCAAGAGCAACGTCAGGCCATGGAGGAACATTCTGCTAAGTCACTTGGTGGAATGGAGTCTATCCTGAGACAACAACTGGACGTTCAGACGCAAATGAGTGGTACATTGTCTAGTATTGACAAGACACTGCTCGAGATGTCTAACAAGGGTACAGCTCCGGCCTCGCCGACAGCTCAGAACCCTGACGTTAGGCAGGCGGCTGCTTCCAGACCAGGTCGTCAAAGGGAAGAAGCGTTTGTACCTGCAATGAGCGTTAGACGCAACGCGTAATAAGTGGGGGCTCAGCCCCCACTCCTTTTTTTATATGTTTTTTTGGAGTGATCGTCATGGCAGGTGAGCTGAAAGATGCCGAGTGGGTTAAGAACAGTTTCTTACTACCCAAGCACGCGGTGGATGCAGAGTTGTCCCGCCGACGCTTGTTGTCGGATGCTGCTCTTAAGTTTACTGACACCAGTTTGGGCGGTAACTTTGCAATCAATCCACCACCGCAATTCACAGAGTACGCCGACCTTCGTATCAAAGGACGGTTCTCGGCCTCCAACGGGATGGGGCGGGCGTATAGTGAGGGACTGGATGACTATGGTCAGCTGGTTCATTTTCGATTCGGGGTGGCGAGCTTTAACTCCCTGACTCAGTTCTTTGGGAACTTCTACGACACTGAATCGGCAACGCTAGCACGTACCGGTCGAAGCAGTAGCGCGTTCTACACGATTGGTAAGGCACTCGGGTTTGTTACCACGTTGCCGTTGCAGTCGGTTGTTCTGGCGGGTGCGGCTATCCGTTTTGCCATTAACAAACCAACTAGCCGTTACTATTACCTGAAGCCTACAATGCCGCTGTATTGGAACGCTGTCAACACCATTGCCAACGGTATCGCAACTAACAAAGCCATTGTTCCTCGTGTCCACATTCCCGGTACCACGCGTTCAGACGACGAAGCACAATACACAATGGCCGACGTTAAACGTCACAGTCAGGTGTGGGGCGGCATCTTCAGGGACGATGGCGGTGTCGACATCTATGCAATGTCCAACCGAGCGCAGCGACTGGCTGACAAGAACAGAGAGTTGCTGAACACTGTCTTTGAGAATTCAACAAGTCGTCAGGATCTCCGTGAGAAGCTGTTGGAATACTATGCCGAAGTTGGCACGTTGTCCGATGACGGTGGTTCAGGAATCGATGTCTATTTGAATCGTTACATGACCACCAGCGCAGCGAAAGCAGAGAGCGGGGAGACCGAGTCGTCTTCTGAGGATGCCGAGCCAGCAACGTACTGGAGCACCATGACGGACTACATGGACTTCACCGTAGCTGAGGCACGAGACGGTGCCGATTTCGCCACCTTCCGCGTTGACTATAGTGGTCCGGCTAGTGAGTCTTTCAGTAGTCAAACACGAGCATCTGACCTCGAGGGAACCCTCAACGGAATGTCATCTGGTATGCGAAATGCCAGGTTCTCATTTGCCGATGGCAATGTCGGCGACGGTCTTGTCACTGGGTTGTTCGAGGGCGCCGTTAGAGCAGTGGCTGATATCGGGACTGGCTTGATGGATTCTGTCAGCATCGGTGGTTTGGCTGCCTTGGCTGGTCGTGCTCTGGTGGACTTACCCAAACACTGGGATGGATCTACTGCGGATCTACCACGGATGCAGTACAACATGGAACTACGTACGCCTTATGGGAATAAGTTGTCCCAGTTCATGCATCTGTACATCCCGTTGTCGATGATTCTGGCTGGAGCGCTTCCGATATCCACGGGCATGCAGTCGTACACCAGTCCGTTCCTGTGTCAGGCTTTCTGCGAAGGTCGTGCTCAAACGAGGTTGGGCCTGATTGACTCTGTGTCCATTACACGTGGCGTGGGGAACATGGGGTTCAACAAGGACAAAGAACCCTTGGGCATCGACATCTCGTTCAGCGTGGTGGATCTGTCCAGCATCCTACACATGCCTATTGGTGGCGAGATGGGTGTGTTTGACCAATTGCTTCAGGGTGCCGGTAGCCTGGTTGCCGGAGACACTGGTATCAACTTTGTCAACGCACTCAAGAAATCGACGTACGACGACGACAACAGCTACACTGACTACCTCGCTATCTTGGGTAACCTCAGTGCATCTGATCAAATCTACACAAGTCGAAGATTGGCCATTCGGTTATCTAGAATGATGGCTAACCACAAAGCCTGGAAGTCCAAATCGCACTTTGCGCAATGGAGTCTATCGGGATGGACCGGGGATATCATCAAGATGTTCGCCAGACCGAACGACAGGTTCAACTGACATAGAGCCGGCCAAATGGCCGGCTCTTTTATTTCGTCACATCACAATCGACGGGTAGAACGCCTTCAGCAGGTCATTGACGTCCTCTGACTGGTACGAATCAGAGATCATCACCTCGGTCAGGTACTCGGGGTGTTTTCTGAACAGTAACTTGGCATCGTCGGACGCGTAACTGAAAGGAGACAACTTGGTCACCTCGACGCCGTCCCTTTGGTCAACGAACCAATTGGGATCGATATCGTCAAGCAGTGTTTTCAGTTCGGTGTACTTAGCGTCATAGTCAATGACAGCCGATACTTCTTTGAACCGATAAGTCGACAACAACAATTTGATTGCCTGAGGGACTTGGGTCAGTACACCTACCCGACCGATCTTGGTCAGGATGTTCCTCACGATGGTCAGCTGTCCGTTGATAATAGCGCTCAACAGATTAGCTTCAAGTGCTCTCCTGACAACGCGATCGTCTCGATCATTACTGAGGTCAACAAGCGCGTCAATCGCACCCGGAATTTGCAGGCGAATGGCCTCACCGAGAATCCCTGAGATCAAAGCAGCTTCCGCTTCCAGATCCAGAATCTTAGCGATCCCACTGCTACCCGTAACCTCGGAGATCAGATCAACGATCCCTCTAGCGTCTTCAATGTCGCCGTTGGCAATGGTGGTTGCCACGTCGCCGATGGTGACAACAGCACCCATGGCCTGAGTGGGGTCGACACCCATGGACTTTAAAGCCCCTGTAATGCCCTCCTTGGCCGCCGAGCTTATATTGTTGAGTGGGCCACGGATACTGTCCGATAGGCCCTCTATACGGCTAACTAGGGCTGCTGTGTCGAGACCTATCTTGTTGTCAGCAAGGGACAACACTTTCTTGAACGCAGAATCAGACAACGCCCCGTCGCGCATGAATGATTTCACGGTAGATGAGATGGTGTCACTCAGATCGGCCGGTAGTCGGTTCCTGACCAATGCATCGGTCAAGTTGTAAACGTCAGTGGCCAGTAGCTCGTCCAATGGCCCCGATTGAAATAGGGTTTCTGCTATCTTTCCAGCCATTGTGATTAACTCCAGCGGCGGATGAATGGGATCATAAATTGAGCCAAAAAAAAAATAAGAGACCCGAATGTCTCTTATTGGTTCTCGGTCTTGGCAGTTGCCATGGCATCGAGTTCGACCGTTAGATCTTGGTCTCTGTCTTTGCATAGACAATCCGCCGGACAAGCCGACTCTGGGATACCGCTGAACGAGCAAATGATGGTGCCGGGGTCATCATGCATGCAGTTCCAGTTGCAATAGCGGAACTCTTCCGGCGTGACACACATGCAGTTGTTCTTGTTACCATTGCCGGCATCGATCTTCGATGGCGATTCTTTTATCTGCTTACGAATAGCTTCAAGTTCATCAACCACCCATCGATTTGATGTGACGTTAATGACCTTGGCGTTCTTCGGATTACCGTAGTAATAGTAATGTTCGAACGGCAGCGTAGATTCCAACATCAGCTCAGCGATGATCGGGTTTTGAATCACCTTGCAATAAAGCGCCTCCTTTATCACCTCCTCGAAGTCGTCTTGTTGGACCCGAGGTAAAGTGGACCCGTACCGCTTTGCTTTGAAGCCAGGCAACACCCTGAAGATCTCGTCAACGCACCCGGTGCTATAGTAGAACCAGAGACCCTCTAGCGTCTTGAAGACACCCAGTCTCGGATGTCGAACCTGCGCATCAGTCAGATTGCTTAGCAGGTAACCAAGTTTGGTCCGCGCTTTACTGTAGATGTTGATATGCGTAACCCCATCGTCGAGGGGACTGAGGGCTTCCGGGTTTTCCATATGAACCTCTCATTTCCCCACCGGATCGACGGTGGTCATGTTGCTAGAGATGTCTTCTCGAACAGACAACAACTTGGCATCAACCGTCTCACACAACGAGGAGACGATCTTGTTGTACTCTTCGGCAGACAGCGTGTCTTCCAGATACTCCAGACCATTATAGAGACGGTCCGTTAGATCTTGGTTGATTGGTATTTGTCCAACCGGCTTTTCTTCTTCGGGTATTCGATTCAACTGAAGACCCACTGAGTGAATCGTCACTCGTCTGTTCCACCAGGTGGCATGGAGTTCTATTCGAACGTGCTTGATGTTGAGGAAGGACAGACCCTTCATGAACACCTTCCACGTCATGTAAGACCTACGAAGTTCCTTGTTTAGATTCCCCCTGGCTGAGGAACGATCCTTACCGTTCTTTGGGATACGGTGTCTTGGATTGTCGAGGTAAAGCTCCATGAGTTGTCCCCATTGCTTTACACCTATGTTGATGTCGCGAAGGATAACTCGGAACAGCTTTGCCAGTGGGTCCCTTGCCTTCTCCGTTGCTTTGGTTGTGCTGTGGAGAATGTCGTCGTTATAGTCTTGCATTGCGAATGCAGCCTCTATCGTCGCGGGTCAACGTATGAACTCAGATACCTTCCTGACAGCGATCAGACCTAGGTAAAGTTCTAACGTTTCGGCGGTTAGTCGTATGGTTTTTCGATGGTAATATTTTTTCTTAACAGAGCCGTCTACGCCGTCTAGCGCGGCGATTAACTCAGTTACCAGACCTCGGATAACTTCGAGTCCAGTAATTAGTGGAACGGGTCTTTGTCCGTTGTCCACTAGCCATTCGTCAAGCGATAACGACCTGGCTTCTTTCAGTTCCAGGTAGGCCAGGTTATCTACATAGTCACCTGCTTTGATAGCCTCAACTGTGTCCTTCAGATTGGTGACGTATTCTTCATACGTTGTCTGTCGGAGATCGATATAGGTATCGAACCCGCAGGCGGGGGCGTACTTGCCAAACAAGTCGGGCGTCAAAACAGACGTCAGTCTAGACAACAGCGCGGTAGACGCAACCCATCGTCCTTCCTTAAAATGGTCTTTTTTGACACCACGAAGTCGCCATTTTAATCGCATATCAGCGAACGACATAAGGAATGCTCCAGTTTATATTCACTTTAATGATATAGGGTTGATATTTTTTTCAAGCAGAGGTGCCATCCATGGGTTCCAAGACCTTACCGGAGGAGTTCACGGACGACGATCTCCTCGATTACACACAGAGAATGCGCATCGAGATCCTCGATACGCTTCGTGATGAAAACGGCAAAATGACAACCGATCCCGGTCAACAGAGTATCGCGCTGCATGCTCTGGCCGATATGGATCGCCAGTCGTTGAGCAAGAAGAAGATCCAGTCTTCCGAGATCTCGTCTGAAGCAGACCGTCAAGTTGCGCTCATTATTGCGCGCATGGGCACATCGACAGACAGCGGCGATCCGTTTAAAGTTGTTGAGGGTGAAACAATTCGCGGTGAGGAGCCGAACCCAGACGAGATCGTTCTGCCCGAAGCCAAGCTGGTTCACGACGAGACCAATGTCGGCATTCAGTCAATGAACTATCGAGACTTCGTCAACGAGTACGAGAGCAAAAACTCTGTTGACGGCAAGTAGTATACCATTGATCTTGAATGTAAAATGATACACGGAGAAAAAGGCTCGGTCTGGCGACCGAGCCTTTTATTCGCCACTACGGCATCATAACGCTGAAACAACCGACGTCCACCAATTCCAGATGCATCACTCCACCGAGCGATTCCTCGAGAACTTCAAGAGGAGATACCGATCGACCTTCCACCTGAATGTTGTCCTTCTCCTCGGGTCGCTTTAGATACAGTGCCGGCGATATAAAGCTTACCGCCGCTAGAGTCCGCCTCAACAAGGCCTCGTCATGCATCATGAGCCAGTCGTTTATACCGTAGATATAAAGACAGGCGTATCTCCCGTATATCTTCGCAGGTGTCAAGTCCTTTGGAGACGTGTAGACGAGATTGACGTCACATGGAACATCGAGGACCGTGCAGACTGCCTCAACCATGGCCACCTGTTCAGACCGATTCAGAATGTAGGGCCAGACGTTGACGTCGACCTCAATATCGTCGATTGTGGGGTCGGTTAACTTCTTAGAAACCAACTCCATGACAAACGAATGAATCATCCTGGCAATTAGGGTAGGTCTTGAGTTTTTCAGGACATCTACGTCTCGCTTGGCGTATCTGTCAGTGAAATCACTATTGGTAACAAAACCACCCGACAGCGATTCTACATCGTCAATGCCACGAAGAGTCCACCCGCTATCCATGACCCGCTCGATTGCTTCCGGGCACAGCGTCTGGATGGTCCCTAAGCGGGTGTCCAAAAGTTCGTCAAGTCCAACGTAGATGATCTGGTTCATTTCTCATCGGGCCCCATAACGGTCTCTGCCAGAACAATGAAGGCATACCACGGGTTGGCCGTCATTATCTTGGATAGCTCGGAGGAACTCATTGCACGATCTGTGAACGTAGAGTCCACGACCGATTCATTGCCTGACGTGACACAACTACCGTAAGCTGCGCAGATATCTTCCACCAGTCTTTTGAACTGGACGTAACCGACCCGCAGTATCAACTCGGAGGTAGACATCATGACGAAGTGGAGGACGACGTCCTGGCCTCGGATGATATTCCAGAGCTTCTCCAAATCGCCTCGACCAGACATGGAGTAAGGGTTCGCTGTCTTGGCGTAAGAGATCATGAAATCGCCGATTTCTCCAATTGCCTCCCCATCGAGACTGGATCGACTCCGCTTGTCCACGATGTCAGCAACGACGAGGCGAATGTCTTCAATGTCCATGATTAGCTCTCAGCTGCGTTGTTATCCAGGTGCATCGCTTTAAGATAAACACCCAGGGTTTCGGTTGAGCGAACGCCACCAGAGAAAGGAGCGATGGCGTCCAGTGACACACCGCCCGATTCAATGATGGAACGATTCATTGCGTTAAACGCCTTCTCGTCACCGCCGCGGTACTTGATCAGCTCCTCAATGGTGCGAGAGAGACCCTGACCGTGCATTACCTGAATCTCGGGGAAGGAGAGCTTGCTTCCTTTAGACGTACCTGTCGGCTGACCAGTGAGTTCGTCAACGTGTCGGTTATCGTCGGGAATCGAGATCTTCTTCATCAGCATCTGGATCTGTCGGCGCAACGGAAGGTCGACGACCATGTACCGTTCCGGTGTCAAATACGTTTCACCGGTGAACGGGTCGGTGACCCACAGTCGTTCAAGGAACTCGTGTCCGAGCTTGCGAGCAATTGCGAGGTTGCGCTGAACATTCAGCTTCGCCTCGCTCATGATCGGAGCTATCAGGTTCAGTATTTCCTCACCGCTGTCGAGGCGATCAATGAAACGTCCGAAATCTTCATCGGACATCTTGGAGAGATACTCTTCGTAAATCTCTTTGTTTCCACCGCCTGGAAGAACCTCTTCTAGGAACTCCAGTATGAACTTAGTCGCACCAGTTCGATTGGGCATCGGCATACTCCTCTTCTTCGGAAGGCACATCTACACCCGGTACGTGCCAGCCAATGTGTTGTGTTCCATTAACCTGTTCGCGCTGAGCGATCTCTGGAACGACATCGACCAGAACGACGTTGATTTTGAGACCGTGTTGATCGGCTCGAGTCAACATGTCCATGGAGCCTTTAGACGCGCCATCCCAGAACAAAAGCAAGTGGGTACCGATCTGCGCCATCTCTTCGTTACGCTGATGTCCGGCCACAGCGTTGTAGAGTTGTCCTCTTTTGTTTTTCTTGACAACAGCGCCTTTAACGTCGATGTTGTCCCAGGCGGCCGGCATTTCTCGACAGATGTAGCCTCGTTCCCTAGCGTAGCGAATGATCATGTCGTCAGCGCCATCTGGCGCCTTACCAGACACGAACTCGCAATCGCCCGCCGTCTCCAGGTAAGCATCGAGGTATCTACAGAAAAGACCGTAGTCTTTAAAGTTGCGACTCCCTGCCACTACCACCAGCGGGATGTCTGCCGATGCCCGGTTGTATAGCAGTGCCGGTTTGGATGTTGATAAGGCCATTACAGAATCCTTCGCGGTAGGTTATGGCGGACAATGAACGGGACGATGTCTTGTTCAAAGCGCTGCATCCATTGTTGGCTATTGATATCAATAGCCAGGTTTTCCCGGACGCGATATGTGGGTTCATTGAGAAGGCCCAGCTGAACACGCCAGAAACCGTTAACAACTTCCATCTGCTGCTTTACGGGTAGGTGGTCAATGGGTTCTGGAAACAACGCCAGCCATCGTTGGTGACTGGCCTGTGAGACCTTTAACAATACGTCCCCGATTGATGCCTTGAGGTCCACTTTATTATTCATGCTAAACCTTCTCTTTTTTCTTTACTACGCGGCCTTCTTCGCCTTCTGGTCGCCAGCAGCGTCAGCCTCGGTAGCAAGTTTCACAGCGTTGCTGGCCGACTCGAGCGGTTTCATCCAGTAAGGGTGGTAAAGTCCAGCGCGCATACGCAGGAGATCCATTGTGCTGAGGAAAGGCAGCTCTTCGTTACTGTCATCAAAGACCCAGTAGCCGCGCGTATTCAAAAGCACGTCCCAATCATAACCTTTGGCTTTCAGGTCCTTATAAAGATCCTCGGGACGACACATAATCTCATCGTATCCGGTCCACAGGTGGAACATCTGACAGAGCTCTGACGTGATTTCAAGCGCCCGGGCGATCTTCGGATCTTTTGACTTGGCGCGGATTGTAGTGCGCCCCAGCGACACATCTGGAACCAGTTCCAGGTAGTGCGTGGTGTTGTTGCCACCCAGTCCGAAGTAGTCGAACGTTTTCAGGTAATGGTACTCGGACAACTGAACCATGACACCTTCACGCTGAGACACCACGAGGTCGAACGGTAGGCCCGCCGGGCCGTTCTTTGCTCGCAGGTTCTGAATGGTCACGACCTGGAGATCGGTGTCGCCTTTCAGGGTATCGTACTGGTCACGCGGATAGAGCGTGGTCTTCTTCTCTTTGTGCAGCGCTGGCGTGGTAGCCAAAGAGATGTACAGGTTGTTGGTCAGGAACGTGAACTTCTCCGGAACCTGTTTGAACTTCACCTTGTTCTTGAGGAAGGCGAGTTTCTTCGCAGGTGGTGCGTAGGGGTCAAGTGCAAGATCATCGCCCGCGTGCGCGGTCATGATTATGTTGACGCCGTGACTGCCGGTCAGAATCGGCAGCTGCATCAGCATCTGGGATTTAGCACCAGAGCTACGCAATGCTTCGACGTTCATGCCGCTCGCGCCGATGTCGTTCTTGTCGTAAATGGTCTCGACGGCTTCAACTGGCATCATGGACAGCGAATCCAGTTCCACCATGGTCGGACGAATGACGGTGATGTGTTTCTTGTTCGAATCCAAGAAAGGCGTCTTGAGCGTATTGCCCTTGATGTTCTCCTTGGACGTTTTCTCGTGAGCCATCTTCTTGACAGCGCCAAAGAAATCGTTACCCAACATCACAGTGGCGTCTGTGATCATGAAGCGGTCGTCAGGGAAGCCCATGACGCTCAAGTTAGGCATGCTGGCGGACAGCTGCTCAAAACGACAGCGACTGATGGATGGTGGTTCTGCATCATACGCCACTGAGTCGACTTCTTGGTAACGGTCGCAGACCCGCAGCATCAGAAAGTGCGCCACGGTGGACTTGAACGTGTTACCGCGTCCGCCAATACCGGTCACCAGGGACACACCGCCATTCATGATCGACTCGCCGTGAGCCCCGATGGAATAGTTGCCGGTAGGTACGTCGAACAGACAGCCCACGTTCATACTGGGACGAATCTCAGGCGCGCGGACGAAGTGATTGGTCATCATGTCGAGGGAATCCTTCAGTGAAATAGTGTTCGTTTATACAAATGATGTGGTCGTTATGTTTATTTTTATGAAAATAAGCTCCGCTTACCCCTTTTATTGGACCGAGGTATACCGTGTTAGAATCCATTCGTATTGAAAGTCAGATGATTGCTCTAGAAGCGGTCGGGCCCAGTCAGACGCTTCGTGCTGCGGTCGACCGGTTGCCCGGACTCATTCGGAACGTGTCGTCGTTCATCAAAGACCGTTTCGGCATTATCTCGTCGAACGGCGAACACCTGAAACCAGGCAAGTCTATCAAGATCCTGGAAGCCGTGAACTACTCCGATGCGCGTGCCCTCAAGTTGTACAAGTCACCGGGTCAGAAGGTGACTTACATGACCTTGATCACAACGCTCTCAGAGTGTCACCAGGAGCTTTTGTCGAAAACCCTGCCTCAGGTATTGGTCCCCTTCGAAACCTGGCTCAGCGTACAGCTGACGAACCCCACGGAACTGATCTCTATTCGTAACAGCGCCAGCATTCGCGGTTATCGTCAACACAACGTTGACGAGTTCATCAAGAAGCTCGCCAGTTGCTACGACCCCAAGTCTAAGGACAGTCAAGGTAAATTGGGTGAGCTGCTGGATCGCAACCGTGACTGGAAAGACGTGATCGTCGGCACCGACTATCTGAACGATCTGTTCAGTAAGAAAGAGCGCGGCGACATCGCCTCCAAGGTAATGGCGATCGATTCTCTTCTGACCACGCTGGCCAACCGAATCGAAGAGAACGAAGAAGGATATGAGATGTCCGGCAAGACCCTGTCTGTGCTCGCTGACATCTGTTATTCGCTGGCAAAAGAGGTTGAGTTCTACTCGGTTGCTGCGTTTAACCTGTCGCTCCACACAACAGCGGTGAAGGACTCGATTCCCCTATTTGAAAAACTTGCGTAATAACCGGGAG
>PBMP01000093.1 GCA_002722705.1 Pseudobdellovibrionaceae bacterium | reverse complement strand
TTGACGGCCAGATGGGTAATTAAATTTCCGGCAGCAGTGGGCACGGATGCGCCGGAATTGGGGTACGCGGGAGTATTCATTCGAAGCTCCTGGCCCGGCTGGGTGAAATACGGGGTCATATAACACGGCAATTGATCAAAAATAAATAAATCCCTGCCTTCAGCGCCTTCATCATTGTAGGAGTCTATATCCATATACATAGCAATTGTGCCCCACAGGCGGATGCAGACGGAAGCAATTGCTACGCCGTGCATGGTGTGCACCTTACTTTTGAGAAGGGGGTTCGTAAATAGTAAAAACCCTGTGGATCGGTGGGCGACCGGCGGTTGCGGGCGGTGTTACTGCGGTTTATGCAACTCTTTGGCGCATCGGGGCTCAAGAAGACACGCACCTCGGCTAATGAAAGAAAGTGCGACTCAGCGTATACTCTAATCCATGACGACGAAAAGTGCATCGTCGGACTTACGCGCATAGTGGACCCGCCTCCAACTGCAACCCCCACACCGCCAGCTCCAACCCCAGCTCCAAGTACAATCCCCACACCGCCAGTGTACCCACCTCCAACTGCAAGCCCCACGACGGCATCATCTCCAAAAAAGGTGTCTGGTGCCACAATAGCAATCATAGTGGTTCCGTTGTTGGCAGTGGCAATCATCTTTGCAGCGGTGAGCTCTTATTTCAACCGGCAATCCAAGCGCCCGCCCAGTGAACGCGCACGTTTTCTGTAACATCAATGCGTCCATTTTCTCCGGTTCGACGCCCGTTCGATCTCGCCTTCGCCCAACACCGTGGCACGGGCGCAGACCATTTAACTACGCTGTTGCGCCTACGCTTCCAAATTTAACCCGCAATGCTGCCAGTACAAATCGTCGCGCTTGCGTTTAGCCACGCTGCCAAACTGCGCATCAACTCGTGCGGCTACGAGACTTCCTTTCTGACCAAACTGTTTCCAAACGCGGTTGTGCACGCAACGCCGCAAGCAGGCGCGTATTCGGTGGGAAACGTCCAGACTACATTTCATAGCCCCTTTTGCAGGCAGCTCAACGCAGCCGTGTGCGGCGAGGACCGCGATTATTGCAAAAGAGTGCAAAGCAAGTATCCGCGGGTGTGGGGTCCGTCCGTTTTTCCGTACGCGCTTGTAATCTTTTACAACCGAGGCTACGACAACGGGATGCCACCCGCGGTTCCGCCCGTGGTAAAAGGAGTTGCGTATGTGCAGCTTAACTGCGTGCGGCATCGAGAGGCTGCGGCTGCGGCATTAAGCGACCACGTCGACGTGTTTGCGTTTGGCAAGTGCCGGGGATTCGGCACTCGTATTCAACGGCGAACCTTTCCTGGGTATTTCACGCGGCTGGGGTCGGACCCGCAGTCGCCGTACCGCACGCACGCGTTCGCGCTGACCATGGAACACGCCAACCAGCGCGGGTACTGCACCGAAAAAGCGCTATTGGCCGCCGCGGGCGGCGCAATCCCAATCTACGACGGCGACCCACCCTCGCTCTGCAAGCTGCTGAACTGCGACCGCGTCCTTTTCTGGAACGCGACCACACCGCGTGTGGTGGCAGCGTTGCTGGCCGACGAATCGTTGTACGCCAAAATGTGGAGGCTTCCTCGAATCAACGCGGGAAAGGCGCGGGAGGCTCTGTTGGCCGCGCAGCGCGCCGTCCGTCTTTAGTCGCCGTGTGCCGTTCTACGCACGTGCGTGCAGCATACACCTGCGCACGTGCTCGTACTTCTTGATGGCATTTTTTGGCACGCGGAACGTGGTGCCTTTCGCCAACTTCTGTGGCAGGTCCGGGTACGACATGCCGTCGCGCACGCAAATCTTGGCCATTTTGCAAAGCTCCGTGAGTTTGTTATTTGACAGATTGTGAGTTTCCTTGAACTCTTTCAGCGCCCTGTTCATTTTCTTCATGCTGCCGCCTGCGGCGCGCATTTCCGAGCGCAGCAGACCAATGAGCTGCACCGTTTCGCGGTCGCTAACGTCGGCGTTGCCAGCTGACACAAGCCTGTCGACCAGCCGCCTGCGCGATCGATTGTTGGCCCAATCAAGCGAGCGTAAAATATCAGGGTGCATTGTGGCCGACGCAATCGTGTTCTGGCCCAACAGGACTTGGCCCTTTGGTTTTTTTTTGGGCCGGCGGCGCAGACAGCAAGCAGTTAGTCACTATCAAAAAAAAGCCAACTGCGAGAATCATGACGCCAATGCCAATGACGAGCGCGCAAATACTTGAGGGCAGAGATCGGATTGACGATAGTTCCATGACAAAGCCACGGTGAAAAGAAGTGTGCAGATATAACGAAGCGACTCCCAAAATGCCAAAACACAAAAAAAGCATATCACTTTCGGTGGGCCGCGGCGAGAAACTTTCCGTCGCGCGCGGCGGAGGCCTAACCCAAAAAGGCCGCGACAAGTACAACCGCACTGGGTCGCACCTCCAGGCGCCCGTGACGGCGCGTCACGTCAAGCCTGGTTCGGCGGCTGCAAAGCGCCGCAAGAGTTTCTGCGCTCGTTCGCGCGGGTGGCACGGCCCGCGGGGCATCGCGGCGCGCAAGCGTTGGCGTTGCCATTGATCAATCACTTGACAGCCAAATCCACAAAAGCGGCGACCAAGACACCATCACCGGCATCGTCGAGCGCATTGGCCCGTCGAACAGGAACCCATGTCCACTCCGTTGGCGCCAACGTAATTTTCCCATCTTTTAAATAAAAAAATTCTGTTGGCTGATTGTAATAGTTCCAAAGCGCTGGGACCCCCTGTATCGGATTGTCAGACCCCTCCGGCGTGTGGGTGTATGAATATTCCCCTCGGTTCACCATTTCACCAAATTTCCTGACGGGGTCTCTTGCATTCATTATTTTGAGTTCAATTGGCAACCTCAACCGTCGCTCTTTTATCTCACTTGTCTTTTCGCGGTTTGGATTGAATCGTTTTTTTTTCTTTTTTTCTTTTTTTTCAGCCCTTTTTCTTCCCAGCTCTAACACTCTTAATGCCGCCTTGCTTGGTGGATTGTGTGATGGATCCGACATTATAATACTTTACGTATGAACGTGCGCCTACAAATACTCTGCTACATCAAGACCGCCCAGTCGCTGCGTCACCAGTGCAATGACGCCTCCGACCCCCCCCGCCGGATCAACCTCGATGACTTCGACGTTTGAGTCTTTCGCAATGGACATGTACGACTCGTAGTCTGGCATGAGCCGCTCGATTTCGCCCGCCACCAAGACGACGGTGTTGAATCGGGTCCGCCTGCGCACTGTGGCGAGTGTTTTCGCCATAACGTCGAGCTGCACACAAAACGCGTCCGATCGGGCGTACCCGCACACGTTCTGGCGTTCGGTCGCGATGAGCGCCTCGACCAAGATTGCGGACGTGTCGGTCGCGTACGCGGCGTCACCTCTTCCGAGCACATGCCCCACGAGCGCGCCGAGGTGGGCGATGACCGCCATTTCCTGGTCTGCAATCGCCAGCTGTTCGTCAAGCGACCCCTCGTCCGCTGCGGCGACGCGTTCCGCGTCCGCTGCGACCTTCCTCGCCATCAACATTAGCGGACCCTTTGGCGATGGGTCACTTTGCCCCCCCCTCGCCGCGGCCACCGCCATTGCCACCTCGGCGGCGTCGACGTCCACCGACAGCGAATCGACTGTAATTAAAGGCATAAGTGAAAAAAGTGTACTATGCAGCAAGCCTTCAGCGCCTTCATCAACCCCTATCAGTGCCTATTTGTCGCCTACCGTCGCTGGCTCGACCGCGCCAAACCCCCTTCCTCGTGAGCGTGGCTGAAGCACCTCGCAGTGCCTACAAAGCGCCGGCAGCCCCGGGTGCCCTCCCGCGGTGGACATGACCGGCCACAGCTTGTTTGTCGGCTTGCACGCGACGGCCACGCACTCAATCAGCGCATCGCGCGTCATCCATCTGGTGTGCCGCACCAGTTTTCCGGTGTATGCCCACGACATTTCGGCTGTGACCACCGTGACGCAGCCGCGCTCGGTGCGGTCCGCAGCGTTTTGTGGCAGCACCGTGTCGAGAAATTTCCGCAGCCCGATACCGGGCACTGCGGCGGCTGCTGCCACCACGTCCGCGTTGACGCCGCACGCCCACAAAACGACTGCGACGGCTCCGCTGTGAACACCTCGCACCCTGCCAATCTTGTGTGCGCCTGCAATCGTTCTGAGCACCTTAATGAGCCGCAGCGCATCTTGAAACGTTTCTCCGACGACCACAATCTTTTTCTGCATACCTATCGGCCAAGCCACGGAGCAACGATGTGTGCAGCACTTACAGGAAGTTGGTCATGAGCGCCAAATATTCTTGGGAATCCAGCTTTTTGGTGCTCAGCATTGCACTATACACCGCAACAAATATCAGGCACACGGCGTCAACAACGACCAGGATCACAAATCCCGGATGCACTGTGTTTGTCTCCACCGTGTGATCCTTTTGGTAGAAAACGTTAATGGCAACGATAAGCACTAAAACGGCCGTTATAACCGACACAAGTGTCATCAAGAACGTCCACACATGAACCATATCCTCGCTTTTTCGTGCCGCGCCGTACAGAGCGACAAGAAACAACATCATCCCAATTACGGCCCACTTAAACTCGCGGTTCCGCTCGCATCTTTTCCGCAGCTTCTTTACCACGCCGCTTGAAGTTGCGTTTAGTCCGGGATTTGCGCACGTGTTTCCGGTGCCATCAATAAAGGTGGCGCCGTATACGTAAGAAGAAACGGTCCCTGGAGCGGTGGTCTCTGGAGCGGTGGTCCCTGGAGTGGTGGTGGCAGCGCCATTGCTTTCCAATTCGTCATCGCTGCCGCTAGCCGATTCGCTGCCGCTGCCTGCGTCCGTTGTCGCGGTGGTTCCTGGAGCGGTGGTTCCTGGAGCGGTGGTCCCAGGAGTGGTGGTTGCAGCGGCGGGGGTGGTGCCTGCATTACCAAAGACTGCGTCGCACGTTGGCGCGATTGAATACGATGCAACCTTGTCGTCGATAAACGCGGTGTACGCAGAGACAGATTTGCAGCTGTGGCTGTCCTTAAGTTTAATTGCGGGCACGTTCCACATCATAACCGACAGGGCCACCGAGAGTGCCACGGCGGCGGCGTACAATCTAGCATAGTTGTTCGCCATCACTTCTTGATCTGGGTTTGTATTGCGGTGCCATCCCAGCCACCAATATATGAGCCCACCGTGCTGTGGAACGTCGAAAGTCGGTGATGGTGCACCTTTTTCTCTGCTCGGTGTTCTCGGTTGCAGCGTCTGCCGAGGTGTGCCGTCCCTCGAATGGCACGCACTCTGTCGAGTGCGTGCTGTGCACCGCCACGGCGCAGTCTGGCTCTAGTGCCGGCATTCACTACATTGCCAACGCGTGGTGTTCGTTCACCCCCCGGGACGGCGTGGTCCAGCTTCCCGCCACCGGCTGGCCGGTCCAAGAGAACCAGCGGCTGACAATTCCTCCCCGCGTTGTGGTCGACGGCGCGCTCGTGATCCGCGGGTCCAACAGCAAGATCTCCGGCGGCGGCACGGTGTCTACGCGCATATTGGCCAACCAGCCGGCGGCGTCCAAATTTACCGTTTCTGACATCGCGGTCACCGACGACGTGGCGGTAGTAATCCGCGGGACTCGTGGCAGCGCGTCCGGGTTTGAAGGCGCCGTCATTTCCGACTGCCGCGCAAAGTCGTCGGCGACCGACGTGGCGGTTCTCAATGCCGGCAACGTCACCGTCCGCGGCGCCGTCTCCGTGATGACGGAGAATGTGCGTTTTCTGGCCGCCTCGGCGCCGACCGTTGTCTTTGACGTCGAAACCGAGCTGCGCGCCCTTGGGTCGATGTTTGTTGCCGACCTCACCGCGGCCGAGCAGCCAACGTGGGTAGCGACGCTCCAGCGTGCCAACGGCTGGCTGTTTGGCCTTGCGATCGGGCTTTTTATTCTTCGTTACGCGCTTTAATAGACCTGCGCTATATTTGGCGCGCCTGCGATGCCACCACCGGCGCCATGCCGTCGTCCCGCATGGAGCAGTGCCAGCAAGTGCGCGCGGTGCTGGTGGCTCCGCCTTCAACGTACCACTTTTCTGCCCCCCTTTTCCCCGCCGCCCCGAACCAAATGTTTGTTGACGGGCATCGGCTCGTCCGTCGGCCACCCGCGCCGCTCCGGCGGCAGACGTACCGCCTCGATCTTATCCCTCGTGCTCCGTCCACAAGTCAAAGCATGTATTTTATCAACGCCGACGGCCTTGTTGCGTTCGCCGCAGCCCAAAAAGCCTACAATGCCAAAACCAGCTCGCCCCTGCACGTGTACGCCTTTCTGCACCACATCCTTCACCAAGAGGCCCTGTACGACGACGCCGAGCCCGTGCTTCGGTACATTGCGCAATCTCCGGCGTACCCCACATACGTTTTCAAATTCGACTCTGAGAGTCCAATCTTGTGCATGTGGAGCCGGACCCCCCTTTCGGCGCTTCTGCTGAACGCGACCGCCGACTCGTCCGCCCTCGAAATCGAAACGCCGACACTTTCCAACGCACGCGCCGTAGCCCGTGACAACGAAGGGAAGACCTGGTACGTGGAGGACAACAGCCTTTACGCTGGCACCGACACCGTTTCAACCATTCCTGCCGGTTTGGTCGCTACTCGCCTGTCGGTGCAATTTACCGCCGTCGAATCGGCCAGGCTCGTGCTGGTTTCGATGGCTTCCAACGCGCTGCTCGCGTATCGCGTCGATTCCAGTAATTTGGTGACCGCACTTTCCACCGACGCAATCGCCGATTCGGTTGGAGCTGTGTCTGTCAACTCTGCGTCCCTTGTGACGTGGTCAAACTTTCGCGCGCAAATCTGGAACGTGGCTGCATCCGAATCCTTTCCCCGGCTTGCTCGCACGATTCTTGTAACGCTGCCCCTTGTTGATGGTGCGATGACCGACTCCCACGTCGTGTTGGCCCATCCACACAAGATTTCCGTTTACGGCACCGATTCCGACCGTCCCCAATTCGACGTTGAGCTTGGCGCTTCCATCCGCGCAATTGGCTGGAACGCCACCTTTTTTGCCGTTCATACCGATTCGCCGGTTGTGCCTGCATCGGCCGTGTCTAAAATGCTTACAGCCGACTCAACCACCATCTGCCGGATCGCGCGAACGCACGCGCTGCCGAACGTACCCACCGTTCGCGTTAACAAAGGCTTCCCGCCCACTGATGCCACCACCTCGACCAAGAGCACCGCGGCAAAAGCGTTGACACTAGCCATCAGCAAGATTTCGGCGTATGACGTTTTAGCGATCGACAGCACAGCCGATAACGTCGTATGGGGCGACCGCGTTGGCCAAGTTTTGTGGAAAAAAGCGGACGATTCTAGCCCGATCACCGCGCTGGGCAGTCTTTTTGGCTCGATCAAATGCATATGCATTGTTTCTGATTCGTGCCTTGTGAGCAGCGACACCAACGACGGTGCCCTCTTTCAATTTACTTTCGCGTCTCCACCCCCAAAAAAGCTTATTAGGGTGTTTCTCGGGACGTCGCCCATTTGGGGAATAGTTTGCACGCAAACCTACGTATACGTGGGCGTCGAAAAAACCGTTTTTCGAATTAAGAAAGCGGAAAACTTGGAGGACAAGTCCATGTGGAAACCATTTAGCAGCTATCGCGATCCAATTAATCCAATTAATCTTGCAGCAAGTAATGATAGCATTGCAGTGCTGACCACCGCTGGCGTAGACGTTTTGGACGAGTCGGGCAATACACCCCAAACCCTAAAAAGTAACAACACCACCGCGATCTATTACGACGGCGCCAACTTTAACCCATACACTCCGACATTTGATTCCGAACCGTTTATTTTGTCTCGGTCGCTTGACGCGACCGGCGGCTGTGGCGGAATCGTAATATGGAAAAAAAAAATCCTTCACTCGGACGAACGAATCCGGCCCGTCACCGACATTATAGCAAAAAACAGCCATTTGTTTCCGATCGTTCTGTTTAGGAAGCTCGCCGAGATCTTATCGCTATCCCCCTTCGAATTTGTGCCTGACATGAAAGATTACAACGCGATCCACCGGGTCCTACGCGACTTTGAACTTACGACCTTTGACGAATTCTACAAAAGCACCAGCCAACCTGACTTGCCCGCAATCGCCGAGGCGTGTCGTACAGTCTCTGGCGCCAAGTCCCTTGTACCTGCGGCTTTTTTAAAAACCGAACTGGAAGCCCTTTTCTCAGTCGAACGCAGCAAGCGCCAAACCCAAGCCGCGCAAACAGAGCGTAATGTGACGGGACAGCTCGCGGTGTTTACGCCCACAGAGATGCATCGAGTGACAACATCCGCCGGTAGTGCCTTTTCGGTAAACAATCGGATGAAGACGCTCTTGTGCTTCACTCCGCCCTTTACCAAATTACGCCAAATCTCCACTGACGTTACGGACGAATCCATTAATTACGTTGCTCTATCCGCCGACGCGATTGTGTACTTTTCTGGCAAGTCGATGACCCTTGTCGCGGAGCCTGACGTCCGCAAAACAATTGACACGCCGTTTACAGAAACGCCGCTCTTGATTTCGGTCTTTTCAAGCGATCCCTCGCGAACAGCAACGGTTGTCGCCTGCTCAAATCAAAAGCTTTACGAGTGGACCTTCACGCTTTCCGATTCTTATGAACACACTTCCGTCGACCCCGTTGCCTTTGAATTGCCAGCCGGCGTCAATCCAACCACACCCACGGTTTTCTGTAGCCGACACTTCAACGACAAAGCTTACTATGGCATTCAAGTTGCCTTTTCACCCCTGGAAGGTAAATGCGTCGGATTTGTCGAATATGCCGCCAATTTGTACGCAATCTCCGAAAACGAAGCCTTAATGCGCCTTACTGGTGAAACAGAAACTTTTAATTCAAAGAAAGCAGCAAGCGACTTCAAAATACGCGCAGCAAACGACGAAATAATTGTGTTTTCGAAAGAAGCCCAATTGCAAATATTCAAAACAGCAAACCTTATTCAATATTACACTTTTTCTTTGGACAGTGTTCCTACTACTACACCGTATTCGATACAATCACTTCGTTTGTCCGCATACGACGGAACGGGCGTCCAAGCCGTTTCATTGCCTTCCTTGACCTCAACCAGTGCATACGTGCTAGAGAAAGACGTCGGCGAGGTATTAGGAAGCAGCCGCTTGAGTTACTGGACGTTGAATTCCGGTGAGGACCCACCCGTAACGGCGAAAATCGTGTATGGCGCAGGTCAACAGACTCCCCGTTCCATTCAAGCGGAATACGCCTATTTTTATTCTTTTCTTGAAAATGACGAGTTCCTGAGCGACGCTTTGAAACGGCCCCTAATGCTGAACTTAAACGAACTTGCAAGCTTGACCGTGAGCTTTACCCCTGAAACTGCCTTTGGCGCCTACGTTGGCGACGTCAAAACACGAGCAACGGACAAAGTGGCTATGTTTAAAAGAAACGCCACAAGCACGACAATAGACGCTCGCAACCGCGGTTTGTTCCGTTTTAAGGCACGTCACCTCAAATCCATAGTGGAAGCGTACGATCGATCGGATGAACCGTATCTACAAAAAACCAAGACGTTTTTGACCGACGTGTCTCTGTACATCTACGCGGATCCATACTTTGAACAGCAAAAACCGCGGTGGGCGCCGCTGCTGATTGATTGTTTTGTAGAGCTTGCACAAAACATTGATGCCCCCATCACATTGAAAACGGATTCGTTGCCGTTTAGCATCGCTGAAAAGGCGCTTTTGACTGCAATTGCGGCGCTTGGCGCAATTGCCGATACGTCTCCCGCCGCAACCCCCGAACTACAAGACTGTGTACAAAAGTTTTACGACGCCTTGTGCGACGATCTTGAGCAATCTCAACTAACGTTCAACCTGTTTGCGTGGTTGTTTGACATTGGTATCACCAACGCGCAGCGTTTGGAGTGGGCATTAAGTTTCAACCCCCCTCGCAAGTGGGAAGAAGCGACTGAAAAAATAGGGCATACCATGTTTAGCTACGATTTTTCGCGACCGCCAGTTCGAGGCGAGCCGCAGTATACAAACATTCTTCAGCTTTCAAGTGCAGGGTCGCAAGGTAACCCGTCGCTGTTGCAGTGCCCCGTCGATCAAATCTTTGTGGCGTGCCGGCCGCATCCGGCGCGTCTTCCACCTCATTTCAATCCGTACGGTGGTGGTGACAACGTTGTTGTAGACCGCCATGGAGCCCTGTGGACTGCGCGGCCTGGCTTCACCGCGGCCGAGCTCCGCGACGTGGTGCGGTATCCCAACTGTTTGGACAATTCGACGTACCGCGCAGTCGACGACGGCGCTTGGGGCTTTCCGAATGGCTGTTCCGAGGCCGGGCGATACGAGCTGATCCGGCCGCGGTTGTCACCGCTCGCTGACGGGCTTGGGCGCGCGCTTCCAGCCGCATATTTTGACCGCCTGAAAGCAAACGTAGGCGTTGACGCCGTCGCCCACCAGCTCCTCGACGACGCGGCGCCGATGATCCTCTGGTTGCACGAGTGCGGGCAAGATTTGCTCTCCGATTTCGCGGCGACTGCGGTTGACGTGGACCCGGCCGAGTGTATTCGACGGTGTGCGTTTGCAACGAAGAGGTTCGAGTGGCCAGACAATCTTGAAACTTGCAAGCACATGCGACAGGTAGCCGACGGCATCCTGCTGCACAGTGGTGTGGCCGTTGAGGCGTACTGGACTCATTTGCGACTGCACCGACTGAATCATTTGCCGCTTGACCACCGATCGCACTGGCGCGACATTGTATCGTTTTGGATAGCGCACTGGGCGCTCATGATTGATCCGGCGATCGATCTCCCTCCCAACACGGCGTCGACGACACGGACGATTCAATACGCGGCCGACGGGACGTATTCGCGAATCCTGTACATCAAAGGCACCATGGTGGCAAAGGCCGCCGATTCAGCCCTCTTTGCACCCTTGTCTCAGACCGATTTGCAAGAGCTCAAAGCCGAAGGTCTTTATCGGTACGCGCGGCTTCTTGATGGGCGGCCGGTGCAGTATCGCGACCCGATTGCTGCGGTGGCAACGAACATGTTTTTGCGATTAAGCGGGGGCGCGGGAGCCGACACCGATGTGTTGGCGATGACGCAGGTGGTCATTGGCCTTGGCGATTTGGATCTGTCCGCTGCAATCACGTTCACGCCAAGCGCCACCGACTTGCAGTTAAAGCTACCAATTCTTGCAACCGAAGACGCAGCAGAATATTTTGGTACGCCGCCATCACTGCCCGTGGTCTCGCACAAGCCGCGTCAGAAAGCATCGTTCCGACTCTTTTCAGAGTTGCGTTCGGTTGACATCGGGGCTTTGCAGTCATGGAACGGCGACCCCGACCGCGAGACCAAAACCCCCCCATCTCGTCGGCCCTACGTGGCATGGGCCGCCGCCCGCACTCTGGGCAGCGATGCCAACCTCGACAAACTTTCGCTTTCGAAGCAGCGAGAAAAACTAATGGGCGTTGCACGGATTCACGGAAACATCACCTTAAACCCCAATTCGCTCGCCACTTACCGACAGCAGCTTCGAACCCAACTCGAAACCTTATCGGGCAACCTTCTTGACCACGAAGCTCCATTGCAATTTGGCAATGTTCGCGCCCTGCCCACAGAGTCTGAGGCGGGCCAGCAAGTTAGCACCCAACCACGAAACATGAAGCAAATGCTCTACTCCCTTCAACAAAGCGCACAACTGACGGAGCTGCCCCCCCGAGTGATTGACCTCTTTTTTACTGCCCAAGCCCAATATAACGACACAATTGACCTCCACCTCGAACGGAACCAAGACGATCCCGTGCTAACCCACTTGAATCAATACCTACAAAATGGAACTCTACCGACCGACGGCGTCGATTGAAGGAAGTTTCTGTCGCGGTGGCCTAAATCAAAAAATGTATAAATACGTGGTTAGCCTTGAACCGGCGCAACTTCCAGTGCTAATTCGGTCGGCCGTGCAGTTTGAATGCCGAAGCTGCGCCGGTTCCAACGTGCTTTGCACTGCTTCTACGCGCCCGGCCACCGATTTTGGCCGCATCATTGTGCACCAAGCCGTACGCGCGGATCCCGCCACCCTTTGTTACATAGCGCCGTGGCTGAGCAACGACGATTTTGCGTGGGCGTGTCGGCATTGGCCGCTAACGTTTGCTCCTCGAGCAAACGTTGGCGCGGTGGCGGTCCGACACATTTACACCGCCCGGCAAGCGTGCAACATAATAGCCGGGGGCAGTGCTGCGTGTGTCCTTGTGGCGCTTCGCCCGTCACCTCAGCACGCGCTGTACGGCAGCGCGGTGCGTGCTTGGAACATTTGGCGCAAAACCGGGGTGCTGTTGCCGCCGTGGAAACGCATGATACGGTCGGCACTTGTTCAGTGTGTGCCCGTACCATTTGAATTGATTGCAAAAATTATTTATCTGTTGACGTTGTCCGCCGAAGATACGCCTTGATATTTGCAATAGCCTGATTAAGAGCCTGCATAGTTTTTTGTTGAGTTTGCTTTGAAAACGTTGACGCTTCAGTCGTAAAGTTGATGATTTTGGTAAGGCTGGCCCTCACATTTTCAAGCCTCGCTTTCTTCTCGCGCAACTTATTAATATGACCTTGATACATAGCGCGCTGAGTTTGCGTCGTTTCGTCATTTGCGGTAAGGGCTCCGCGCTGTTCTACCAGTGTGCTTATTTCGGCGTCGCACTTTGCAATTCGCTGATTAATTTTCGGGCTAAGCTGCGGCGGCTGAATTCTCAGGTTTTCCACCGCCTGCCTAAATTGTTTTTTGAACTTTTCAATTTGTTCAGCAGTAATAAAAGGTGTGCTGACGGTAAGAATAATATACGTTGATTTCGACGCCTTGTCCGTGTAAAACTTCTCGCGCTTCGAGGACTTTAATGGTGCTCCATTCAACAGAATTTTCCCGGCGTCCAAATTATACTCGATGGGTACCTGCACGTAGTCGGTCACGGGCATATTGAAACGTGTGCCTTGGGCCATTAGCTGGTACAATGCGGCAGCTGCAAATTTGTTTCCTTCAATCGATTTATCATGGCCAGTAATTGCGACCATTTTATACTTGTCTGTCTTGCCTGGTTTTCTTCTTAAACTGTCCAATTCGCCAATTCGCTCCATTTCGGTTTGAATGATTTTTACGTCTGTTTGGGTAAATGGTTTGACGTCATACTTGTCTGCTGGCTTGATATCACCCCTTTTCTCGACCAAAACAATTTGGTCGTTAGTAAGTTTTACACTTTTTGTCTTTGGTTTCTGTGTGAAGAGCCTGCGCGGGTCAATGGCGTTTAAAGCGCGCCTCCACCACTTAACCTCGTCGCGCTGGCCCGCCACATTAAAATCTGCAAAGGCAAAGTTCAATGCGCGGCAACTATTGCACCCGGTCATTATCAATCCGATTCATTTTTACGCTCGTCTCGCGAAAATACAACCCCTCCAATTCATAGCATCTTTTCTGCGCTAAGCTCGATTGCAGCTGCCTGCACGTGCAGCGCGCATTCGTATCGCACGCCGTTTTTCCACTCTTGGTTTTCGTTGAGCATACACGGCGGCGCTGCTTTCGTCTTGGCCAGCACGTGCCCCGGCGTGGACGTTGCTGCTTCCCGCGGCGTTTGTCAGCAAAGATTAAGCGACGCGCACTGCATAACGCCTTCCTGGCCGACAAAGCGGCCAGTATACGCGCACGGCAGCAGCTTTCGGTCCGCCTTCACTCGAATCTTAAGGTTAGCTTCAAACTCCCGCTTCCGTTTTGGATCGATTGGTCCGACGCCCATACGGCGCGCAAACGCGACGATAGCTGTTGTCGGCGCGCTCTGCGCGGTCTTCTCTGGCCAAAAAAGCGTCCGCAGTTCTTGAGCCGACGTTTCGATCAGCGCTGCGAGATCGCTCGCGCACGTGAGCAAGTAGCGCTTGACGACTGTGAGCCTGGTTCCGCGTGTGATGACTCCATTCCGTGTCCGAATGGCCCTGATGGTGCCCGGAGCATTAAGGTTTGGGTTTGTAAACACGACGTTGTTTCCGGGATCTTCCCAGATGGCGCCTTCGGCTCCAAACATGCGCAACCAAACAGAATGGGGCAGTACTTCCAAGTTTGTAAAGTCTCCGTTGTGCAGTGCGCGCCACGATCCCGAAAAAAGGGTGGTTGCCACATTCTTGGCGGTCTTTTCCTGCCGTGCCACTTGCCACAGCCAGCCACCCGGGAAGCGAGCCATTTTAGGCAGCCTGGCGAGGGCGTTGCACCCTCCGTTGGCCTCCCAGTCGTACTTGGCCACCAAAAGCTCGTGATCGGTTGCGCCGGTAATGGCCGGCAGCATGCAGTCGTCCGCGGTGAACGGAAGCGGCCGCCAAAGCCGTTTGCAGCTTGATTTGTTAACGACCAGCTGCGCGGCAGCCTGCGTCAAAACAAGCTCAAACACCGCGCGCCCGTGATTCTTGCTTTCAAAACAAAGGTGTTCCAAGTTCTCCAGCCCTCTCGGGCCGCCCCACACGGCAATCTTATCGTCGTTGTGCACTACAGCGCGCCTGGGTATTGCGTTTGCGCCGACCGAGTGCGGCTGCTGACGCGCAAAGCTCCATGTGCGACAAAAGAGCATGTTGAATCGATTTGCTGCGTGCGCGAATTTGAGTTATATACTGAAACTCAGCCAACATTAAATTGTCTATTTGCAATTAAAATAACTTTCGCGGACCAAGAGCGCATCGACTTTAGCGCGCGTTTCCTCGCACGAAATCTGCCTGAGAACTGTTTTTCGCAGTGCGACGTAATGGGTGTACTCGAAGCGATCCCTCGCTGGAACAATGTTAAAGTAAAGTTCGATGAGCGTGCAAACGATGTTTACGCTCATAGCAACGGCTGGATCGTGCTTGTACCCCTTGACGGCGTACGTGGAAGTTGCGTACCCCGCTCGGTCCCACCAAATGGAGCCAATGTCAAGCATTCGAATGGTTAAATTGTCGTCGATGCATTGCATGTTTTCAAGTTTCATGTCGGTGTGGTACAAATTGTGGTCTCGCAAAACCGTCAGTGTGTTTGCCATTTGCTGCACGATCACGGCACGCGCCGCCGGGTCCGTGCCCCTTTTTACGACTTCCAGGGCGGTAACCCCCGGCAAGCGATCCATCAGAATTGCCGGAGTGCCCGGCACGCAGCCCTTCCATAGCCGGGAGCGCTGATGCGCCGGGATTTGTTTCAGCATTGTTGCCGTAACCTCTTCGACGCGAGCTCGAACAAAGTTGGCGTCCGTTGGTACTTCAACTTGGTTAAGTACGTCCAGCTCGCGCATAAACGCGTCCCTTGCGTCCTCGGCAGGTAATTTAATGACGGTCGTTTTGGTGGCAAACACGACGCACGCTCCGTCGAACGATTGTGATTTCGACTCCATTAGGGACGAAAGCATATGTCCCATTATAGGGAGTATTTAATTTGCGAATCGACCTGAATATGCACGACTCGAAGCACCTTTTAGCGCTTGCTCGCGACAAGACGTATCGCCTGTATCCCGTGCGGGGCGCACGCGGTGTGCCTGTGCCGTTGCCGCTTAATTGTTCTGTGTGCAGCGTGCAAGAGTATTGCACCGGTCGGGTACTTTTGCTCGCGGCGGTAAATTGCGAAACGCGTTTATACCTTTTTGATATTGATGAGTCGCGGGCCGTTTGCGTTTGGAAGGAGACGACGTACCCCACTCGGCACGGGCTGGCAGTCGGGCTGAAGGACCGCGTCTGGGTGACGACTACCAATGCGGTCGTGGAGCTTTACAATTGGCAGCCGGTGAACAAATACTGTTGTCACGCGCCGGGCCCGTTGTCGGTGGATCGCGCCGGGCGCCTTTTGGTGGCGCACGGGTACAGTGACGGGCTTCGCGACAGGCTTGGCTACGTGGACAATGGTGCAATTTGTTCGGCCGAGTATTCGAATCTTTTGGACGTCTGCAGTGTACAGTGCCTTCAAGACGGCACGGCACTGGTGGCGGACAACGGCGTCGTGTACAACCAATGCACCATAAAGCTGGTTGATGTAAAACACGCTGTCATTCTGCGCGAGATTGAATCAGTTTGCATGATGTGTCCGTGGACCGGAGTGTCGGTGTCCGCTGGCCCGGACGGCTTCGTATCCATTTCGGATGTCAAAGAACGTGGTCTTATTGTAACATCGACCGTGGTGTCGCCAAGCGTGACGCCTTGCGTATTTTACCCGTCGGCAACTTTCTTGGCGTTATGGCCCGAGAAGCGCCCGCTGCTCCATGCGGTATTAGCGTGTTTTCTTCGCCTAAAGACGCTGCCTACTGAGCTCGTGCTGCACGTACTTTTTCTCGCCATGGTTTAGCGGTATTTTTAAAAGCACACAAAACGCATGGTAATTAGTCCTGCTTTCCCCGCGCGCGCGGGCGCCTGACCGATGCCACGCCCACCCCGAGCGCAAAGCTTACAATGGCGGCGGCGGCGTACATGATTGCTGGCGACGATCGCGCAACGCTTATACTTTCCGGAAACGCAAGGATTATCGCGGTCAACACCGCGGCGGCGATTGCTGCACCGGTGCACCACACAACAGCCTGATGGCGCCTCTGATGGTGCGCGATAGCTCTGTGTGCAGCGCCCAGTTCTTCCGTGAGCGTGTTGTTGCGCATGACTCGATCCGATACGGCGCGTTCATAATAATCGAACAAATCGTCGATTTGGGCCTGCTGCGGTGATGTTCCGGACGTCATCGCACTTTCTAGCCGCGCTTTCAGCACGGTAACGTGGCCCATGAGTTCTTCAAAATTAGCCTTGTTTGCCTCGTTCTCCGGCATGGTGGAGTTAAATTGTGTGATCATTTGTGACTAATTTTATTCATCTACGTCAAAGCCCGCTGCCATGGCCCACGCAGCCGCAATGGCGGCAATGTACGCCGCGTACGGCCCCGGGCCAATGGTCGGATCAGTTTTGCCCGGACACGCTTCGCCCATTAAAACAGTGACAGCCGCGTTAAGCACGGACCAGGCAAGGATCATGAGTCCGGCGCTTATCATTGCGTGCTTGGTCGACCACGTTGGAATAGCAAGGACCATGAGCGCCGTTGGCGCAATCCGCCGATAGCCGTCCTTGGTGGTATCCGGCACAAAAATGCCCCTGCCCGCGCTAATGAGCGACACCGGTTCATGCTCGTGACACGCCTCTTTAAGCCATTGAGTGGTCAGCGCAACGACTGCCGCGGCAATCGCCAACCCTCCAATCACGCTGCGCAGCAAAGCAGGCATACTGTTATGATATCGTGACAGTGGTAATTTACAAAGCGACAAATATGCAATCGCCTATTGGTACTGCGCGGCCAGCGCTTGGCGGAGCAAAGCGTTTCCGCTCGTCGCTGCGCCCCCAGCGGCGGTCCGCGGAGCGGCAGCGGCAACTGGTTCTGGGGACACTGTCTCGGGCTCTGGTTCGGTGTTTCGGGCGCGCTTGTTCGGGCGCGCAGCTGCCTCTGCGCTGTCGAGGTTCATAAACTTGGTGTTGCAAGCGGCCACGAGCCGACTTACGGCAGACGCGGCGCCGGGCCCGTCAAGGCACTTGTCGATTCCGGCGACGTTGAACCTGGGCCCCACGGCGCCCAAGTGGTCGAGCAGCAGCGCGAGCTGCTGCTCCAGGTACACCTTGTCGCCGGCGCTGCCGTTTGCGAGCTTTGCGGTGGCCTCGTTTGCAATCTTTTGCTGCTCCTGCTTTGCCCGTTCGATTTCGACCATGCGCGCTTCAATGAGCTGCCGCGCCGCGGGTGGCAGCTGCCCGAGCGCGGTTTCGAGCTGCGAGGGTTCGGGGCTCTGCTGAGTTCGAGCGGCAGCGGCGGCGGCGGCAGAGGCCGCCGCGGCAGCGGCATCGGTGTCCGGAACGGTCGGCGGCTTAACCTCTTCCATTTTAAATCTTCTGGTTTCCTCACCACGGTGGGTGCATCCTTATATACTCTGCCACATCGGTAACATACTTTTCGATGTCACACCCCGGCCGCGCTGGCGAAGATGTGAGCGACAGCTCAACGAATCGATTGGTGCCCACGACGTGAGTTGCCGACAGCCCCCCAATCTTTTTACGCTGCACAAGTTCGGCCACCCGGCTGTATTGGGAAAATATGCTCCACACCGCGCGCGCGACCCCATTCGCGTCGATCCATGCGGCTTCTACGGTGCCCACTCTGAGCGGGTGCGCGGCGGCGGCGGCGCGCTCGCCCCCCGGTTCGGACATTTCGATGGCGTTCATAGCGGTGTGGTCCCACATGATGGGCGCCCCCGGCGCGGCGGCTGCTAGCTGCTTGAGCACGTCCGGTGCGACCACAAGCCCGCGCGCGAGCTCGCAAGGCGTTGGATCCGGCAGCGTGCCCGGATCGTACCAGATGCCTCCGTAAAGCCCCATGTCGAGGTGCGAGAATGTGCATCCGCCCCCTTATACCAAACCCCACTTTAACGTCAAAAATTACATACTGGCTGCGCGGTCTGTGGCGGCGCCGCCCGATGGGTGTCCCATGGAAGGGTCAAATACCTGCATGCCGTGCAGCTTGTGCAGCATTGCCGGGTCGTCCAAGGTGCCAAGTGGGCTGTTACCGTGCACCTTCAAGTTGCCGGCCTGGTCAAAATGATTGCCTACGTAGCACCGCACTGCGGTGCGCATGCTGTCAAAGCCGTTCGGGCACCAGTACACCTCTGAGCCCTGTTTTGCCAGGTTGTACGCGCTTTGGCCGACACCCTCCATCGCGTCGGTGGCGTCGTTGCGAACGGCAAACCCGCGCCCGTTGGCTGTGGCCGCGGTGGTCAAGCCGGCGTCGGCGACTGCCTCGCACCGCTCCACCCCTGCGCATGAGATGTCTTCCAGCACCAAGATGTTTTCGGGTCGCTTGCATACGACGCCCATCAACACTCGCAGCATCATGCGCCCGCTTTCCGTTGACGCGTCCGTGGCCACGGTTGACCGCGGGTACTGCATAATCAAGTTTCCCGTCTCCTCGCCCGGGACTGCAATGATACCGCTCATCATGTTCATTTCAAGCATGCGGAACTGGTTGTTTCCGGAGCTTGGAACCAGGGTGCCAAGCTTGTGATCAAGCGCGCTGTCGGATCCGTTGTACAACAGGCCGATCTTCCGCGTGCGCAAGAGCTCGCTTTTTCGCGCGGTGGGCGCCGCGGCGCCGTATACGTGCGACGGGGGCGGAATGTGGACGAAGACCGAGGCAGTCGATGCTGGGATTTGGTACCCGTTTTCAAGTTCAAGGCTAACGGCCTTTCCTTGGGGACCGGTCAGCCCGTTGACATTGTACAACATGTTCTCGGCCTTTGTTAGCGACATCATTTCTGGCGTGCCATGCGGCAGAATCATGACAGTCTTGGCGCTGGTTGAAATGTCGTACGCGGTGCACTTCTTCGCCGCTGCGAGAAGATTGTGGAGCGGGTACGTAAACTTTTGCAGCGCACCGAAAATCATCTGGTTGTAAAACAGGCTGGCCGCCTTGCGTGGGTTTGCGGCCGCGCTGTACTGCGACCGAATGAGCGCCGCGACAAGCGTGGTGCCCTCCGTCAACATGCACTGGTATCCCATCTTGTTGAGCTCGTATTGCAGTGCCGCGTGCTGCGCCGCGACCTTCATGTCCATTTCCTTTTGAAACATGTCCGGTTTGAGGCATGCGTTTATGTTGAAGTCGACGTCGCCACCAAATCGGCGAAGCCGTACCTCGCGCACGTCTTCCTGCACGCTCGAGACTGGCGCAGGCGCCCGTTCCGGCACTTCGGTAGCAATGCCACCCACAACGTATTGCCGCCGCACGTACACAACCGCTTCGGTCTGAATTACCGGCGGAAAAATTAGCTTAATTGGGTCCTCGTATCCGGCAAGCTTCGTGGCAACCTCGACATTCAGAATCTTCTCCGAACGCTGAATGTCAAGGGCCTGCAACTGGCTAAGCGTCGATGTTTGGTGCGGCGCACCTTGATGGAGTGCCTTTCCGCGGATGCCGGCACCGCCGGTGTACGCGTAATCATTGACGTTCGATGAAAATTGCTGGCCAAAGCCCGGCTGTCCCCACGTCGTGCCTCCCAAAGGCTGGCGTTCGTCGCCCAGCAATTCCCGCGCAACCGACATGATTTAATCTTTGCCTGTGGAGTTACTAATCCTTGCGTTGGCCGATATACTTTTGGCGAATCCTATAACATCGCCACGCCTTGGATAACGGCACTGCAAAGAGTTGTACTGTGGCGCCGACTTCTTGGGCGGCATCGGCGAGCGCTCTTTTTGGAGGTCTGGCGCTGGCCCCTTTTCCAGCGGCAGCGACGGCAATCGAGTTATCGCGGGTGAGCACGGCAACGCCGGATTGCAAAACGCGCACGTCCGTCCATCCTTTGGCGGCAACCAACGCCCCCGGCCACTTTGGTAGGCGTTTTGGCTTGGGTTGTTTTTTCCGTGTGTTTGTTGCTTTTGGGGCTTTGCCGGCTGACGCGCGCGCGTCGTGTTTAAATATGTGCGGCGGGATGCCCGGCTGCAAGGCGTAGACCGCCGCCCCATCGGATGCGGACACAACGACTGCGCCCGTAGCCGCCTTTGCGGCGATGACGCCAAATGCTAACTGAAGTTGGTGGTGCATCCTTTCGCAGTTTGGCACCACGTCGCTTCCAATTTTGATGGTTGGTTTGTTGTTGCAAGCCACGTCATATGCAGCAAGGTGGTTGGCCAACGAAGCCTGCGTTGTTTTCAGCTCTATTACGCACAACTTATTACTCCGCACACCCAGCCCATCCAAGTGCGTTTTGATGCCTTCGTGTTTTACAAACACGTTGGCAGAACGCATCCTTATGTTTCGTTGTTGCAATGCGGCAGCGATGTACGCCATACGCTTGCGGGCCCATGCCTTTCCCTCTGGAATTTTACCCGTGTTGCACCACTGCTTAAACATTCCATCCACAACGCGACCACGCCGGAGGCCCTCGGCCGCCTTGCCCTGCCCTTTGCACCCCACGCGCTTAAAATCGACCCCCCTAAGAACACATTGTTTTATCCAGCGCGTGACGCCAATTGCTGGTGGCATATTTACTTATTGTTGTGTACCAAGCAACGCAGTCCGAAATAAGATACCCGTGCCACCATGCTTTGTGGAAGCGCCAGCTCACGATGGGGAAAGGGGGCAGTCGGCGTTTACGGCGACCATGCAAACAGTGGGCTGTGCTCCGACGGCGCGGAATATACCGCCTGCACGGTTTTTGCGTTTATGGCCGTCGTGTTGCTTTGTTTGCCTGGATACCGGCTATACGTTTTACCGTGGCTTCTGTTTGCATTTTCATTTCTTAATTTGGCCTTTGGGCAGATTGTGGTGCGCGATGGTAATTTCGATGCCGTATCGCTGATGTTTAATTCGCGACAATTGACTATGCCCCTAATTATCTTCGCGCTGTGCTCCACATTCACTTGTATCACGTCGTTCTCATCTTGGTGCGCTGGTATGGGGATTCGCGCCATAACCTTTCTTTACACTGCCACGGTTTCGTACGCAGCATGGCGGTACGATTTAAAGCACGACAACCCAATTTTTACCGGCGTAGACGCAGCCGGGATTGGACTAAGTTTTCTGTATGCGGTGTCAATTGCCTCTGTTGCGTCGGTTGATTCTGGGAAGTTCTGAAACGGATACATCATCGCCTTTGGAGGGGGGTTCGCTTACGTTCGTAAGGATGCACTTGCACCCTGTTGATGGCGTAAATGTATTCTGAAGCACTTCAAGTCGTTTGTGAAAATTTGGCATCATGCCTGCGGGGATGACGCAATCAAACTGGAGGCACAGCTGCGAATTATTTTCTGTGTCGGGCATTGCGGCTGTATTCAACCCCTTTAAGATGCTATTAGTAGATACGTAATAATCAATCGGGTAAACGCGGCTCCTTACAGGGTCTTCGCTGCCTTCCGGGTACTGATCGTAATGCAAAATTTGCGGATCATGATCATCTATTTTTTGGTTCGGCAAAATGACCCCCTCTGTTGTCATATAAAGAACCAGCAAACGTTTTGTTAGCGGAAGTGATGTATCTTTGCTGTAGGCCTTAAAAATATTATCAATTGCGGATTGCGTTCCATCGCCGTACTTAACCGCGCCTTTGGAAAAATCCAGTTCGATTCCAAGGGTTAAGGACGTCGCCATGGCAAAGTGTACACTGTGTTTGCTGTGTTGACGTATATAGTTTTCGTGC
>PBMP01000092.1 GCA_002722705.1 Pseudobdellovibrionaceae bacterium | reverse complement strand
TGGCAGCGACCGATGGGCGCGGTATCGCAACGCGGTGGGCTATCTACGTTAACAATGCGTCGGGTATCGATTACCACTGGATCACGTACCGTGCTGCGGGCGACTCTAACGTTGAGAACCTGATCCTGTGCTGTCGCGAAGACATCCACGTCAACGAGATCAAGACCGCTGTTAAGGAAAGGGGTTTTGATAAATTCCGGTACTCTTGTAGACTGGGTAGCCTGTACGATGTTCGTGAGTACATGGACATGGTGCGCGTTACGCCCGGAATGACCATCCCTAGTAACAGCAGTGCTATCATTGTCACCAGAGACCTTGATGGTGGCTTCATTCAACTCGGCCTTGTTGCAGCAAAAGCGCCCCTTTTAGGAAAACTGTAATCATGAATCAATTCACGAACCCGACATCCGAGAGACCGTCAGCATATCAGATTTGTTATGCGTTTATGGCGTGCCTGGAAGACAAACTCAGCACGGACCGCAGCACAGAAAACCTCCGTCAACTGCTCCGCGGTATGGGCATTCCGCATTCAAATAGAAACGACGCCTTTGGTCTCAAGATCCGTTACGAGGCTGACATCATGGGCAGTTGCAATACAACCTACGTCAAAGTAGGGGGATTGCTGATGGCCGTGGTTGAGAATTTTGACGCGATGGGGGGCGATCACACGAACTGCGTCGCCATGACCGTGCCAATCGGCTGGATCAACCCACAGACCAATGTGTCATTACCGTACCTTGGGAACATTCCCCTCGATGTGCTCTACGGGACCCTCTGGGAAATCGTCCGCAAAGGAATGTGGTTAAGCGTATGAACCAGAAGCAAGATGAAGTTAACCACGTTTCTTGGATGTTGCAGAAGGCGATCCTCGATAACTTGGGCTATGGAAACCGGGAGAGCTTATTGCTTATTCCGGATAAGCGTTTCCAGTATTTTGACAGCTATCACGATGGTCGTTTTCACGACAGCGTGGACGATATAAGTATTGAATTTTATTCCAACGAATTCGATAGCTTGGGGAAAACGTGGCCTAATTTCGTGATTGAAGTGGGTCCTACTCTGTCAACCCGAGCCAGGATCTACGGTCACGCCGCTAGAGGGGGCAGCGAGTCCGTGCTAGACAGAGACGGTCGCATTGAGGAGCACTTGGCGGCCTCTATTCAACAACACATTCAGGATGCATTTGTCTGGACCCGACAAGTCTGGCTCAACCCTTCCTCGGCGATTGAAGAAGACCCTGTTCCCGAAGCCGTTGAGTTGTTCAAACTGGGTATCGTGAACAGTGTTGACATTGGTCATTCCATCACCATGTCACCTGTTCAACTAAACGAAGTCAACCTCGGTCCAGGTTTGTCCTACGCGGTCACATATCTGGACCTCAACGGTAACCCGGCGACCCACGTGGTTTACTTGTACGCCATCGCCCCCATCAACAAAGAAACAAGTATCTTCGAGGCCTTCCGCATTCAATCCGAGTACATCGAGCACGCTATAAAGGAGCGTAACCGTCTCGGGATGGCCCACTTCAAAAAGGTGTAGTAAGTTCACGTGTTAAGGAAATCATAGGAAGTCAATTGAAGACATAGCGAAAGGGGAATGACGATGTATAGTGCTACCGTAGAAATACTTGCCTTCATGAAAGGGTGTCAGGAAAAGAGCCGCCAATTGGACCCAGAGCTGACTGGCGTCGAGGAGAAACTTCGGGGACTCTATCTGTTATTGAACCAAGACCCATCGGTCTGCGCTTTCATCGTCAACGAACCGCGAATGGACCCAGGTGCCCCGGGACTAGACTCCATTCGGATCGTGACAACAGACCTGACGCTGGTAACAGACATTATCGACGACATCCAACACAAGTTGGATACATCGATGGACGTGCAACGTCGCCTGCGTGATGTTCGAGGACCCTCTCTTGTCTTATCCCGAATGAACCGCAGTGTCTTCAATGGTTGTGTGTTGTCCGAAAACAAAGACTGGCATTGGGTACCCACGGTGTCCATTTCCTGGAAATACGCCGCACTGCGCGCGCGTGAAGAATGGTGGAAAGAACTCACCTTATCAGCAATGAAAGTATGCAGTAAGCGTAACAAGGAGAAGAATCATGTTTGATCAAATGGCTGTTAAAGTAAAAGAAGTCATGGCTCGTAACAACATTGTCCCGGTTGAGCTGCCGAATGAAATTATCGTCCGTGAAGACGGCTCCAATCGTTGGGTTGTCGAAGGATGTGACCTTGTCATCAACTTCTATAACGAGGGTGACGAACTGTGGGCCGATGACCCGGACTCTTGGCCGAATTGCGAAGTGGCCGTCGTTACCGGGTTGTCGACCTATAAGAGCTTCTACCTGAAGGTCGAGTCGACTAAAGAAGATGGTCCGGGCGAATCCCCTTTGCGCAGAAACTGGATCGGTATCGTTCGACATGTGATGGCAAATGCCATGGATGTTTCGGAAGGCGTGTTGGACGTGTGCGGAACCGCACCGTACTCCAAGCGCAACGACTACACTCACAAGCGATCACAGGAAGCCGTCGATCGCATTTTCTGGGGCGCTGCCATCTCCATTGACATTGGTGGTGGTGTCACGCTGGACACCCATCGGGCTGCCGATCCAGGGAACCATTTTGCAAAACTTGAAGTACACCTGGTAAACCGGACGACGGATGAGAAAATCGTCCTCTACCCCAAAATGATGATGCCTCGTTGCTGTGAACAGATGGACAAAGGCGTTTATACGCAGCGACTCCGGCGAATGGTCTCCATGTGGTTTGACAGCATGGTCGCCTTGCAAGATGTCTGTTCGATCGACGTTGTAATCAAGATCTAAACGCAGAAAAAAAGCTCCCGGTTTGGGAGCTTTTTTTATCTCTATCTTTTTCAGGGAGACGTTATCAAATGCACATCGTATCGCCCAAGCAACGTTTCAACTGGTTTAAAAAGCGCGGGGGCGCTCCCATCAACACCCATGAGAACTCGCCTAACCTGGAAGCAATCATGAATGAGTTCGGTGTTCCCCGTAACCCGAACGAACTGATGAAGTCGTGGGACAGGAAATTCGCCTTCGTCGACAGCGTCCACCCGCCGACCGATGAAGAAAAGGCTTCTCTGTTTGAACTCGGTGTCGTCGCCATCTCTACCGCCGAGTATAGCGATCACCAGCGAATGAGCTTGTTCGACCGAATGTATCGAGACATTCGGGATCGGTCTGGAGTAGGAGAAGACCGTCGCGAAGAACTCTTCGCATTGCTCAACATCCCACGTTACCGGACCCACTACGAAATCGTACGACGTTAAAAAATAATTCAAGGACTGATCGTATAATGATTCTTGAATTTGGTGATACTCATGTTTGACGTTAACGTTCCTTTTCATCATTGGTCACACACGCCAGCAGGTCGTAGCAAGCGATCTGAGACGGTTAAGGACGGCGTGCTGGTCATTGAACACGTTGCCACTGGAAAGCTCTTGACGAGCAACACAGGCAACGTCAGTGGTACTGTGGATGCGTTTTTAGAAGACATTCGCAACGGTGTATGTCCGGACAGACGTTTCATGCGTTTGTTCCAGTCCGATTCAGAATTGAAGTTCTACGAGATCCCTTGTAGAACAGCCAAGAAACAAAAACTGTTGTTGAAGGAAATAGAAAGTTCCATTACGCCCAGCTACTTACATGTAGCCAGGGTGTAGAAAAAAAGGGGATGGACAATGACGCTTAAAATCAGTGATGCGGTAATGGCCGCCAATCACGCCAAAGGCGCACCCAAGTCGTGGTGTGCACCGATCGGTCAATTTGCCATCGAGCCCGAAGACATTCTTCGCGGATGGCTCCGGAAGATGACGATTGACAATGAACACTGGATGTATAATCCAGAAGAAGAGATCTGGAAGCCGATCTTCGCAGACGTGCGTGATGACCACAAAGAGGTCATACGGGACGTTATGCTGAAGTCCCTTCGCAACGCACTTCGAAGTATCATCCGTGGCAACCAGCGTATCATTGATCCGGACGATATTGTCAAGCGCGTCATGGTGTCCGTGTTTGGGGAGGACAAAGGGTGCGATTGATGGCAGTGGTATTCCTTATCTTGTTTGTCCTCGTTAATTCCCACGCCGTTGCGACGAACAACCGCCAGTACAAACACCCCGATGAAACTCCTGATGTTTACATCGTGGACCCATTCCCGGCGCCGGCTCTCCCTGTCAACTCGAGGGTCTCCCGGTAAAGCTGTAAATTCCGTATTACAGAAAAAACAAACCCAACGCAAGGAAACATTAAAAGATGAATAACGTTATCAATAAAACCATGGACATGGCCTCCCCGGAAATGCCGGACTTTTCCGAGATTCGTGACCATGTTGTCAAAACGTTCTCTCGCATGAGCGAAGAGCGTGGAACTCCTGTCCTGACTGTCGCTCGTACAAAGGCCTCTGGTTTGTTCACCAAGTACCTCAGCGGCTTCGAAGAAGGACCCGTTCGCCAGAGCTTCAACTGCTCCTGCTGTCGCGATTTCCTCAACCGCATTGGTACGCTGGTTTACGTCAACAAAGACGGTAGCCTCACGTCCGCCGTGTGGAACGAAACCGGGGCACCTGCCGACTGGGCAGACATCATCAAGGAACAGCGTCTGGCTGTTGAGTCTCGCCCTGTCCGCGGCACGTACAACTTCCTTGAAGCTGACGTCAACACCCACATCATCGGCTACCCCGAGAAAGGGGACCGTTCAGACGGTCAGGGAAAGTGGACCCATTTCTACTTGGAAGCAACCGCTGATGACTTCTTGACCAAGAAGCTCGCTCCTCGCACGGTTTATCCTGCCATGGTGCAAGATTTCATCAGACAGTTGGGTCAGGTTAACGTGGGCACTCTTCGCAAGATCAAGCTCCTGGCCAGCGACGGCACGCTAACCTATGGCGAGCAATACATCGCCTGGGTGGACTACCTGCTGGCGGCGTTTACTGGTCTGGCAGAGGCGCGTAAATCCACGCACGGTCGCAACCTGATGTGGGAGTGTGCGGTGAATGCTTCTCCGGGGTGGCTCGGCTTCCGCTCATCTGCCTTGGGTATTCTCTTGGAAGGAGAGTGCGATATGAACAGCATCCGTCTGTTCAATGAAGCTACCAAACCCATCAACCATCGCCGTCCGGTGGCGGCTCCGACACAACGTCAGGTGGAAGAGGCCACCAAGAAGTTCATGGCGCTGGGCCTTCAGGACTCTGTTCGTCGTCGTCATGCGACCGTCGAAGAGATCCTTGAGGTGGCTGAATGGAAACCGACCCCTTTGCCGGAGGCCAAGAAGCCCGAGGGATTGTTCGGAGCAGTCAAGACCAAAGATGGCGCCGCTGTCTCTGGAAACGACGACGTTTTGACGTCCGACCGCATCCAGAAGGTGTCTTTGAAGACCTTCAAGGAAAGCGTTCTTCCGGGTGCCAACCGAGTCACCGTGGATTGGCGGATTCTGCGTCACTTGTCAGTGGGTGGTTGGGCGACTGCTGTGGTGCCTGAGGCCAAGTCTATTTTCAAGGAAAGCAGCCTCCATGCTGGTCTCTACACCACGTGGTCCTACCAGCAGGCTGGTGTCGGATACCGCATGAAGTCGGAGGGCGATGTCGAACTCATCGGGATGTTCCATGGTCGTGCGATTTGGTCTTCACTGGAACTGCAACCGCTGCCAGCGAGCTGTATTTTCCCGGCTGACTTGATCCCCGAGCTGTACGAGCACCAACGGGTCGTCGAGTCGTTCTCCAACGAAACTCCCATGGAAGGCGACGCGAGCCAAGCGGCGGTAGCAACCAACTGGATCTTGGACGCGCCGATCAAAGTCCTGAAGGACAACGTCATCATGACCTACAAGATTGTATCTGAAGAGTAGGTCGCTGTGAACAGCGCGGGCGTCGGTCCGCGTTGTTTTTTTATTTATCAAAAAGGGTTTTATCATGCCTATTGAGCAAATCCCAAAGATCCAAGATGGCGACGTTGAACACTGCGTCGAAACCGGGTACCCGATAATCCCAATTGGGATTTCTTCTGGGGTGTCGATCGCCGAGGTATTCCAGCTACGGCCAGAGGTTCTCGCAGGAGAGGGGAACTTGATTACATGTTGGGGTAACATATTGGACGGTGTTACCGGGGGAGAGATTGACGACAATACACGCCAGATGATCTTTGAGGGCGACCCCGACAAAGAGTGCGCTCGGTTGACTCGCGCATGGGCTGAAGACGATGGAAGAATCATGGGTGTGTTTAAGCCGTCGGGACCGATGAAAGAGAAGTTCGAAAACCTTCTCTCAACGGGAGATTCGTTCAATATCGGCGTGCGCCAGGCCCTGACGCAGGGTTGGAGCGATATATTCGGCGCCTCGCCCGGGAATGAGAAAGGAATCTTCTTGGGGTGTGACATCATTACGGGTGAGAAACAATGAACAGCAAAGCAATTATTCAGGTATCAGGTGAGTTCTCCGTCTCGAAAGAGAACATTGAGCTTGACAGCGTCAGACGAATCTGTGTCCTCAAGTGCGACCACGTTGTCCAGGACGACATTTATGTTGGATCGGTATCCTGCGAAGCATATCGAGAAGACAATTGCATCTATCTGCTAGGTGCATCCAAAGACATCTATTACGACGTGCCGAATGGACATCGTCGGAAGGTGGCTGAGTTTATCAAGGTGCGTCCTGCTGAAGACGGTATCTCGATGACCGTCAATCGCCGCTCTATTGTTACCGATAGCGGCCGAATGATTTTCAATGGCGACCATCACCTCAAGTTGCAGCCGGTTGTCTATCCCAATAAGGATATAATCACACTGCCCCCGCTGCTGGTTGGTTGGTTGGTTTCCATGAACGATCGGGCAGCGACTGAAGAACCGAAATTAGTCGAAAGCGAGGAGTCCTAAATGGAACATCTTGGATGGCTGAAAGGAAATCGGTTTACCGATCGAATCATGCGTGGTCGACCGGGTCTGGTTTTGGTGGAAAACTCCATTCGAAGGGAGGAGTGCGATCGCTGGTTTATGGATATTGCAACCGACCCGATCGAACAAGCCAAGAAGACCAAGTCTCCGGGTAAGGTCCGGGTTGTTTGCTGCGACACTAGCAGTATGGAAGCCGCAGTAGATGCTCTAAGCGACTTGGAGATATCCACTGCCGATGATGTCGAGATCAGTCTTCAAGTCGTACACACGGGTTTCGACAAAGTCGATGCGGTTAACGAACCTGATCTGAAAGTGTTGATCATCTTGGGCATTCATTTGTCGCAACTCAACGTCGAGTCCACTCAAGACTACCTGTCCTTCCTAAGGACGCAGGCGGTAACTGACGACCGGATCACTTTCATCCATGTGGACAGAAAGGGCGATCAGGCTGGCGATCAACTGGTCACTCGAATCGCACAACAGTGTGACGCCGTTATCGAACTCATGTACAACGGCAATGGAACCCCCATGGGTGTTGTGCACAAAGCTCGCGGTTACCAGCACGTGGGCGAATCCACGTACCTGTTTGAAGACGCGATCGACTGAAAGACCACTTCAATAAAAAAAGGGCCTGCATGGGAACACATAAAAAGACAGACCACTTCACACTGCATTTGTTGGGTGAGATCGATCGTCGGGAACAGTTGATGTGCGACCTCGTTGAAGAATGGACCAGTGTCAGTCTGTTCCGTTACTTCACGCACCGATACTACCGAAAGGAGTATCTGAGGCAATTGCGGATTTACAACGACCTGGTAACCGACTACGATAATCGTAGAGCAGCACTTTCTGCAAACCTATTAGAAACACACTACATTCCCGAGGTCGATAGAACTGGCGTGGATAACCTAAGTCATGCCTTGGGGCTACCCGGGGTCTCTTTGAGGGCGATCATACATTCTCTTTTGATGCTCAGTGCATTGTTGTTCATCTGCTATGAGTATTGGAGCTACATCGGCTAAACTGCGATCCGCTGGGATCGTCGTGTAGAAAGAATTTCCGCAATGGTGCGGAGATATAGCGCGTTACCGTGAGGAACGCATAGGAGTAAAGAAATGACTACAAACGAAAGAAAAGACCACAAGGTCAATGCCATCGGAGACATGGCTGTCTCTAGACGCTGTATGGTGTTCGCCGTACTTGCGGCGTGTGCTGCCGAGGGGCGCACAATCACATACGGTCAATTGGCCGTACAAATCGGTCTCCCACCCAAGGGTAACAACATGGGTATGCAGATCGGTACCATCCTGCGCGACGTGTTTATGTTTTGCGTCGAGCGAGACATGCCTTATATGACCTCCTTGGTTGTTTACAAGTCCGGTGGCGATCGAGGCATTCCAGGCGGGTGGTTCTGGCAGCTGGTTGACGAAACGTTGCCCGAAGAGAACACAGGTGGTGTGAAGGTATATACCAATGCCACTCGTGAACAGAAACGTAGCGTGCTCCCTGGTATGCAGGAGAACGTCTACAAGTACTTCGCTCCTTTGGTATAGCAGTGCAAAACCCGGAGGATTCCCTCCGGGTTTTCTCTAGCCCTTTTTTATTACTCATTAAGGAATGTCAGGATGAATGTCGGAGAACGAATCGAAGACGACGGCGATATGTTGGATTACCTTCACAACGAATATCGTCGTTGTATTCTGGAGTGGCAACTGAACTCCACCGAGTCAACACGGAAGCAAAGCGCACGCATCAAGAACATTCGGCGGCTTCGTGAACAAGTAGATCTCTATATCCGGATTCAACAACAGCGCGGTATCGAATTTAACCAAGACCTGTACGAAACAGAACTGTTGAAGTGCTACGAGCGGTTTGTAGATAGACGCAACGAAGAGTTCGCCATTAACAAAGTCGTTCTGCTGACCACCATTGCCTTCCTGGCAGTCACTGTCGCCGGTGTTTTTATCGAAGGGTTATTGATGTAACAGGGTATAGATTGGAGAAAGATTATGTTGTGTTTACACGAAGGGAAGTCCGACTCGGTTGAGGGAGAACGTCCCCGTGAAGATGTTCACGCGCTCTGTGTTGAGGCTGCTGATAAAGAGGTCAAGAACAAACTCCACGAGTTTCGGAACTCGATCGCAACTTGTAGTAGTGTATCTCGTCAAGGGAAACCGTACGACACTGCGCTTTGGCTAGACGTGGTTCTAGAGAAACACGGTGATCTGTTGGAAGCAATGCGGGTGTTTGGTAAAATCACCACCGTCTCTGTCGATTTGATCGACTGTGAGAGATCAGTACACTTCGCAGCAAAGACACTGGTCGATAACTGTAAGCGCCAGCAACAGGCTCGAGTCTTCAAAAAGAAAGTATTCGGCTTCATGTTCATCATGGTTCTGTGTATTGGAATTGCTGCCTATACCAATGCCAAGTAGCCCTGGGCTACAATGTGTCATAAAGAGCTCCCCAACTGGGGAGCTCTTTTTTTTGCTTCGATCGACCTTACTTGATGTTGCGGCGAACTTCATCGATGAGTTGATCGATAAGAATGCCAGCGCGCAGCGAGTACGAAACGATCTTGTCGGTGTGATCGATGTAGTAGATAGCAGGCATCTCACACACACCAAACGCATCGTTCAGAACAGTGCCCGGTACTTCACCATTGTCGTACAGTGCTTGGAAGGCAGCGTCAATGGCGCGCATGTCGGCTTTGTGCATGTACTTGTCGGCCAGCTTCTTCACTGTGTCACCCAACAGAGTAGAGGCAGCCATCAGATCCATGCTCACGTCATCGAGCTCTTTGAGCTGTGCCGGGGTAACAACGAAGGTTGCTTTCTTGGGCGGACGCCAGCCTTGTTCAACAAACGACAGCAGACGCCCAGAGCTCTGGTTGTAAATGGTCCAGTGCAGGTCTGCTTTGGTCACTGCGGGTTTCGCACTGTGTTGGCGCGAGAGCAGCTCAATGTGGGCCGGGATGGGGTTGGTTGCCCACAGGGTCGTATCCGGATGATAACCACGTTTGGTACCGTAGTCCTTCGCATTGACCTTACGCTGAGCGTAGCTGTGCTTACGCGGCGGCAGCTTGGTGAACTTGTTGGCCCACGCTACGAAGTCGTCAAAGGTCTTGAGTTTGGACGCTTCTTTGGCCAGGCTCTGAACCGCTGTGACATACCCAGGAAGTTGGGCATTCAGGTCACTGTTGAGGGCTTCCAGAATCGAGATCAGTTCCTTGGTCTTGGCGATCATTGCTGCCGTGTCACCATCACCAAACCAATACACGATCGGAGACTTGTTCAGTGCGAATGTCAGACTCATCGGCTTGAAGTTGTCTTCAGTCACCGGCTCACGCTGTTTGTTCTTTTTACCAAACAGGCGAGACACTGTGCCTGTAATACGAGACATCAGCCCATCTGCCTTTTCAGTACGGCGAACAGAGGATTGCTGTAGGGCGTCGGAAATGCCCTCCTTGGCCGCTTCCAAGGATACGGGTACCTTGACACCAAGAATAGCCGCATGACGCTCCAGAGCGACCTTACCGAGCTTCACGCCAGTGTCATCAGACTCCCAGTCGGCATCAGCCAGATCCTCTACCAGATCTTCCATTGTGATAATGGAATGACGCATCTGTTCTTCGTCAACCGGATCGGCTTCAACAATCGTTCCGCCGTGGAAGTCACCTCGGAACTCATGATCATGATCCCGTTCCTCAGGTGCTTCAACTACCGGTTGTTCCACAGGCGGCTCTACTGTCGCCGATTCCAAACCGTACTGGGTAAATCGTTTATTCTTCATGGTGCCTGTCTCTTTACGTTTTCGATTAGTTGCGGTGCCAGACCATAACTCGGTGGTTGAGTGGGGACTCGGTGTCTTCTACGAATCCGGCGTGTTCGGCTGCTGCTTTAACGTCTTGACGAGCCATGCGGGTATGGATGTACAGTGTATCCAACCCACTGTCTTCAGCTGCCAGTGCATAAGCAACACGACCTACGCCTTTGCTGCGACACTCTGGGCGCAGAGAGATCATAAGACGATAATGATCCCCCAGTACTTTACCGTGAACCAGGTTGGTCCAGATAAACCCAACTTCAACGCCCTCACACAAGATCGACCAGAACTTACCTTTCTCACCCTCGCCGCGATCCCCCGAGGGTTCGCGTGCTTCCAATGTAACCAGCTCAGGGTTAATGGGTTCACCACGGTTCTTGGTTGCCTCCAACCGACGCCTCAGTACATGGTTCATGTCACTCTCCAATACGTTGATCTGTCCAAACCATAAGGCGTTGTCGAGTTTTAATATCTGTGACCTCAACAAAGCCTGCTTTCAAAGCTGCTTTAAAAGAGGCTGTATTGGATTTGCTCATATGGAGATAGATGCGATTCAATCCACTGGCCAAACAAGCCTTTCGATAAGCAATGGTGCCAATGCCTTTACGTTGCATGGGTTTATTGAGGAATATCTGTAGTGAATAATGCTCACCCAGTGTGTCATCGCTAATGCGATTGATATAAACACTTCCAGCTCTAAATCCACCGAAGAACACGGACCAGTACTGTCCTCCAGGACCACCTCCTTTACCAGGCGTTCCTTTACCAGCTACTAGAACAACCTCCTCCTCCGGTACGTTGAATACAGTAGAGCTCAATCCGTATTGTTCGAAATTACGGTTCTTCATGGGAATGATTCACTTGTGATGTTGGTCTGATCTCTATCCAAAAACATAAGAAGGCAGGCCAACGAGCCTGCCGCTTCTTATACGTAAAGATTATCGATGATAACCCTATCGATAACTTTCCGGTTTTAAAGTCAAAACATTACAACAAAATGATCTTCATTCAGTGATCGGAGATCACTTCATTTCGCTCATAATTAGCCCCCCTCCCACTCGCCGAGGCTCGGGGTTCCCCCCGCTGTTATATTTTAGAGAGACTATGTATTTTTTTACATACATCAAAAAGGGGTACGTTATGATAACAGGAGTATCCCTCTCATGAAGAAGAACTTTGAACAGTATTTCAGTCCTATTGCACCATCAACAGCAGTAGTCCCCGTTACCGTGGACCAGTATCTTGATGAACGTCTTTTAAGCGGCGATTCGATCGCGCCGGACGCGCTCAACTACGTCATGGCAGCCGCCCTGGGCAAGCCGCTGAATGTCGCACCGGGATCGGTGCAGGTAAGGGGAGTAACCTACCTCTCCAGTGAATCCCAGCAACAGGAAGAAGACCGCATTGCCGTCTACAACGGCAGTCAGTACGACATGACCGAGTTAGAAGAACAGATCCTCACGCTTCCGGTCGAAGACCTGCTGGTAAGTGACCTTGTCTGGATTCTCGATAAAACCGAGGTTGATCCGGAAACGGTCCACAAGGCAGACCTCTCAGAACCCATCGTGGTCATTAACTCGCCCAACTGGGGACTCACTACGCTCGATGGCGTTGTTCGTCTCACCAAGGCAGTTGAGGAAGGACACCAGACCATCAAAGGTCGGTTGGTTCCGGGTGATTGGTTGGAACGTTTCCCAGGGCGATGACATAGAGCCAGCCTAACGGGCTGGCTCTTTTAACGGTTCTGTCAATAAAATATATCTCAACCATATATCATGACATTGAGGAAGAGGATAACCCAGTGGCAAGGATCATTGTTTACTTGACCAAAGAAAACGTAGATCAGTACTATATCGATCTTGTAGATGCAGTGATCGCCAACCCAAGTCGTTATGTGAACGGTGAGTTGCAAAAAGGGGCTGAACAAGCACCCGTTAACAATCCCATGTTAAACAGGGAAGGGTTCCTGTACAGTCTCATGCTGGACGACGATACGTACGACTTCGGTATCGACAAGGCGATCTATAAAGACGAGGACGTCGATCGACTCATTATAGTCGCTGACACACCGGAGTTCGACAGGGCGTCGTTGGCCAAGTTCCTGTTATCCGAGGACCTTGACGGAGCAGATAGCGACTACAGTAACGCTATTGAAGTAGAGGTCCATGCGGTCATAGAACAACTTCTGTTTGAATCACCGGATTCGGAGCTGTTGTCTATCGACCACAACGAAAGGTTTTTCATTGCCCACATTTCTGGAAACTTGGATTGGATGAAGCAGATCTCGTACGAGGCTCGTAGAAATATTATCAGAAGTGTGTAGTAACTATGAGCCAATTTCAAAATAAGCAGAGGTTGTACTATGATCGACTGTCAAGGAGATGCGACCAACGTGATCGCATTCGACAAAAACATTTTAACCGCCACCGGCAACCTCACCATTAATCGGAAGGAAGTCACGTACTCCATCCAAGATACCAATGGGTCGGTGGATCGCGGTAGTTGGAAAGTCACCACCGTTTTCTTCAATGGGGCGACGACAACACACCAGCTGACCATCAATGGCGTTCGAAAAGTAGCCGCAATGGACATCGAGCGCATTCATCGCATGCTCCTTTCTTCTATCCGTAATCTCGATGTGAAGAAGAGCATCAAGGACATGACCATTACAGAGTGAATGTGGGAGGTGTGGAGTGATCAGAATATCGTTGAAAGAGTACGAGCAATGGCGAGTTGAGTTCTTTCGCTCGCAACGTGGTCGATTCGAAAGACTCGGTCAAGCGTTCCTGAATGATCACAAGGGCACCGACCCGGACCTTTACTACAAGGAAGCGAATTCATCGTGTGACCGAATGATTCGCGAGAAATACGTTAGCTACTAACCTAGGAGATTGAAACACATGTCGATCATGAGCGATGTCGTCATTAAAAAGAAATGTGTTGAGATGGACATGATCGTCCCGTTTCAACCTGAGTCCGTCAAACATCTCGACGGCGAACCCATTACGTCCATGGGTTTGTCTAGCTTTGGCTACGATGTGACTCTGGGTCGGGACCTGGAAGTTTTCTCGAATATCAACTCGGCCATTATCGATCCCCTGAACTTTACCAAAGATTGCTTGGTAAAGGCAGAGATCCACAAGAAAGACAATGGTCTCGAGTATGCGATCCTCCCACCCAACAGCTATTTGTTGGGTCACACCGTGGAGCGCTTCAAGATCCCCAAGAATGTCCTGGTGGTCGTCCTCGGCAAATCGACTTACGCCCGCACAGGTGTGGCTGTTAACGTGACGCCCATTGAGCCCGAGTTCGAGGGTCAGGTTGTTATCGAGATCGCTAACCAGACCACGCTGCCGGTTATGATCTATGTCAATGCTGGTATTGCCCAGTTCGTGTTCCTTGAGTCCGATGTGGACTGTGAAGTTTCTTACAAGGATCGCGCCGGCAAGTACCAGGGTCAGTCAGGAATCCAACACGCTAAGGTGTGATCATGTTCAAGAAGAAAAAGATGAAGTATCCAGGTCTGTACACACTGACCGGTCTGCGCACAATGAACGACTGTAAGACGTACTGTGACGGCGAAGGTTGGGTCCCTGCTCGCCCCTTGGGCTATCCGTCTCTTCGTAACCGGATACGCATTGCGTGGATGGTTTTCACTGGAAAGGCCGACGCCATTGTTTGGCCGGGGAATCAGTGATGAAGACAAATCCAGTTCACGTGCTCACTAGAGAAGATTTCAGCCAGGCGGCTGTAAGCAAAGTCAGGGACCGTCCAGTCCTCGAAATCATGGCTTTGTTATTCGCCTTCACCGTTATCGTGTTCGTCGTCATCCCTTTGATCTGGTTCGTCGTCGTGCTCGGCGGATTGCTGTTGTTGCTGGCCAAAGCTGGAATGTCTTTCAAAGCAACCCGGTTGGTCGAGCTCCGTCAGATGTTCCACAACCACAAGGTTTTCGTCACAACCCATTCGTACACATACGGGGTTCTCACCCTGTTGGTACTGGTTGCCACCATCGTATCCAACCGCCTATAAAGAACCTCGGTTCACCTGGAACCGAGGGGCGGACCCTTTATGCCACTAATGCAATTGAGGAAGAGGAAAACAGTATGAACAAATTGGTTCTGATCGTAGCAGTGTCTCTCGATGGATACATCGGTCAAGAGGGTGACATTCCTTGGAAGTGTCCCCAAGACATGCGTAACTTCGCCGACACAACACGCGGTAACTGTGTGATCATGGGTCGACATACATACGAGTCGATCGGTAAACCCTTGCCGGACCGCCACAACATCGTCGTTAGCAACACTAACTCCTTTGAACCCGAATGCGACAAGGCGAAGAGTGTCGAACAAGCCATCGCTATGGCGAAGGAGATTGGTTTTGAATCGATCTTCATCATCGGTGGAGAACGACTCTACTGCGAGGCACTTCCGTACGCAACTGAAGCATTGGTGTCTGTTATCAGCACTTACGCGCCAAAGGGCGACACCTCCTTCCCCGCGTTGTCAGAAGAAGACTGGGTAATCCGTGGGTCGATTACGCTGCCAAGGCGAGACAGCGACATCGGACCCGATGCGCAACTCCTCACTTATGTGAGAATCGGTCGACGTATCGGCGAACCAGTTATCGAGCGTTACGTTCCTGGTATGGACGTGTATCCGTACAATTTCCGTGGGGTCAAAACAAATGGAGATTGACACAACGTACATCGATAAACGCGCTCGTCGTCGAGTCACCAATGCACGCCTCTGGCTGTTTAAACAAATAGCCGTGGTGGCGCTGGTCGCTGTTGTCTCTGCGGGATTGCTCGCCCTGGCTTATTTCACTGGAACCTAATATGAACACAATAACTGTTTGTTGGTTGGATGTCCCTCCGTCAGACGCTGACTTGGATGTCGCCATTCGGTTAATGGGGCCCGTTGCCAATCAGTTGTTCAATGCCCCTGGTCAATACATCGACGCGGTTGCCGGTAATCGCTTGATGAACTATAAGTCTTTGCCTATCGACTCGGATGTGAGCGAGGTAATCATTCTCCCCCCTATGTCCGATCTGAAGTCGTCTACTCTGTTCTTCAGGAACTACGGTCGATACCTGGACAAGACTCAGGTTACATCGGCTGCACAGCGCGCATCGATGGCGACCAGTGACATCGTTGCCATTGCGTCCAACCCCAATCACATTTGCATTGACGGCAACATGGTCAACAAAGTGATACGGGCCAATAGCTACTACCACGTCGCCCTGGCGATGATGAATCACACGCGAGATGGCCAGATCGACGGAGAGGTGGTATTTAATTCGCTGGCCGCAACGCCCGACTACGCGCACTGTGTTTACCGTCTAGCGTAAATGAGCCCTCCCAGTCCGGGAGGGCTTTTATACGCAATTCCAAGATATTTCAGACCTATATAACACTGGTGAATGGAGTAGTAACTGTAAACCGAAGAGGCTTAACATGGACACAGGTGACAGAGTCACTATGAGAACCAAGACGGTCTTTCTACCGAGAGACCAGCTCCATAAACTGTCCGAGGCTGACAAAGCAAAAGTCGAAGACGTCCTTAAATCAATCGAGGGTCAGGAGCTCTATGTATCCGTGCAAGCTATAGATGACGATACAGAGCCCCTCCTTCTATTTCAAGAGGGTGTATTTACGATGTCTCACTTGCAGATGACCTATCACATCTGTGATGGCGGGACCTGGAAGTTTGTACCCCTCGAGGAGTACTGACATGCAATCCCTGAGCATGCTGGCAGTAGCCAGCACTGTGGCATTCGCTGTGTCCATCTGGGCATAGCTCACAACTGTCCGAAGGAGGACGTTATGAAAACCATATTTGTTCTAATCGCAATGACCCTGGGTTTCATGGGTCTTATGTTTGCCACCACCATTGCGGTGCTAGTTCTAGCACTGGCAATACGGTACTGGTTCGTACTTGTTATTTTGGTACTGACCTTTACCTTCTTTCACATGTTGCTCCGTCGACTCGGTATCCGGGTTCATGCGGATGTCACGATGTGAGGGACAAAAAAGAGAGGCTCACGCCTCTCTTTTTTTTTTGCTATCAGGAGGTCCACCAGACGTCATCGGTACCAGCACCGTGCAACTTACGTCGACCCAGTGACTCACCATGGATGTCATCTCGAATGGCGCCTACCTCGAAGAAAGGTAGTACGGTGTAGAGAAGTTCTTCTTTGGTGATCTTGGTCTTACGATGCTTGCCACGGCGAACAGTCAGGAAGGATTGTCCACCTTTCTTCTCGATGTGGATATACAGCTCGCCATCCACCTCTTGGTCGATGGTCTTACACGAGTCATAGTAACCCTTGTTAGCGATTTCACTAACGAAGTCGGTTACCCCTGCCCGCATGAGACCTTTGGCCTCTGTCGATAGCTGGTGTGGCGTAATGAACAAGATGCGACGAGCCGCTGTGAAGTTACGAACCCGGCGGAACAAATCCCGCGTATCAGAACCCGTCGGACCCATTGTGTTACAGCCGACCTTAGACATCATGTTCAGATAGTCAACCAGCAAGACATGGATCTCGTAACCCTTGGCCTCCAAGTCAAGGACGTAGTTAACAAGATCTCGATAGGTGAACTCCGATGGGTCGAAGCGATCCATGAAGATCTCATATCCGTTGACCTTTAGTCGTTCGTGGATGTACCCGGCAGCTTCCACGATGTCGATGTTACGAATGTCGCAAGGGACTCCCGTCTCGTTTTCCTTGAGCGAAGCATACAAAGTCAGGATGTTGGTGCTCACCGAGTTCTCTAGCGTGATGAACACGATGGCGGGTTTCTTGGTTTTGTCCAACATGTGTGGTTTGTTGTACAGCGCGAACCCTTTGAGGCAGGTCAGCAGAAAACCCGTTTTAAAGTTATGTTGCAGTGCACCAACCACCCAGGCCTCACCACGTAGGAATGCTTCGTGGTCACCCATCATGTTGTTGATATCCTGGATACCTATCTTCAACCCCCCTTCGGTTGAGATGGATTCAGAAGCTTTCAACATAGCTTCCTTTACTTCTTCCAGGTTGGCGAAGTTAACGCCGTCGACATAGCCGGGCTGTTTCCCATCGGCCTCGACCATCAGAAAAGGCTCTAGCTTCTCAACGGTCGCTGCTACGAATTCTTTATAGTTGACACCCTTGTCGTTGAACAGGATGGTCTGGGCCGCTTCCTTGAAGATGTTTCGAATGGTTTCCTGCTTGCCGTGTTCAGCAAGTTCGTTCCGATACCGAACACAAACCATCTTCAGTTGGTCAGGGTCTTCAATGTCTCGACCAATGGCATCCTCAATGGCTTCGTAGAGGTATGTCTCGTCCCCCACATTAACCCGTATTCTTTGGAGCAATTCCATCTTGTCGTACACGGTGCCCTCAGGCGCCTCGATCATCCATATCGCCGTGTTACGTAGTGAAACTTGGGTTTCACGAGAATCATCCATGTCAAGGATGCGCTCGGGGAGTTTCATTGTTTGCAGAACACTGCGTGCTAACTCGGTTGAGCCGCCAGCTGCATCTTCCAGCTGGCTTTCTCGGTAAAGAAGAGTAATGATCTTTACCAGTAGTAATTTGGGTTCCATTAGATAATCCTATAGTGTCAGACAACCAACGCGAGTTCTATTATGCATACTCTCATTAAAAAATCTGGTGAAGAAGCCGATTTTTCTATCAAGCTGGTAGTTGTTCCACTCTGGCTTGAGCACGCCATTTCCACCGGGACTGTTCCTCTGGAGAAAGTTGGCGACATCGAATTTCTTTCGGGCATATTATCAGCTGAGGACGTAGGTTTTTATCTGGCTGCCCAAATCACCATCGGAGCTGTCTTCGGACAAGAGTTTGTTGAAGGCTTTCCTCTCCAAGTACCGATGTCCAACATCGAGAAAACGGCGGCGGTTGTCTCTGATCTCAACATACCGTACATTGATATGAAGGTCCCTGTAAAAGCCAAGGAAATCATCCTGGGTCCGGAACACGTCGATGTGGTTGGCTGGCCGGTCGACTTCCGAGCTGAAACCATCGGTCCGAACATCATCGCTATTCGTATGACAGAAGCTGCTCCTCAGGGTATCCAGAGCGCAGTGGCCAAGTTATATGAAGGCGTTGTCATTCAACTCAACAAGTTCCACTCCTTCCAGACAGTGGCCAGTACCCCAATGTTCCGTTCTTTTGTGCGCGAGCTCGATCGGAGTATTCACCGCACACGGCAAGAGATGTAATAGCAGTAGAAAAAGCGTCAATAGTTTGAAAGGCGGTCGTATAGACCACAGCTTCCGACTGTACGTTGGATAATGATATGGGTTGCTGCTACGTTATTGTATGCAGTGACATTTCACAACGGCAGTTTTGACTGCGTTAGATTGCTTATCTGGTGCACTTTGCCTGATATCCGGCGCTTGCCTGACTTCACAATGACCATGGTATGTGATTTAGTTCGCACACTCTCCACTTACATCGTAAGGATTCATCGTATGTCTCGAGTAATGAAGTATAAGAACGCGCCTGCTGGCGCTGGCGCAGCACTGTCTGCTGTTGCCGCGGTTATGGCGGACAGCGGTAGCTTCGGCATCACCGACGGTCATACCAAAACCCTGGTCTCCATGGAAAGCGTCGGCGATGCTCAAATGGCCGAATTCGTTCGTCTGTCTGACGACATCGGTCAGCAGCTGCGCATCTCCCTGGAATCTGCCGGTTTCGATGAGCTGAACCCCGTTCAGCTGGAAGTCGCCTGCATGATGGCTATGGCTGCCGGTAGCCCGGTCGAGTACGCTCAGCGCGCTCTGGCTGGCGTGAGCACCATCTCCACCGAAGGTATCACTGTTGTTGAGCCGAACAACTTCGGCGTCGCTGGTTCTCTGGACTATCGCCCCACTGCCCTGCCGGCACTGGAAGCGTTCTCCGAGCAAGAGCTGAGCAACTTCCTGCCGATGTCCATCGTGTACAACCTGGCTGCCGTTCGCCAAGATCCCTTCGGCGAAGCCTTCTTCCGCACCGTGGCCCTGTCTCCCGACCAGATCGGTCTGGACCTGAGCGTTCGCAAGTTCAACGTCTACGAAGAAGTTCGTCACAACACCACCGGTAAAGTGACCGATTTCAAATTCCGCAACCTGATCCGTGCGCACCGTGATCACACCATCCTGGCCAACGAAGCCACCACCGTGGTTCCGTATCGCCTGGTTGACGACACCAACGCCGAATACTTCGTCGACGAAGCCCTGGTTGCCCCGACTGTCTACGTGATCAACGGCGCTGAAGTACCGACCGCTCCGCTGGCCATGGGCAAAGAAATCGACCTGCTGGGCATTTCCCAGTATCCGGGCCTGGTTGGTCCGACCGTTACCGACTCCCTGGACTCCCTGGACGGCCGCATTGGTCTGAAAGCGATCTACATTCAACTGAACGGCGATGTTGGCGGTACCCCGACCTCCGAAGTGATCAAGTTCGAAACTGCTCGCCTGCCGCGCAGTGCTTTCGTCAAGTCCGTTGAAGGCAACTATCGCGAGATGGTTCTGAACTTCGGCACCGACGCTCTGCAAATCACTGGCGATACCAAAACTGTTGCCGGTGCTGCTTCCGCCATTCTGGAAGCCATGATCACTGCTGGCAACACCCTGCGCCTGGGCACCAAGGTTACCGGCGACGCCAACGTTGAAACTGGCGCGGTTACCCTGTTCTCCAACAACCTGTCCGTTCGTGGCCTGTTCGACGCCGACGGCGTGAAAGTTTCCACCGACAGCGGTGCCGGTCAGACTCAGGTTAGCGCCATCGAGTCCATGACTGTTATCGGCTACGATCTGGAAGCTCGTCGCTCCAACGCCGACCTGCGTACCCGTGGCCTGCTGCTGAGCCCGACCATCGAGAAAGAGCGTCACACCATTCACCTGGGTGCGCCGATCTCCGCTCCGAGCCCGATCGGTACCAACCGTGACGCGTCCGACCTGACTGCCCTGATCGCAGCTACCCGTGTTCGCAACAGCAACAACGCTGTGACCACGCTGCTGAACTACGCCGACTCCCTGAAAGCGTATGTTGGTTCCGACACTCGTCCGGACGCCGAGAAAGAGCTGGTCATCGAAGGTATCGGTCGTCACCTGGTGACTCCGTTCTTCGAGGAGATCGACCTGGACGTCAGCACCGTGCTGAACAGCATCAAGACCCACGAGAAAGCAGCAGACATCTCGGCCGCTCTGGTTAACGCCATTCGTGACCTGGGCTACCGCATGGTTCGTGACTCCGGTTACCGCCAAGCTGTTGAAATGCTGACTGGTGGCGTTGCTGAAGAAACCACTCTGGTTATCGGTACCGACCAGGTACTGGAACGCTTCCTGATGGTTTCTGGTGACACCCGCACTACCGGTATCGGCCTGGTGCCGAAAGTTGTATCCAGCCCTGACACCCGTATGGTCAACAAGATCGTACTGTCGCTGTCCCGTCCGGGCGAGTCTGAAATCGACGGTCTGTCTCCGGGTGTGTTCGCCTGGGTTCCTGAGCTGGCTTCCACCACTCAGGTTACTCGTAACGGCGCCACTGCCAAAGAGCCGACTGTTCAGCCGCGTTCGCGCCACATCAACACACTGCCTGTCATGGCCGTGATCAATGTGATTGGCCTGACCGAAGCGCTGACCACCCAAACCCCGACTCCGTAAGGCGTCGAGGTGTAGGTTGGAGAGAAAAGGCCCGCCCTTCGGGGCGGGCCTTTTTATTTCTTTTTTTTATGCCAATGTAAAGCTTTTTCACCCATACATCATGATAATGACCAAGACCATTAATCATACAGACATGGGGGCTCGAGCTTCATGGACATGTTGTTCTACGACAAGAATCATCCAGCGCATTACGACACGCGCGACATCCGCAGTACCCCCAAGAACTACCAGCACGAGCGTGTTCCGTTTGCCGTAAGGACAACGTATCACAATGGCCTATCAATTCCAGTTACGGTAGTCCATCGCAATGGTATAGCGGTAACCTATCCTCCGGCTACCGATACATCGGTTAGAACATTTACCGTGAAAATACGGTACGGGTTTACGAAAGCTGTAAAAATTGACGCCCATCACCTATTGAATGAGATAGAAGAATCAGACCATCACGAGGTCCAAGCTTGGAAGAACGCGTATGAGACTCGGGAGCATCATCCGTACTCTGAAGAACATGAAATGTGCGTCGCTTACTCGTACACCAGACAAGAACTTGAGCAATGGGGGGGCTCCCTCTATATGCCCGATGTGGACCTGGTCATCTCCATCAGGGACGCGAGTAGAACACCGCGTCATCCGTATAGTCGAAATGGCATTTCCCGTAGTCTTGCAGAGGGCAACGACGAGGTGAATAACCTTACTTTGTTCAGCAAGACCATCAAGATAATCGACAACAACGGAAGTCATGGCGATCGCTTCGTTAATGTCAATGGTTTTGTGTTCCGCATCACGGCAACAACGTCAGATGACATGCGAGATGGCATCTACCATATCACAAGCGCCAGCGTAACAGGCGACCACCCGCCCGGTCCACCTCAAGTTACGTGGTATAACTATGCAGATGGAGATAAAGCTCTATGTCTCTACAGGACGTACGATGAGGCGTTACACTGTGGGGACGTCTTAGCCGCCCGGGACTACGCGGCCAAAGAACAAGCCATTCGAGCTAAGGAACTGGAAGCCAACATCAAAACAGCGCGGTTGGACAAAGAGGCGGCCATCGACAAGCGTAAGAACGAGTTCGAGTTGAGTAAACTGGATCTGGATATCCAGGCACACAAGAAGGCCATCGAAGTCAAGGAGAAGGAAGATGTGTTAGAAAGATCGAAACTAGAGGTCGAGACAGAACGCAAGACACTTGAGCACACCAGGGCAATGGAAACATTGGTCAGGAAAGACGAGTTCGATAGACGGAGCTCCCGTCGAAAAGAAATACTCGAATACCTCAAGGTCATACCTGCTGTCTTGGCGGGCATTGGATTGCTGGCAGCTGCCTTTAAGAAGGCGATGACGTAGAACCTTTTGACAATAAGAAGGGTGGGGAATGGAGAGCATCTTAGGTGACATGATAGCGGAAGAGACTCCCAAGTTCAATCCGGTTATCGTGGACGGGTTAGCAGTTGAGGAGCTGAGTAACCCCGCGCAGTATATCGACCAGATCTGGCGTACGGTCGCGCTCTGGTTTCCAGAAGGCATGACTTACGACGGGTACGAATTATGCACGCCCCAAGAAGAATACAACGAGATAACCAGCAAGCGTAACGGGAAACGTTTGTGCGAGATCGCAAAGAGCTATCTTTATCTCGTGAGATTTAACTTGTCGCTACACGGTGTTCCATTATACCCTCGCTACCTGCACTTACCTTACGTGCTGGATGCGGGCATCATGGTGCTACGTGGATCTCGCTTTGCCATCTCGCCGGTGTTGGCCGACAGAGCGATCTCGGCAGAAAGCGACAGCCTGTTCATCCCGCTGAACTGTGCCAAGCTCAAATTCGAGCGCGTGGTACAACACTACCGCGTAGGTGGTGAAGGCGATGGTGAATCTGGACAGCGTGAAACGGTTAACGTGATCTGGTCGCCAGTTCACAACTCGTGCAACAAGCCTCGCCGAGACGGTACTCGAGCCACCGTCGACGTAAGGACTACGCTGGTTCACTATCTGTTCTGTTGCCAGGGCGTCACCAAGACCTTCGAGCAATTCACAAACACCACAGTTGTAGTTGGTGGACCCGAAGTCAATGAACGCACTTACCCTGCCGACAAATGGGTGATTTGTTCATCGGTGCAGTTGAGACCCAAGGGTTTCAAAGGGCGCCTTTATCAGCCGTCTGAGATACGATTGGCTATTCCGGTCAAGCGGTACGAGATTTACGAAAACCGTGCGTTGATCGCAGGTTTCTTTTACATCGTTGATCACTTCCCCGATCTGATCGAACCTGAGTTTATCGACGAAGTTGACCTCTGGCGAGTGTTGCTGGGTCACGCCATCTTTGCAACCAACACCAGTGAAGGTGAGATCCTTAACAAGATCGAAGCACACCTTGACTTCCTCGATGAATACATTGACGGCATGTCACAGGAAACCCTGCGGCAGGACGGCGTGGAGGTCAACGACATCTACGACCTGTTCATGCATGTGATCGAGACAATGTCGGAACGTCTCCTTAACCCAGGCGAGCCGGTGTCGAGTATGTACGGCAAGCGACTGACGGTTAAGCACTATGTCTTGTTCGACATCATCAAGGCAATCATGACACTGCGATTCAAGTTGACCACGGCCAACAAGAAGAAGCCTGTCACGATTGACGACGTCAACAAGTTGATGAACCGAGAACTGGGACGAGACCTGATCACCAAGATCAACCGTCGACACGGAGAAGTCTCTAGCGTCTCTAGTCCTGGTGACAACAAGTACTTCAAGATCACTTCCAACATTGTGATGCAGACAAAATCATCCAGTGTACGAGGCCGGTCTAAAGGCAAGTTGTCTGACCCTGCTAAAGCACTCCATGTGAGTATCGCTGATGTAGGTAGTTACCTCAACCTCCCACCATCTGACCCAACAGGACAAAGTAAGGTTAGTCCCTATCTGGAGCTGGAACCAGACAGGACAGTGAAACGCAGGGAAGAATACCGAGAAGAGCTGGACAGGGCACAACTTAGAATCCAGCAGTAATAAAAAGTTAACAGACATACATCATTAATTGCACTTATACAACTACACGGAGTTTTACTCGATGTTTCCCAGTTATCAGAACAACTCTCTCCCGGTATCAGCCGACCGGGTTGATCAGTCCAACTGGTTTAATGGTGCTCCACGGAACATTCCATGTAACCCCGGTGCCCAGGTGTCACACCAGTTCCAAGAAGCAGTGCCGATGATCGTCGGGCTGTTGGTTAACCATATTCAGAATCAGGTTAACCGAAACCATCTGCGGGTGTTCATGTACAACATGGTTTCTCAGAACCAATGGCAGAACGAACTGTTCGCAGAGATCGTCAACGCCACAGCGGTGTGGGCCGAATGGGAGGTTTCCAAGAACCGCTACTCCAATGTCGACCGGGTTGTTGAGGAAGTGGTGACGAACATCTGTTCCATCTACACTGCTATCCTGGCCAGCCAGTTCCAGCAACTGACCAATGGCCTGGGACAAAACGAGCGTAATGAAATCAACGCTCGCCTACAACAGTTCAACGACATCCGCAACGAGATGACTCGTGGTCAAAACCAAGGCTACGGTAACCAGAGCTATGGCAACCAAGGTGGTTTTAACTACAACGGCGGTTTCAACAACAACCAGGGTCAGGTCAATCAGGTCAACCATGGTCTCGCGAGCGCAGGCAGCAGTCTGCTGGGTCGGTTCTCAAATACCCCCGCTGGCGAAGACAACGGATTTCGTTCTAGTCTCGCACCCCGTACAGATACACCGCGTGAAGAACCCAACTCCATTCATCTCGGTGGCGCACGCCCTGAGGTCAAATCCCGACAAGAGGCGCCGAGCGCAATGACTCGAGAAAAATCTTACGTCGAATTGACCAATCTGGTCAACTCCGATTCTCAGGTGGCTGTTGCACACGAAACCGATTGGCGCCGCACGCCAACCCACGAGAATCCTTACCCCGTCGTCTACGATCCGCAGGTCGATCTGATGTTGTACGAACGGTCCCCCAACAATCAGGTCCGTGAGGTCCTGGCAACGCGTGATGGAAGCATGGAATACACCGACCACGAACTGAACCCGGACCTTGCTGTCCGCGCACGCCAAGCCGCGCGTTCTAACCAAGGACGCATTGCTCCCAACTACACGATCTTCGATAAAGCGATCAGTAGCGACGCCGAGATCGAGTTGTCCGAGCACGACATCGATGTACCGCGCACTGTAACAATCCCGAAAACCCTGTTCGCATTCAGCACCGAGCAAGCACTGCTCAAAGCGAAGATGGAAGTTCTCTCCAACCAGCTGAACATGTTGGGCGGTGCCACTGCCATCGAATTCGACTACGTTCACATGAAGCCGATCATGACTAGCGGTGAGGCTGTTGAGCAAACACGCCTGATACTCGACCTGTTGGACTCTCGCGGTATCCGCTCCCTGTCTGAAAAGCTGCGCTACGGCCAGCAGTCTGACACACCGCTGTCGCCTGAAGTCTTCACGTACGTTGACAAGCAGCTCACCGAGCGCTTCCTGTCGATGCTACACATCAACCTCGGCATTTCGAAGGAATACCATATCGACTCATTCGCAGAAGACGCCGATGAAATGATGGACGGTCTGGTTGAGGACTTCGGTACTGACGTCACAGACATGCTGAACCGCAATGTGACGACGTTGCTGGCGTCGATCGCTGTGGTAAGCAACGAGCAACGCGATCTCCAGTTGAAGGCACTGACTGGCGAGTACGAGTTCAGCGAAGAAGATCGCGCTACCATTGAAAGTCGCACGGTGCTGTTTGGCCAGCGCATTCACATGGCAGTGGTGCCGTGGGCGTCTAGCGACATGTCGATCAACATGCGTGAAGCTGGTGCAATGGTGCTGGAGCATCGTACACCGGGCCTGCATGAATGCGTGTCGGTTATCGCTGAGAAATCCAAGGCCAACGGCCGCATTCCGTACTCGGTGGTCATGCGTACTACCGATGGTGTGATGTTCGACATCGCAAATGGTTTCCACATTGAAGGATCGCGCCTGCTGTCGATCAAGTAAGTAGTAATGTGGAATAAAAGGCCAGGGATTCCCCTGGCCTTTTTGACTCGTCAACATTTGCGTAAAAGGATTTAGCTATGCCAGGAGTGTTCAGTTACCGTGGACTCGCACTTCGGTTCCAAACAGATTCACAAAAGAAAGACGGGTGGGTAGAGTACATCGATCACCGCTACCCGACTCAAATCAAACGAATGATGTTCAACATCAACATATCCGCCCGCTGTGAATTAAAGTTTATTCGACCCGGTGCCAACAACAAGTCTTTTGCTCTTCCCGACACGGTCAGTTATCTGGAGAAGCTGTCTCAAGCAGATTGGTGGTCCGATCGAACCGTCATATCCATTAAGTTCTACAGAATGCCGGAGAGAGGAGTTCCGGCTATGTCCATTCGTTATTACGTCAACGTGCGTGATGAGCGCACCTATGTACTTACATTAGAAGGCCAGAGCTATACCGAGAAAAAACCTTCTAAGGACCATCCATAGTTTCTACGGGGGCGTAGCGATTAGTCCTGTTGTTGGGACAACCTAACACATCACCCAACCCCCTTTCTGGGTGATGTGTTTTTTTTTTTGATTCCAAAAAATCTCAGACCTATATAACGGGGGTGAATGTTCTACAAGAACGAACTTGAAAGGAGTCTGAGATGGCTGGATTACCCGGAGACAAAGTCCGCACAATGACCGGACACATGTGTGAACACGAGAACTGTGACCAGGTCTCCGAGTGGAGACTCCAAGGTGAGACAGATTCGTTCGGCGCAGAGTACGAATACTTCTGCGACAAACATATGGCAGAGATTGACGAGCAACTGCGCAATGCAGAACCACAGCTCGAAGAGTGCGAGAAGTGTCACAAAGAACATCTCGACATAATGCCAGTGCGAGATGCCGAAGAAGGTATCTCGGGACCGGTGTACTACTGTTGTCCGGCTTGTCGTGACAAGCTGAGAACCTTGTGGTAACAAAACAATAGCGACAGCCAACTGGCTGTCGCTTTATTCCCTAGAACCCGAAGGAGGGTTTATCATGGCCTTTTACGAAATCAAAACCGAAGACGAGTTGAAGCATTCGATGGACTTCTGGAAATCCATCGGGGCAAGAACCCGCAAGATGGTAACTGCCACGGGCTTCATGCTCATGGTCAGCGTTTAATCCCCCCCCCCAACTGAAAAGGTAAATTACAATGGACAAGTCTTCTCTGGAACTGAGCTTCGAAAAGATCTTCAACAACCCAGACGTGGTCAAAATTGAGTTTGACCCCAAGTGGAGAAACGGAACTGGTTACTACAACGACGCGACAACCGTTCCTCTGGAGCCGGGTGTCATTGCGGTGTCGCAAGAACCCGATCCGAACAACCGCCGGATCATTCTGGTCGGCACATCGGTAGGGACTGCTGTAGCGTTTGAGCGCTACACGCCCGGCATCGGGCAGCCGTTCGTCGTGGTTAGCAACGTACCCAATGCGCTGCGTCACATCGTCGTCAGCGGCTCCATGTCTGCCGACGCCTTTGATCTCCACTTCGGAGAGACGTACCACAACGTTGGTCACATCGTCAACGACGTGGTCAACGAGTACATCAAGCGTCACGCTGTCTGAACCTGGTCGGGACGCCCTGGGCTCATGCCCGGGGTGTCCCACTGTTCTACCGGCATTTATTTTTTTGGCCCGAGGGAATATTTTATGGACCTCTTTACGGATAGAGCACTATGAACATTAACCAGTATCTACCTGAACTGCCCTCTCTTGAGGCTGCTGTCGATGGACAACAGCGACAGGAACTCGAATATGCCTTCTTTGGGCGCCTCACAGACCTCACAGTGCTCGATAAGGCATTCTCCAGTGAGAGACAAGAGCAATGGGAGATCGTTGTTGAGAAGTCCCCAGAGAACGCCGTACGGGGTACTCTGCGGGTACGCAAAGTCAACGATGATGTTTTCATCTTCACATCCAAGACAATGATCCCCGGTGTCAAGGGCAAGTCGGAAGTTGAGCTCGAGTCTACCGAAGCTCAGTTCAACCAATTCCGAGACATGGCATCCGGCGGCATGATCAAACGTCGCTACCTGTTCCCCGTGAAAGGAACAGAAGGCACGTGGACTGATGCCGACGCACCACACAACGGCTGTCTGGTCTGGGAGTTGGATGTCTATCTTGATGAGCAAGAAAACCCGAAAGAATGGGTCAAGGTGGATTTGGAAGTACCCAGCGAAGATACCAAGGTACCAGCTCTCCCATTTAAACTGGAAGATCTGATCACCGCCCCTTATGACAAGCGAACCCCTGAAGAGAATGCCATTCTGGACAAACTCTTCAAGACCGTTTTCATCTCCAAGAACCCTAAAGCGAGCCCCGCACAATGAAACGCCGTAACCTATCCCCGATTCGATCTGCTTTGAACGTTGCCCTTGAGTCCGCCGACCAAGCAGTTGACCCTGTAGAAACCGCCATTGCCGAAGCAACTCGCCTTGATCAGGCCGTTCAAGAAAGTGTCCGCATCGCCGCATCGCTCGAATCGATCTCTTCTGATCTACGGGTTATGGTAGACCGCGGTGATGTGACGCCGGTCGAACAGAACCTCATGACGATTGCTGTCAACAACAACCTCCAGACCCTCGGCCAGACGCCGCTTCCTTCTGATGTTGAAGCTTCGGTGGCGCTGGAGTCGGTGTCCTCCACAATCAAGGCCATCTGGAAGAAAATCGTTGAGCTGGCCCGCAAAGCTTGGGAGGCCATTGTTCGCGCTGGTAAGATGTTGTCTGAGAAGGTCCTCGGTGTGAATCGCCAGAAGCGCGTGGAACGCTTCAATCTGAACTTGAAAGAGGTCGAAAAATTCAAGCTCACGATCAAGAAAGCTGAGGTGAAGCCGATTGACGTCAGTTTCTTCCAGCCGACTCCCTCCTTCATCCAGCTGAAGGACGGTTTCACGCCGGACGATATCCTGAAAGACTTCAGGGAATACGCCGAGTACCTCAAGTGGTTCACTGACCAGGTTCAGAAAGACCGCGCTATGTACCTGCGAGAACTGGAGAAGTTCTGTCGCTCCGGCATTGGTGTCAAAGACGCCGATATCAACTCGTGGCTCTCTGGGCTGGCTAATCTGTCTCCACGAGACTTCTCTCGGTTTAACAAACCCATCAGCAGCATCTCGGGCGATATCGATAAAATCCCGGTTGAATACCGTGGGGACATGAAAGCGACTCCTCTGTTCATGGGTTCCGTTACTTACGCAGGTGGCATCATCAAGCGCCTCCCCATTGGAACCGTCGCGCCCAGCGTGTTCATCAACCGAGTCCTCAGCTCCTACTACGTTGTCCCCATCTCGGCCAAGCGCGATAAAGGTAATGTCCGCTCGGCAACCTTCAAGGACACCGATGGTCTGGCAACAGCGAAGGCGTTGAACGAGGTGCAAACCGACATATCCAAAACCGCCACCGCCTTGACCAACGTCGTCACCGGCATCCAGCGGGAAAACTTCCAGCCCAAGTGGGTTGAGGATCTGAATGTGAGCTTCCTCAAGAACATCGAGGAAGGAGCTGACCACGATAAGTATCAAACGATCTATCAGATGCTCATGCAGGCCTCGGGTTTCTTCGATCGCTCCATCATCGAACACTTGGCGCACGCCACTAAAATCATCGACTCTGTCCTGGCCATCCAGTACACGATGGTTGGCGAAATGGCCACCGCTGCGCGTTCCAAAATGTGGAGCGGTGTTTCCGTATAAGGTGTCCCCTCGAGATAGGATAGAGAAATGAAGCAGAATCGCATTTCCCAGTTGAAAGCATCTCTCGAGTCCGAACAGCCCGCTCTCCCCGATGTGGTCGAAGGCGATGACGACAGTCTTTACCAGGCGATCTCTGATAACTCCGCGGCAATTGCTGTCGCGGAGGAATCCGCCGCTGCGCTGGAGTCCATCGCCATGGATCTACAGACATTGCTAGATCGCGGCGGTGTCAGTAGCGCAGAACGTGGGCTGACGACGACCGCTGTCAACCGGCACATGTCGAGACTGGGCGAACCCCCAATTGACCCGATGGGTGATCTAGTTATCGCCCAGGAGTCAATTGGGGACACCATTGGTCGGATTTGGGAGAAGATCAAAGAGCTGGCCCGCAAGGCCTGGGCTCTGTTGAAGGAATTCTTCGCACGGTTGACTGGTAGTAAGTACAAGGTCGTGTACGCCACGCGCGAAAAGAACTTCAACGATGACAAAGCAAAGGTCGAAGAGTCTCTCAAGAAAATTCGAACCGATTTCGATTTCCAAGTGACTATCCCCAAGGGATCGTTGCTGAACTTCAACCCATCGACCTTCAGTGTTGCTCTACTGAATGCCAAGTTGAAGGACTTCATTAAGTACATGGAGTGGTTTCAAGAAAACTTCGAGAAAGACCGCTCTGTGTTCATGAAAGAATTGGAGCAGATCTGTCGGAAAGCCAACGGTATTTCAAGTGCCGGTTTGATGCCGTGGATCACCGAGTTCAAGGCGCTGTCTCCGCGTAACACGCGGCCGATGGTCTGGAGTCTCAAGCCTGCTGATGTCCCCAGTGAAATACCAGCTGTTTTCAGGAACGTTGTGAAGACAACTCGGAACAATGGTCAGTTGTTGCTGGGTTCGATGGAATTCCTTGTGGTTAAGCCGACGCGCAACATGGTCGTCACTAGCCACAACATCCCGCACTTCATGAACTCAGTATTTGCCAGCTACTTCATCACAGCCAGATCCGAACCAAGTACCGAAGACCGGGTTCTTGGTCTGAACACCTCGTACGGCAAGGACCTGACGGATGTTATCGCCTACGCGTCTGGCACGCTGTCTAATGTCGCGAAGAAGCTTCGGATGACGACCGTGGATCTCATAAAGGAGAAAGACATTCCCCGGTGGTTGGAAGATCTCGATAAATCGTTCATCGAGAACATCCGAAAGGGAGACGGTTCTGAGAAATACGAGCAGATCTACCACTAGATGAACAAAGCGGTTCGTTTTTACGACGAGTCATTGGCCAGCCACATCGCCTACATTGATCGCGTGGTTTTAGACCTCCACTCGATGCACCGACAGTATACGGCTGCGGTGAAGTCAGCTCTGGGTACCGTCCAAGGTTCAGTTTAGATAAAAAAGGCGACCCACATCGCCCTTTTACCCACTATCATATCGAGCACAGTAAAATGAAACACAATCGCATGTCTTATTTTAAGACCTCGTTGGAATCAACACCTCCGCCTGTCGAACCAACGGCAGACCAGATCGACCCGGCGAACGTACAGAAGGCAATTGCTGAAGGTCTCGAAGCGGAGACCAAACTCCGCGAGGCCGAGAACTCCGCCGCTGCACTGGAGTCCATTGCCGTAGATCTCCAAGCACTGTTGGATCGCGGTGACGTCACCAATGCCGAGCGCGGTCTGACGACACTGGCCATCAATCGCCATCTCGAGCAACTGGGTGAAGAACCCGTCGACCCGATGGCAGACTTGACCATTGCTCAAGAGTCGCTGTCCGATACCATCCGGAACATCTGGGAGAAGATCAAGGAACTGGCCCGCAAAGTCTGGGCTGTCTTTACCCGCATTCTCTCCAAGTTGAAGGGCAGCGCTCAGCGTAAAGCCATGGCTGTTCAACAGGCCAACCTGAAGAAACGTGTCGACACCATGATCCCGCCCGCCAAGATTAAGGAGATGGGTTCCGATCCAGTGAATGTCCGCTTCGAGGGTCTCCCCGATGTCATCAACCTCTCTGCCGTAAAGTCCCCGAATGACATTGTTGACTACGTCGAAAAATATTTCGACTACATGGACAGGTTTGTCAAGACGTGGGGTTCGAGCAGAAAGAAATTCCTTAACGACATGGAGAGGATCTGTATTCTTGGTGTGAACCTGAAAGCAGAGCAAATGCAGGCCTGGGTAACTTCATTCAACAACATGACCGAGCCGGATAGCAAGCTTTTCACCGTTACGATGACGCCAGCTGTCAAAGAGTCTCCGGTTGTCGGCGCTGCCGGCGAGTCGATGGTAGGGACCGACCTGTTATTCGGCACGCTTCGCTATGGGGCTGCCAGACCGACTATCAAGATGATGCTTGGTTTCCACGGGATGGCAGGGTATTTGCGAACCACCCTCTCTCCTCACCGAGTCCGGTATGCGAAGTCCGGTTCCACTCCGACTTTCGAAGGACAGTGGAAACCGAGTGAAATCAAGGACTTTGCCGATAGCATGAGCAACCTGTCCACTCACTCGAATACCATCCAAAGGAAACTCGACTCGTATGCCAAGGATGTCGAGATAACGCCGGCTGTTCCAGCTTGGATAGAAGTACTCGGTGAACAACTCAAGGATCGAGGGTTTAGTGAAGACACCACTCGTGAAGCGAGCAAGGTTTACGATGAGCTGGTCCGTGCATCCAAGTTTTACGACAAAGCTCTGGTTGAACACATGGCGCACTTCTCGATGATTCAACGGTCTATCGTTTACATGGGCTTGGCGGCAACCTCGTCCTTGGTTAAGCGTAACGATGAAGTAATGAACCGCCCTTGACGAAAAAAAAAGAGCGGGCAAATGCCCGCTCTTATGCTTTAATGGATTAAACCTCGGGTTCTTCTGGATCGGGAGTGGGGTCTTCCTCTTCCTCTTCTTCCGGTGGTTCCTCTGGTGGAGTTTCCTCGTCCGCAGGTTCCTCTTCTGGCGGGGTCTCTTCGACTGCCTCCGGTTCTTCCTCGACGTCTTGATCGATATCAAGGTCCATGTCGTCTCCTCCGACATCGTCCCCAGTATCCGCCGTATCGTCCGCTCCACCAAAGTCATTGGTGTCTTCCGGTTGAGCACCGGCTTCTTCCAACAACTCAGCGTCGCGAGTGATGCGGTTATCTCGAGCAGTGCGGTTCTCCTTGATCTTACGCATGTGAGATTCGATAGTACGTGCCAGACCTTCAAGGTGCTTACTGGTCTCATCCAAGAGGTTGAACACCGGCTCGTCTTTCTCACCCATTTGGGTGATCTCACTCAGCTCTGGCAGAACGTTGTTCTCCGCCATCCACTTGCGCATCATCAATGCCACCAGAGATGCTTTCGTAGAGTCAATGGAGTCGGCCAACTCACCCAGGTTACTTGCTTCCAGATACTCGCTGGAGATGTAGTCGTCAATGGCCTCGACGATGAACTCCTTGTATCCGCGATAAGCCCGGATCTGGTTCTCCAGCGTGATGGAGTCAGGCGATGGTAGCGAAGTCTCGATGTTATTGATGAACGACATCAAAAGTGTGTCGATCGTGGTTTCATCATCCAGAAGATCCTTGATCGACTCATGGTTGTCCATCAGTACCTTGCGAAGATCGTTCATCAGTCGACCGGAGTTAAGGGTGAACTTACGAATAAGGTCATCAATAAAGCTGGTCAGTTTGTCCTGAGTGATCGTCACTCGCTTGGCCAACAACAGGTTACTGGACACCACGCTAGCGGCGAAGTCCACCGACATCGACATGTCCACGGTCTCTGGCGCCAAACCAAAACCCATGTAGTGGCGACGCTTCATGTCCTCTTCAAGCTGAGTGTCTGGTTGCTGTCGACCACCAGACTTATCCTCTACGTCAAACGTGGTTTCAGGATAAGCAGGATGTCCGCTAACAGCAACGTCAACACCGGCACGCTGCAAGTAGTTGATGATGTCGCGCGGGTCGTTAACGCCCACCGGGTAAGCCATCTGACGATTCTTGGCGTACTCGTTCAACAGGAACTCAACTGTTTCCGTCGGGTTGGGGTCTTTGGGGTCCAACTGGATCTTGATGCCGGTCCGACCCACTGCGTTCTTGACAGACAACATGGTGTTGCTTAACATCAGAGTAGAGCGGATACCAGAGAGGATCTCAGTGTCTTCCAACAGAGACTTGCCGATACCGTATTCGTTGTAGTCGAATGCGACGTAGGTCAACAGACTAACTGGGATGTAGAGAAGTTGCGTGTGCTTCTTCGCCATGGTCCGCGCCAGCATAATCCGATAGACTTCGGTTGGCCGCTGAATCTCAACGCCCTTCCCATACAAACCGTCGTTCAGACACTTGATCAGCTCGTCCTCGACGATCTGTCCATACGCCTGTACGTGCTCGTTGATGCCTGCCTGACCAACACCACTGGCCGATCCGAACATACCGGCACGAGCCTGCTCTATCAGCTGGGATACCCCATTGGCCCCGTTGGTGTCGTATTGACTCTGGAGCTGTGTGTAGTAGTTGGCACTGGCTACACTTGACAGAGGGTTACCCAGTTCGTCCAGCAGTACGTAATAACCCAAGTGGTTGCTGACATCGCCCGGAACGTGCACCGGAATAACTGATTCAGACGGGAGTTTCATGACCAAAGGGTGTCCGATGGTGTCGCGATCGGCGCTGTCTTTGGTCATTTTGTACATAGGCGAGTAATCATATTGACGGGATCTATACAACGCCGTCTCGAAACTCTGGTTGATTGGAATCTCTTTGAAGGACTCCATGTTCACGTTGCCGCCACCAATGACATCACGGAGCTTGTCTGCCCGCATGCGATTGGTCAACTCCGGCATTTTCAACACATTGTAGTTGTCGGTGACGGACAGATCGAATGCATTGAACACGGCGGACTGGTTCAACGCACCATGGGAGATTCGAGCACCGCGTGGCACGATGGTTTCGTCAAACGACTCCAGTCCCAGACCGGCACCAACTGACTTCTTCTCAACCCCGCGACGACCCAGGATACCGATTGGGCGCATAGCCCGGCTGGACACGTCGATTTCGTCGGTCAGGTTCTCCAGAGCGACCCGGGAAGACGAGTTAATTGCTTTGTCGATGACGTTCTCTGGCAGGATAGCAATGGGGTAACTGCCCGTCATAAACAGCGCGTCGCCAAGCATTTCCGGGAGATCGTTCTTAATCTTATAGCGCTTATCGAACTGGTCCTCAATGACGTCCAACAGGGCACTTAGGACATCGATGGGCAACCCAGAGTCAGACGCACTGTAGCTGATCTCTGTGGTAACCAGATCCTTTGGCGACAGAATGGAACTGACGAGAATCTGCTTTACCAGATTCATTTCAGGCAGGACCTTGAAGGTAGCCTGAGCGTCAAATGATTTTGTTGCCGTGCGATTAGAGATGCCTACCAATGCAGCCTCGTTGGGCTGTTGTTGGTTCCGGCGTCCATTCTGGTCGCGACCACTTGGGCGCTGACCTTCCACCAGTTTAGATGCCAAGGCTGCAATTTCAGGGTTTTCTCGCATGAACTGCAAGCGAGGAAACGCTTTCGTACTGCTCCTGGTTGGTTTATTGGAACTCATGTTACACTCTCTCGCTTTCTCTGTGTTCAGGAGGACAGATTAATGTCCAATACGTATTACGAAATCTACCTAGCGGACACGTTCAAACTGTGTAAGACGCTGGTAGTTAAAGACGAGTACACTGCGGGATCAATCAACAAGTACGTCACTACGTACTATCCCAATGTGCCGTTCGACGCTGCCAACCCGCGCACTTGGAAGTATTACCTGAACCTTAACGGTCAGTACCATGCGACCGACGTCGCTATGCGCATTGTATCGATGGACACGTTGGAAGAAATTCTGTTCAACAAGGCCAATCTGGAAATTCACCGCGCAACAGCTAAAGAGTACCAATATGGCACGCGGTATTATAACGACTTGGTTCGCCGCTTCCCAGAGCAAGAGGCCCTGATTTTTGGCATACTATACCCAATCGACATGACAGAGGCGATTGAGGCTGAGAATCATACCATCCTCCATTTCGACACCAGTCTGGTCGAGTCCAATGAGCTCAACTTGATACCCAAAATCCAAACGTGGATCAACGCGTTCTTCTACCGTTGGCATGTTCGCGGATATGAGGTTACCGACGAGCTCTACATGGCGTCGATGTTGGGTCTGTTGTTTGCGTCGATGCCTACAGCCGTGTTGAACATGCGTCTCGGAAACTGCCGAACCAACTATGTTCACAGCTATCACATCCGAGAGTATCTCGCCAGTAACGGTCGACTCGATGTGTATGTCGACTATCTGAACAAGCGCCAACAGCTGTTCCTTTATAGAAACATTCGTTGGCTGGTCAGGAACGCCGGTAAGCAGGAGACGTTCAACCTGTTGATCGATCGGATTCTGACCGAGCGCTCTATCCCTCTGACCTCGTTTGACATTCGTCATAATCTTGAGGGACAACTTGAAAATATATTGCCGTCTGTGGAAATGATGGGCAATCCGTTGAACCTCGACTACCTTTCTTTGGAAGGCGAACCCATCTCAGTGGGCGAACTTTTGGACAAGGGCATTGGTCTGGCCAAGGGTAACTTGTTAGACCTACCCGAGGCAGAGAAGGAAGCCATCGAGCTAATGCAGGCTTCTAACCAGAACCTCTTGCCTACCAAAATGCTCGAGTCTTCGGTGGTGGATTTGTCAGACAGCTCGTCGTTTACATTGGCTGACACACTGCTGAACCACTGGATCTATTTTGGCGCAACGGATCGCTACCCTACCATCTTGACGGTCACTAACCCCAAGACAGGGGAAAAGATCCAAGTTAACGCCAGGGACGCGGTGGTACTGTATTTCTACACGCTCAACCGGGCGCACAATGTCAAAATGGAGACGATCCCAGAGATCCCTGTGATGCGGATTAGAAAACATCCGCTACCGACGGTTTCTGAAATTCGCCAGTACGTACAGTCGGAACACGTGTCGGACCGCTTGATCTCAGCTGCGTTGTCGGACAACCCTCCAATCGGACGCTATATCTCAACTGAGGCGTTTTACGACGCGTGCTACGAGATCCACCAGAGACTGCTGGGTCATCGTGGCATGTACGGGTATCGCGAAGATATGACTGCGCGTGGTCAAACAGAAAACATGGTCATGTATTTGTACAAGGACGTGGTCTGTAACATCGATGCCGGTGAGTCCTATGAGGAATGGTTGGAAGAACGGGGTCTGTTGATCGACGACCTTAGTATCCTGGACATGGAGCTGTTGTCTTCTGAGTTGTTGACGGTGGCCACAGGTGCTAACCTTACGACACGCATCACTCTGAAGGACCTTCAGGACGCATTGATCCGACTGATGACGCAGCTGAGTAGTTACAGCATCCAGTACCTCAAGACCATTAACAATGGCGCGTTCGTGTACTTGGATTGGCCGGCCATTCGAACCGGGCGGGACGATACCTTGTTGAAAGACAAGGAGGTCGTGAAAGCGGTCCCCGTGGAGGTGTTGGAGGTCGATACCAAGCTCCTGTCGTCTCTCGAATACGAGGCTCCCTACGGGGCACGTCTCAACTTCGGAGAGAAGCTGTTTGACTCTATCTCCATCAACGCTTGCTTGGACGTCTCGTCTTCCTCCGGCATTGTCGTTAAGCACCGTATTGCCAATCCGCGAATTGACATCACGACCATAACGGACAATTTCCCCGAACAGTGACATCACCCCCTGGCGCCTGCACTATAATGTGATAGGCGCTGTTGCCAACTTCACCGACTAAGGTTTTCTCGTTTATGAAAATTGTAACCAGAACGATTCTGGCAAATGAAACCCAGACAGCCAAGCTGACCGGCAAACCGCACGTGTACGATGAACACACCACGCTCAACGAGAAACTGGGCATCCAAGCAGGCGTTCTCCCCAGCGCCAGCCAAGTTCCGGTGTTGGGCTATTACGTCATTGGTCGCGGCGGCCACGGCATCAAGATCGGTGCTGACAGCAAGCCATACGTGGCGCCGCTGAAACACCGGACAACCGATTTCGCCCTGTTCGATCAAATGCCGTTTGTACTGCGTGAGATCAACGACGACTTGACGTCCATCCAGCGTGCTCGTTACTGTCTGCGACGCCTCGAGACACACAACAACATCAACTACGTTGCCTACTACGGTAAGCGACTGGTGTTGCCGAGCACAGCCATTCAGAAGAACCGCACCGTGGTGACCGACGGCCTGCCGACAACAACGCCTTTTGTGGCGACGTCTGCCAACCTGAACCCGGTCCCCCCAGCACCGAGCTCTACAGGTGTTGTGACCAGCACCGGCGACTACTTGTCCGTGTCGCTTCCGATGACGCTGTCGTTCGACGCGAACGACGTGGTCGAGTATTTGAATGTGGCGAACATTCTCTTCGGCAACGAAGAAGAAGCCGTTATCTCCGAGATTTCCCTGTGCACCGGCGTTGATTCCAATGCCACTGGTCAGGGCGCTGGCAACACGACCTTCAACTACACCGAAGTCATCGGCTGTCAGATTCACAGTCACATCACCACGCACTACCCGATTGCCTTCATCACCGAAGGTTTCGAAACCAGTATCGAAGTAGGTGCCAACGAGCCCATGGTGGGTATCGACACCAGTTCGGTGACAACGGTTCCATAAGGATGTTGTTATGCTATCTCTACCAAAAACCGGCACGATTTATCGGTACTGTGCAATTGACCCAGGTAGCGACACACTGGGTTATGCAGTATTCGAGGTGTCCTTAATCGATGCCACCGTGCGGGTGGTAGAGGTGCGTACAGTATCAGCCTCGCGTATGTCCAGGGGACAGGTTGATGTCCGGAAGGTTCACGGGGATCACTTTGCCAAGATGTTGGCGCATCGCCACGCATTCAAGGCACTCCTGGACGACATCGAACCACACAGCGTTATCGCAGAGACGCCGTATATGGGCTCTTTCGCCAAAGCCTTCGGGAGCTTGACGGAAGGATACGCGAATCTTAGAAACGCGGTGTTTGAATACGATCCCGCGATGCCACTAGAAGGAGTTGATCCGACTACCGCCAAATTGGCAGTTGGGGTATCCGGTCGAGGAAAGACAAAAGAAGACGTTAAAAAGGGATTGCTAGAGGTCCTTGAGAAAGACAAGTGCTTCACTGTCGACGCTGACGTTCAGTTACTGGACGAACACTCTGTAGATGCAATTGTAGTGGGGTACCACAAATACCTAGAGCTACTTAACGATTTCCCTGCATAGGTAGAAAACCATGAACAAAATCATTTACACTGCATTTATCGCGGTAATCACACTGTTGAGTGGTCTCCTGTACTACACCGACCAGAAGAATGCCCAGCTGATCGAGGTAAATACTGGGTTGAAGGCAGACCTCAAGGCAGCGCAAACCCAGTTGAACAATCTCAATACGATCGATGCAATCAACAACAACATCGGTAGCGAGACAGATTCAGAGATCACCGAGATTGAATTGAACGCCTCCGAGCTGGCAGAAGATGCAGATGCTCGGTACGCCGACATCGTGGAACGGTACAACGACAAGTGTGTCACTGGGTTTAAGTTGAATGTTTCACCGCCCAGACCTACTTCCGTACTCGATCCAGTTGAGCCAACACAGCCGGTCACAGTGACCATTACTCCTGCGTCTGAAGTAGTCGATGACCTGCGTCAAGAACTACGTCAAACCACAGCCACTGTGATAAACGAAACCAAAAAGCAAATGGAAATTGCTGACCTTGTTCAAGACACCAACTGGAAAGCATACTGTGCCGCCACGCCAGATGCAGCGGAGTGTCAACCAGAAGAGGTCCCGGAAAAATGAAATTCACACTAGGAGCACTCGTAGTAACTGTTCTGTTGATGACCAGCGGTTGTAAGTGGTTCGCTAAAGAAGAAACCACGTCGTCAATTACATTCACTACACCCCGAGACGAGCTACTCAAGGACTGCGACATTGCCAAACCACCATCACGGGCCGAATACAACCGGGCCGACATTGGGGGCAAGTTGTACTTGGTTAGCAAGTCTTATCGCGAGCAGGTTAAGTTAGCCCATCAATGTAGCGTCAGACTCCGCGCTTTACGTGATTGGAAAAAAGAAATGGAGGCCTTGAAGAAAGAAGGTCAATAGGGAGGTATCATGAATGTATTCCAAGCCGTTCATGAAGCCGGTGAGAAATCGCTGGGAGAGTACCCCTGGGGCGTTTCTGTCATGTGTTTTGTTAACTTGGGATTGCCGGACGATCTCGCTGTAACATTGTCTGACTCCGGCAAGTCTGTCGAGGAGAGGATCAGTTCTCTTCCTGCAAACAAAGCAAGTTATATTTTCACCATGCCACTGAATGATCTCCAACCCGCTTGTCCAGTTCCTCCAAGCAATTCGATTGATAGAAGGTCTGATGATCGTTCCGACGCAACCGAACACAATGCGCTTAGCGTATTGGTGGTTGCCGCCTTTGCTTTGGTCGTAGTCGCCTTCATTATCACCTTGGCGTACGGAACCATGGCGGTTACAGATCCCGCTGCGGTCGACGCGGGTCTGATACCGGGGCTTCTCAAGCACGTACTGGAACTGCTTTAGCGCATAAAACGGAACCCTTGCGGGTTCCGTTTATGTCGCAACTCAGATTACCGCACGGAACTCAGTGGAGAGACCCCGGTTGTACTTCTCACGGATCTTGGCCAGACACTCAGACCGCGTAACCAAACCGTCCTTGTTCAAATCCAGTCCGGCATTCTGACGATAGGTGGTGGGTCGCTTGTTACGATCCCAAAGTGTCCAGTCGTCAGCCTTACCAATGCCCGCCGGCCACAGAATAGCCATGTAGACATCACCCAGGTTACGAAGCCGACCTTTGTAAGGAAGGAAGTAGCGATAGACGTAGTTGAGTTGGTCCTCTGCCGACATCCGAGCCAATTCTTCGGACGACGTACCGAGACCAATTGCGGTGCGAGGCATGAATTGAATCAATCCCACCGCACCCGATCCCGCCATGTTGACAATGGACGGAGAGAACGACTCGGCAGACTCCCAAGCCATGCACGCCATCAGCCAATTGACCCCCTCACTCGGCATTCCAAGGTTCTGTTGAATCCAGATCACTCGGTCAATGAAGGTGCGCGATACTCGAGCTCCCCAGGCCACCACCATGCCGTTTCCAGAGGTAACTGGTTGCGATGGTACACATTGTTCTTTGCGCAGCTGTGCGGCGCTCATAGAGGCCTTCATGGCGGCTTCTGACATCGGTCCCCACAGACCATCAATCAGTCCTTCATAAAAACCTGCATTAGCCAGCTGGCGCTGGAGTTCCATAATTTCGTCTTTAGTCATTTCACTCACCCGTTGATGGATATGATCTTGGTTCGGACGTCTTTACGATCCCAGTGGCGCTGTGCTGCCTCGACCATGGAAGGACCATCTTCATAGACGTGTTCGAAACCAATAGGACCCTTAGAATAGTCAATGTCGATCAGAGGCTCTCGGGTAACGCGGTCAACGACATTGCCTTCGTACATGCATTGGTTGACAGCGATCTCAAGCGCTCGACCATCGGTCGAATTCAAACCGTAGACATGAATGATTTTTGACACAGCAAGGAAATGGGTAGAGGTCTTGGACTGATAGCGCTCCACACCATCTGCGTTCTCTTTCAACCGATTCATCTGTTCGATGTAGTTCGGCTGTTTCTCTCCCAGAAGAACCTTGGTCAAGAAATGATCCCGACACGCTTTCTCCAAACCGTTGCTATTCAGTGATTTTGGCGGCAGGAAGAAAAAGAAATCGCGGGTCCCACTCTTAGCATCGCGGAATGTTTCAATGGTCCCGAACTCGGTGTCGTTCGTCGGTTGTTCTTTCCAGAAACCAACGCGGTACGTAGCGAGTCGAGAACGACCGGGAACAGTGGACGTGGCGACACTGCAAGATTGAATTCGACAGTAAAAACGACCTGCCTCGTGACGATGAGGATGGAGGTTGTTTACGACAAAAAGACCTTTCGATGGGTTGTTCATTTATTGATATTCCATTAAAAAGAGAACGGGGGAGGGCTTTCACCCTCCTCCTTTTTTACGTCAGCCGATCTTCACAATCGACACCAAGCCGGGGTTGCCCCGACCTTCTTCCACAGTTCCCCATGTGGTACCGCCAGCCCCGTAACCGTTGCCGGAGTATTGGTGCTTGCCAGCCAAGAAGCCAAGGCCACCACCACCACCACCACACGAGCCCACGTTATTACCGTAGCGTCGAGCACCGCCGTCACCGTGTTGACCAATGACGAACCCATGCATGATCTCAGGGTCGATGGACTGTAACACCTGGTCGTAATAACCATTGCCTTCGCCAGC
>PBMP01000091.1 GCA_002722705.1 Pseudobdellovibrionaceae bacterium | reverse complement strand
TCTCCTTTTTTTAAATCCTTGTCTAAGGTGACTTCGCTAGAACTTGCAAAATGTTGTGTAGTTAGACTTGTTATCGGAGAATCTAAGGAACTTCCTCTAAGTTTAAGAGCTTCGGAGTATATAATACATTCTGACTTTTCTATGTTCTCTATGCTAGTTATATTTGCATAATCTAGAATTATACCGTCATCTACTACGTAATAATCTGCACCTGACACTAGAACATATCTTCCAAGCAGGCTTGGCGTAATAAGTGTATTTGCATCTGTTGTAATCGAGCCAGAGTATATTTGCTTTCTTACTACTGCGCCTCCGAGCTGCTCCTGCAGCTCCTGTGCCGAGGTATACAGATTACTGTGGTATACAGATCTTTTTGGAAATCCTAAGGTCTTTGCTAGGGGCGTCTGCTCTACATAGAAGAAAGAAATCGAACTTGAGGGCGTTATTCGGATAGTATTATCAACAATCTCTACTGTATAGTCGTCCAACTGGTTTAGAGACAGTGCAATACTTGCTATGTTAAAATTCTCTAGGCTCACATTCTTTACACCCAAGTTTGATACAATTCTTAACCTACCATAGAAACTTGTAAGAGGATCTAGCTGTTTAGAGTACATTATACCTTGAGATTCTGATAGCCTAGCAACATTTCCAAAGATGTTAACTACATCTCCGTTGTTTATGTTGTAAGGACCTTCATCTATAACAACCTCGGAATTGCTCTTAGGCGTCACATTTACAGGATCGAGGGTAGAATTGGAAGTTAAGTTAGATTTATTTAAGTACATATATTTTATGGACGCAACGTACTCGTTCAACTCCGATATCTGCTCATTAACTTCTTCAACCTTATCTAATAAGGTATCACCGAATAGAAGGTTTTCTCTAACACTTATATTATAAAGTTCTATAGACTCTCCTCGAGATTCAGCTTTGATCCTCTCTAAGATGCTTTCTATGTTCCCCAATAAAATCTCTATACGGTTCAAATAACTCTGAGTAGAGACTGTCGTCAAACCGATTAACCCCAATAAGAGTCGCGGATTTAATGTAAGAGCTTTCCGAACATACTCGTGTTGCTCTTTTAGATTTGTTTGATCTCCAAAGTGATCCACTAAGTACGTCGTTTGGGACATTTCTAACTCCTGCTATAATCTCGTCTACTGTCTCTATAATTCTAAACCTATCTAGCTCTAGAATACAGCACAGACTTTCAAAAGACATAAATCTGTCCATAGGGTGTGTTGGGTCAGGTTTACCTATAAGCCAGTAGTACGCACTTGTAAAAGAGGAAAGTTTTATATCTTTGCCTTCATTGATATCCTTAATTGTTCTAAATATGTCTTGTAAAGCTTTTTCAACAACTGAGAATAGTAGTACGTCTTCTGGATCTTTCATAAAACTACCCTACTGCTATACTTAAGGTCTTAAGAAGTGTTTGCGTACTCATTGCAGGAAAATCTTCATTCGCTTTTTCAGTTCTTAAAAATAATGAACATGTTCCTGCATTTTTAGAAGCTATAACTAGCTCGCCGTTAGATCTTATATGTGCTTGCGCAACATCTCCGTCTGAAGAGGTGACCTCAATATAATCCGCAGATAAGTCTAAGCCCGACCTTCCATCGCTTAAGGTTGAAGCCACTGTTAAAGTCCCTACCGAGTTTTCGGAAAGGCTTAAAGCGTCCGATGAAGTCTGTACAGATATAGCTCTAGGAATCATAACATCCACTAACCGTGCATGAGGCAAGTCTGGTGCATAGATTACATAAGTGTCTACATACGGTAAGTTTGACACTAAATATCCTTGACCCCTTTCTAAATCAAACTCTACGTACCCGTCCTTAGATGATACTGTTAAGTAATTAGTACTTAAACTATTCCCATAAGAACCTACTCCGTATAAGCCGTTTATTGTAAACTCCCACAAAGCTTTAGATCCCGACAAATCTGTAATGTTTCCTTGAACCTTACAAAACTTAGGATTGTCTGAAGACTTTAGAGTTATGCTAGACCCGACTAAAGTAAATTGAGCCCCCTCAGCAACTGTTATAGTTCTAGGTGTAAACGTATAAGAGTTAGAGACAGCAATTAGATATACGGCAGCACTTGTAGTAGAAAATGTAGCTACGCCTGAAGAGTTAGATACCGCTTCACCTGACCTAGATCCTGTAGCTGTATCTATAATGACGCAATCAACGTCAGGGATATTTTGACCGTTTGTGTTTATAAAATGTACGGTAAATACGTTTGCCATTATAAATCACTCCTAACAAGCAAGGTTGGCGCCACAAAAGGCGTACTTACTCTGTCTGGTGCTGTAGAGATGGATTCATCTAGAAGGTCAAAATCTGTAGAAGGTACCGTCAACTCTCTGACTACATTACTAGATTCTATATGTATTCTAACCTTACTTCCTTTGACTAACTTTATAGACGCAAGCCCTGTATCATCAGTATACCAAGTCTTAGCTTGGTTGTTAGTATCTATTGCAATTATTTGATTGTTAAACGTCACGGTTTTACCTGTATACATAGGCTCCACTGTAATTGCAGCGTTGACCACAGGGTAGCCAGACACGTTGCTAAGTTTTAGACTGCCTGTTACTAGGAGGCTAGAATCTAGTGTTGGCGGTGTAGGGATTATATAGGTGCCCCAACCTAAGGGCGTTAAGGCACTTCTAACTTTAGAAATACCTTGCTCTTTCATTAATTTTGTTAACTCTTCTACAGTCATTTAGATCTCTCCCTCACAACTCTTTTTTTCAGTCTAACATACCTGTCTTCAACCTCACCTAAAAAGGTGTTATTAAACAGGTGCATCCATTCTTCGTTGTCTTCTATATTAGCAACAACTCTAGAGAGTCTAGAAGTTTTTTCCTCTAATATCTCCTTCGAAAAGCTAGAAAGGTCTACTGTAACTAAGCTATATCTACTTCTAGGGGCTATACTCGTTACATGGCCTCCTGACGATTCCAACAAGGCTGCTAACAGTAGGTTAGATGTTTTTAATGTACTCACCAGTGACTCCCTTTCCATTTTTTGTTAATCACGTTTGAGTAGTTCGGATGTTTTGTATTTAAATCCACAGCTGCTTGCTCGTACGTGTACACTTTGTGCAGTTCTTGTTCTACAGTGGTTTGACCGGTCTGTAAATCATCAATATTTCTATATGACCACCAATTTGTGCCTAGGTACTTACTCTGCACAGTAAACTCTGAATTTGGAGCTGTTCTAGTAAACCCAAAATTATTTAAAATTTGAGTCAGATTAAAGGCTTTACCAAACCAATTAACCGTTTTTATAGATCCGTTATCAAAAAGAGACACATTCCAAGTCTTCTCTATAATAATGCTACCTGCAAGAGCATCTGATGCACTTTGCTCAGAGTAGCCCGCCACCGTATCATTAACAATACCCCACACTGTGTATTTAGACTCTGGCCTGTCTACGTCTCTTATGACAAGGTATCGTATATTAGGATCTGTATTAGGATCTCCAATCAAACCGCAGGATTTAGACAAGTCAAATGCTCTACCTACTTGGTATAAATTTACAGTGTCTGCAGATCCTGTTGCAAGGCTAGACCTACCTCTATCAGTTGTTAATAAACCGCCCAATTTATTTATTTCAGACTTTGCCAAGTTAAATCTATTTGAGATCTCGCTAGATAAAAAAGTACTACTTAGACTTATTACTTCTCCATTATTTGTTATAGGGTCTGTACTTACCGATACAATAGAGAAGGGCGGGTTATCTCTAGAAATTGTCTGAGACGGTTCTGTATCTTCCGAAGAATTTAGCCCGAGTTTTATCTTAGGGTATCTGCTCGCTAAATTTCTAGGTCCTGTAAGTACAATAGATTCTACTGTTTTTTTGAAGGTGTCTCCACTAGGTACTAGAGAGGTTTCCGAAGACATCCCTTCCCAGGCTTCCTTAAACTTGAGGTTAGCTGTATCAGCAGTACTTTGATTTATTCTGTTTCCTAACACTCGAGCATGTGACGATGAGAGAGCAGCAGTAACAACCGCTAGAGTTTTGTATTTTATGTGGGTACCTCCTTCGCTTAGATCTCTCCAAATAGTATCAAATGCTCTAACGGGAACACAAACTTCCTCTTCAACAGACGAGTTCCAAGGTTCTGTCTGCGCATTAGGAGATTCGGGTACTGTTGTATGTCCGAAGGTAAATTGGCCATACTTATACGCCCTCCAATCCTCCAACTTAGTGTGGAAGGCTCCCCATCGAGATGAAAAAAACTGATTGGGTCTTACACCTTGACTTCCTGATTGGATGTAATACTCTCTGCACTCTTTTCCAGCCTCCCAGTGCCAAGGCTCATTAGGTAGCTGCCAAAGCCCATACTCATTCTCAGCAAGGTCCTTAAACCACGCATATGCAGGATCTTGTAAGGTCTGTTGGATTAAGGAACTTTCCGTAGGACCTCCTAAAAATATGTCAAAACAGTACCCACTGTGGTGAGCAGACCTTCCAGGAGGGGCTACCCACTGACGAGCGATCTCAGCGCTGCCGTACTTTAGAAGAGCCTTTTCCCATTTTTTCTGTTGGTTAGCTATACTCCTATATCCACTTATAACAGTCATATACGGTTTAGAAAATCCAGCTGATCTTGCTCTTGCTTCAATTTCCTTAACCATCTGAGAAACAGGCCAAGCTAAGGTCCTCCCACTATTATAGTATGACGGCACTACCTCTAACATTGATGAGTCAGGTACAATTGTTCTTTCATTAATGGGTATACGCGATGGGGTGAAAGGTAGAGGCATAATAAACTCCTAGGGCCTGTAAGGGCTTGTTATAAGTGTATCCCCCTCACCTCTCGGGAATGGTCCAGAATCTATAAATGCCTCAGGAGGATCTATGGTGTTAATCCCAGCCTCCACTTCTTCTTGAGAAGCTCTAGAATCAAAATTATCTGAAGGATGAGCTAGGAATCCACCTTGAGTTAAATGGTTATGCAGTAGTCTGCATATTGTATAAAAATCTTCATCATCGTTAATACTTCGAGCCAAATCCTCTACCCTAGATACGCCTATTCCTGGAGCACTTACATTTCTTACGCCTTCGGGAAGACCAGGAGGTCTTGTACCTCCCCAAAACTTACCATAAGGGTATGCTGAATTTGTTTGATAGGTTTCTTCCTGGTTAGATGCTTGTAGATCAGTTGTCAAACTTTTTGGAGGTTCTAAGTAGTATAAGAAATTTGGGATCCTTGTCTCATTCCCATTTTTAACCATAAACCCATCAAAGACAGATACAGAGCCTGTACCTACTCTGTCTCCTTTCTTTAACACTTGGCCTACCGATACCGCTATAGTCGTTAACATCCCATACACAATGCGTATTGGAGAGCTTTTAACCCTAGCGTACTCAACCTTAACAAAACGTCCATATTTACACTCTTCCCTAGAATTTCTCTCTGCAGACATTTTAGGAGAGTCAACTCTGTTAAAAGTATTATTTACAGGACAATTTTTTGTAAAGCTTGGCTCCTCAGACATGCTAACTACAGTACCTTCCGTCATACTTATGATATCGGACACATTAGGCGTGCCTCTAAGGATGTAGCCGAAAGTTTGCGTAAATCTTAACTTATTAATTTTTGCATTGTACAGGTTAGATATATCTTCAGACTCTAAACTCGATTCTTGTATTGGATAGGGCAAGGTCCCCACTAAAGACTTATTAACACCTGCTGTTGCAATCACTGCGAGTTGAGATTTTAAAAAGCCGTTCTCAACTCTCTTACCTTGTAAGAGTGTATCTAAACGCTTTTTTCTCTTATCGGCTAGAGCTTTTTTTACAACGTCTACAGATCTTTGGGTAGACTTAATTTGGTTAAGGGCAGCCCTTATAGACTCTGCGGTCTGCCTTGGGTTAACCGAGTTAGGGTCCACGCCTGGTGGAGGTATGGGTACGCAGAGTCTAGCCTTAGCCATCAATAATAATCCTCAATTTTTTTAAGGATTGTTTTCTTTATACGACTAACCTTAGAGTTGTGTATCCTAAGATCTCTTGCAATCTCTCCAGGATTCATCTTACGAGATCCATTTAGCCCAAAAGTTCTATCAAACACTGCATTTTCTTGAGGACTCAATTCTTCAGGTAGCATCTTTAATACAATCCTGTCGGGTGTAGGTGTATGTACAAAGGCATTTTGATCTAGCCCTGATTGAATTAAATCTCTCCTATCTTCCTTCATAAATCTTTCGGCTTCTCTAGGAGAGATGGGCTTTTTTAGTTTCATATTCATCTTGTTTGCAATCTCAGTAGCACTTGGAGTCCTACCTAGCTCTTGTTCAAGCATGTCTCTGGCACCTGTGTAGTAAGACCATTTTTGCGCTCTCTGCTCTACCACGCGCCCGAAGTTTTGATTTTCCTTAACAAAGCGGTCAACGCGAACTTGCCTACTCATAACATAAGAACCTACAGCTGCGCCCGCATTTGGGTTGTAGTCCTTAAGCGCTTGAACAAGATGCTTATTAGCCTCAGCTCTAAGTAAGGGTTCTGAGATATTAACTCCCCTATACTTATTAACAGTCATGCCTACAATACCTTGCATACGATCTTGTAGTGGCTTTAAGTGCTTCTTTTTGTATCCTGAGTTTTTCCAAGTCCTCCAAAGATCTAAATCAATGGCCGCTCTTTTGTCGTAAGGATTCATTTATATGCAACCTCTTGCATGGCTCTAAGCTGTCTCAACTTTTGCAGATTACGCTCTGTTTGTTGAATTTTTAAATCTTGACGTTCACGATTTGCTAGCTCGTGATCTTGTTTTAACTTTTGAGCACCCAAAACAGTCCCTGCACCTAAGATGCCTCCTGCTAATAACTTCTTAGAGCTTATCTTTTGAAACTCATCACCAAAGGCTAAATAAAAACGTCGATCAAAGTTTTCTTGAGACATAAGTCCTCCTATCCGCTAATACCTCTGCTGCTTAGAGAGGTTACATAATTAAGTATAGCTTGCCTTCTTTCAGCCCTTACGTCAATCCTCTTATCGATTGTAGGCTCAATCTGTGCAATTTCTGTTTCTGTAAGAACTCTAGCACCTTCGGGTACGGGCTCGCCTGTCTTTAATGGGTGTGCAGCTCCTGACAGGGGGAGTTCTTTGTCGGTCAAGGATTCACTACTGTCTGCAAAGGCTTTTTCGTGAAATCCTGTTATACCTGCGGAACCCTCTATGCCTAATACTTCATCTAGTGTGGCAATTTTGCGGTAGGTGTACTCTCTAGAAAACCTACCCGTATTTCTAGCATTAGAATATTTAAGAGACAGGATATCTACAGCATCTTCCTGAGAAAGAACATCCGTGACTTCCGAGTATGCTACATTGCCTTCTGACACAAGTCCTATAGATGTTCTAGACTTCTTAATACCATAAGTGCTTAAGTCTTGATCACTAACATCAACGATAGAATCGCAGTCTAGTAAATACCTGTACACTTCCTTGCCAATTAGAGGCGAGCTATATGCCTTGTCTATAAACATAGGTCTCATTGCTTCCTCTATAGGCGGGTTTACCTGGCTACTTACCTTGGTTTGAAACGTTAAGGAAGCAAAAGCGGGAAGTATAAATCTACCCGGTCTATACGTTTCTACGTAGGTAATAATAACTAGGTCCATGTCCGATAAGGATTTTATATTTGGGAACTGCAAGTTCTGTATATACAGCGAACTGTCATTTGTTGTTAAATTAAAAGCCTTCTCTAAAGTGTTCTTGTATATTTCAAGAAGCCTATAAATATCAGAAATATTTGTGTACTCGAGTAGAGGTTGGAAGTACGATTCTGCTTGCAGGTCTACATTTATAAAGTCATGCGTATATAGATCTAGGTAAGTGATAATCTTTTCATAACTTTCTAATTTTTTAGACTGCTCTACAATTCCACCAAGCTTTGTAAAAGTATCTATAAACCGATCACCGTTTCTAAATTTACTACCTCCAGCAGGTCTGTGGTCGTTTATTAAAACTCTGTCAAGTTTCTTAACCTCTCCTCTAGAGTTGGTGTACCGAGTAGCTCTAAAATGTTTGGGAACTTTAAACTCGCTACCCTTATAGTCTTTATATATGTCATAAGATTTTATGTCGGACTCCCCAAGCTCTATAAAGTCGATATTCCGCTCACCTACTCCGAACTCCGAGGTCTATTCTAGATACACTCTTAAGAGTTTAACAGACCTGTCTAAAGTATCTTGAGAATCTGTGCCTAGCCTAAAGTTTCTTATAGAGTTGAAGATCTTCCCCTTAATCTCTTCAAAAGAAAAGGTTTCACTTTCATAGCTAGGTACAACTTCTCCGTTAAATGCCATATTGAATATGAAAGGATCATCCTTGCCTCTGTGTGGTCTTGCATACTGCAATTGATAAGACGTAGTTCCGCCTTGTTGGTTTATTGTGTGCGATATAGATACGCACAAGCCGATATACTGCTCTAAGTCTTGAATATCAGCTTGATTTATTTTACCCGTGACTTCTGCAGCAGTATTCCCTTTTGCACGATCAATCACAATCATAGGAAAGCCAGTAACTGCATATGGGTTAAATATTCCAGACGCATTTAATGCTCTTTTAGAAAGCCTAGTTTGTAAGAACTTATAGTTAGCAATTCTTAGATAAAAGTCTTTTAGAGTATCGGGTTGGACTCTTCCTGTAACACCGTTCTGTAGTGCGTTAGCGTGAGCTAGTCTATTCATAGAGCTAAACGTGGGGACAATGCCTGTAAATAGCTCGTGATCGAACAACTTACCTGTTGGTTGAGTATCTTGCCCTTGTTGGACTACTAGGGCTACAGACTGTTGCTCTTTTAAGTTTTCTATAGAAGGCGCATAATAGATCTCCTTACCTGCAATACCTTGAGTGTCTCCCAAGGTAGTATCTAGATCAGTTGTAAGGTGCAGTCGTGTAGGTTCAGAAAGCATGGATCTATTGTACGATATCGAGAAATACATATCAGGGAATAGTACGTTACATGTAGGCGCTACTCCAAAGAAGAGATCAGGAACCATTAGAGTTGTCATCAATCTGCTTGATACATTCACATCTGCAGTAAAGGTTTCGGTCTCTTTTACCCGATTAACTGTATTGACTGCATTACTTACCTTATTAAATAAGCTAACTACTTCTGTTCTTCTAAGCCCCTTAGGGTAACTTACAGTATTGTTCGATACTATAGATTCAGACCTTCCGACCTTTATACCCTCTACTAGATTTGTAGTTATATTTACGGAGCTTGTGTTAAGACTTTCCATTAGCCGTATTTGAGCAGCTCCTTCATCTTTTGAAGTAGTTTCAGCCTCCTGTATAGCTACATACAAATTAATAAGAGCCAAGTCGTTTGCACCTAGACTAACAATCGATGAGAAGTCCCTAGAGTCTAGATACTGTTCGTATTTTGTCTTTTTAGCATCTACATCTTTTTGTCCTTTAGATTTTACCGATGTAGTAGCCTGCTCAATAAATAGAGCGTTCTTAGGCAAAAGATCTTCCAAAGACCTTAAAGCTTTAACTACAGCTTCTGTAGATGCGGCATCGAGTATAGGCTCTGTAAGTTTTAGTATTGAGGTTAAATTAATCTTAACCTTTTCTAACTTAACAAGAAGTTCTGATGCAGTCTGCTTTATCCTGTTTGGTACAGTTGATGATTGAACCGTTGTAGACTCTGACAGGTACCGAGGTGAGGTACATGGTATGGTCTTATAGTAAATAAATCCGAGTAAGAAGTTTATAATTTGGTTTAAAGTTACTAACTGACCTAAACTATCCATACGTTTAGATATAAAATCTAAGACAGTTTTAGAGTCTAGAAGCTTAGAGGCTGTAGTGTCTTTAGGGTATATACCAATTTGGGCTAGCAGTTTAAGTCTAGCCTCGTTAAAAGAAAAGAATTGGTTTATACCTGGGGATGTTCTATTTGATAAACCTGTAAAGGTCTCTATAGTTTTAAGAACACCTCCTAACAATCCCGAACATCCTCTAAACCCAATCGATGAGGGGGTTGGGTTCATAAGTGTATGGGATATCAGAGTCTGTAAGTCGTTCCCTACTAACTGATTAAATCCTGTAGTCGCTCCTACAAATGCCGCTTTTGATCTAGTCAGACCTATAAGGTTTTCATTTGGACTATTGGTTTGGTTTATATCGGACGTTGTCCCATAGTACGCATAAGCTATGTTGAAATAAGATCTAAAATCTTGACAGGACAGCGTACAAGATCTAGAGCCTTCTGTTTTAGAAATAGAGATTCCAGATACCTCTCCGCAGAATAAAAGCTTGTACTCTGTGGATTCTCCAGAACTTTCTAGGAAAAATAAGTGTGTTAAAGTTCTAGGCTTAATCTTATGTGCCTCTGAGGTATATACAATCTGTATCTGAGCGCTTGCAGGTGCTGTAAGTACGCAGTTTACAGTTGCTGAAATTACAGGAATTTCGATTCCCTCTAAAAAGAGCCTTATCTTAAGTTCTTGAGCCTTAGTCGACATACTTACTCCAGTATTGTTTCTGGCTTGTACTCTACTATATTAAACGCCTTATATGAAACAGATTCCGCAGACTCTACTGAGTCTAGTGAAGGAGACAGCTGACTAGAGTCAAGCCCTAACATTCCTGAGTCCTGTACTTGGGTATTTCCATATATCTGATCGTAACCTGATACGCTATGCAGCGTCATAGATCTGTGCGTAGTCCATTTAGAAGGTTCTTGTATGACCTCTTTGTTTACATTTAGATTATCTATATGGTTTGTCGTAGCTGTTGCTGCAGTTATTGGATCTGTTACCAAAACACCTGATCTAGGGTTTAGGAATAGAGTCTCTGGGGTTATTAAGTTTGAACTTTCGTAAACCTTCAAAGGTCCATAAGGACTACTCCAAGCATTGATAAGGCCTTCTGATTCTGAAAGTTCTTGATTGGACGAACCTCTAGACGTCGCCCTACCACTACCTGCAAAAGTTCCTGGCTCAGAGACGTTTTGCGTAGCTGTGCTTTCAGAATTGTTTGAGGCAGTTCTGCCATAGCCAAACCCTAAGTCCATTAACCCTGGTATTTCAGGTAAGTATAGTTGTGTAAATGACAGGTACTTTTTAACATCAGTAGGTGGAGTATTTCTTAAACTTGTAGAATCTGCTACCTGCTCTATGACTTCTTTCCTAAGATTTTCGTTATGAACTTCTAAGGTGTCCCTATTCTCGGTCTTAGCTACTTGAGCTGTCGAGTTTGAAACCTTATAAGTAGCACGACTTACATACTCCTCTGGGGAAGATTTATAAAAAGTCTCAGTCTTAAATAAAGTAGCCACCTTATTTATATAATCTATCTTTGACTTTATAACATCTGCAGGTGCGTTCCCGCTTTCTAATTTAGGTACAAAGCTTCGATCTAAGGCATTTTGCAAAGATACAAAACCTCCGTCTGAAGGCTTACCATCTCTAGCCGACAAGGCTGCTGCAAATACGTTATTGTTGGAAAGGTTATTTAAGGCTATAGGATCACTACTCGAGTTTGCCGCTTGTACTTCTGGGCTTGTTTGGGGGATGATTGGCACAGATCGCTTATTTGTTAAAGGCCTCAAGTAGATTTTATTAGACAACCATATTGTAAAATTAAGACCTATTTGATTATGGGAGTCTGCTGCCCTGTTTGTACTCGCCTGTATGATGTACCCTTCATACATTACATCCTCTACCTCGATATATGCTCTAGCATCTCGTCTAACTAGTGTAGTTCCTCTTAGGAACGTATTATAGTTTTCCCACCATTCTTGGTGCCACCTAAAGTCATTTGTGTCTAAAAGGACGGCGCTCATAGTAATTGATACAGGGCGCTCTCCGAAAAAGTAGACATAATCCTCGCCAAACGTTTCTATAGTTTGATGCTTTTCCTGCCTAGTCTCGCTCACACTTTGTATTATAAAGTTAGTATAGTAATCGCTTAAGAAGGTCGAAGACCCATCTTCCTGCTCTGCGGATGTGTTAAACACTTTCTTACTCAAACCCGAAGATGAAACGACGCGCATACTTGCGTACTTTGCATCCTTAAGTTCAGTACCTACAAGAGGTCTACGTATGGCATCTTGGGAGTTTGGTGCCGAAGACTTACCGCCCTGGTTTAAGATTAATGCAGGTGTGCCTGAGAATCGATCTTCTCTAAGTAGAACTATATTAGCCATAATTAACCCTTGTTAGTTTTTGTTGCACTGCCTTATTCGGTAAACTTCTTAGGACTACGCCTAGTCTAACCTCCAAGGCATAGGCTCTAGCTAGACTATCTATAAGATGGTCAGGGGCTATTGAATCTCTTACCTCAATAACAGTTTTAAAAATATCTCCAGAGGAGACTGTACTACTTTTGCTCGGGCTTATGTCTTTAATCATTACTAGCTTCCTGGTATTCCTGCTTCTTCTACAGCGTCTTTGACATCTTTTCCAATAACACTATTACCGTATATAGCGAGTGCTAGACTCTTCTGAGCCTTAGCTGCAAGTTCTGTAGCTTTTACAAAACTCTTAGTAACCTTATCACGAGCGCCAACCTGTTCAAGAGCTTCTTGAGATTTATCTTTACCTTTTAGTGTAGCACTTGCCACAAATGATGTACCGAGCATGTCCTCTAGTCTAGACAACTCTTCATCACTTACGTCAGTACCCTGGTCTGCAAACAGCTTTTTAACGCCGCCCAACATCGTCTCGGACATACCTCGATTTTTCAAAAATTCGAGAACTTGGCTTTCTGACTTCCCCTTTACCTGCTCGATCTCGGCCATTGCCGCTTCTGCGCCTCTAAGTGCTTGTTTTAAACCTCTACTCTTAATCTTATCTATACTTATATTTCTAGACCTCATTGCCTTAACTAGGTCTATAGCAGCCCTTCCAGAATCTTTTAAATTACCCCCTGCCATAACTTCCTCAAATCTATCTAACTGACTCCCTACACCTTTTAAACGGCCTCTCTCCTTCTTAATATCTTTAGCTACTTGGAAAACACCTCTAAGTTGGTTTCGTGACTGAGCTGCTACAGCGTTTAACCTTAGGTCATCATACTGACCTGATAGGGTATCAAAAAGGTCATCGGCTTCCTCGCCTTCCTCAGCCATTGCGTTTCTTATATCCTCTGCTAAAGCTACGACCTGCTTTTTAGTTAAAGACTTAGCCCAATCATAAGAGTCTATAAAAACTTGTGCATCATCTTCAGACCTTACATTTACTATCTGATCTCTAACTTTTTTATCCTTTAATATCTCCCCTAAGGCTCGTTGTTGAGCCATATTCCCGCCAGTTAACTCCTGTGCGGTTGTAGAGTCGAAAAAGACCTCCCCGTCATCAATAGATAAAGTCCCTCCAAACATCTCACCACCAAATCTCTCCCGCATAGTAGACTGTAGTTCGGCTATTCTTTTCTTAGAGATTCTAGCATCATCTCCTCCTAAGAAGGAGGCATTTGCTATCATATCGTCTGCTGCTTTGTCTGCAAGCTTACTTAAAAACTTGCCCTTACCTGCGTCAACAACCCTACCATCTTGTACAATCTTACCTTCCCTAAGCATTCCTAAAAACTGAGCTGCAGTAATTCCTGCTTCTGTTCCCCCTCTAAGTGCACCTCGTGTAGCTCTGCCACCTTCCCTAGCAGCACCTCTTAACTCTCCTCCTAGTTCTGCAAGAATCTCTTCCGTAGAACCCCCACCCGATAAGATCTCCGACAACCTGCCACCCCTTGTCAGTCTGTTATAAGCTTTAGCAAAAGACTCATTAAGAACGCCCTCAGTACCTGCGCCTCTTCCTGCAGTCCTTCTAAACTTACCAGTCTGTATGCTCCTCAGATCACCAATTATCTTTTCATTCAAAGCCTCAGAAGCCATTCTAGCCTCTTCCCTTTCTTCCTCCGTAGAAGCACCTTCTTCCATCTCTTGTACATTCCTTACAAGTCCCTCATCGCCCAAAGCTTGACCTAACCCAACTAAATTTTCTTCTCTTTGTATAGCTGCATCATAGGCCGAGGCACCCGCTTGGTAAACCTCGAATGCAGTGTAAGCAGCCATAGCTACATTTAAACCAGGTATAGCCATAAGGGCTGCTCGAGTCGCCACTCTAGCTGCAATACCCTTCGCTACTTGACCTACAGCACCTCTCTGTATAGCCCTTGCAGTTACAGTTTGGCCTGTCTGTGCAGTAAGTCTTGCTGCTTGTTCAGTTGCCTTCTTTAGACCTAAGTTCTGCATACCTAATTTGGTAGATTGTCTAGCTAAAGTATTACCTATAGTAAGTGCATTACGTACACCCGATCCAAACATCCTACCGCCTAATCTATATCCACCTAGTACTGACGCAACTTCCATACTACGTTGTCCAAAATCAGGTAGTCCTGTACGTCTTTGATACTGTTGTTCAAAGTCAGATGAGGAAGCCTGCATAAAATCTTGGGTAGTTGTTCTAAAATCTCCTGCGCCAATCTCTCCTAAACTTTCCTGCAACATCTGCTGATCTTCTGTTAGATCAACACCGCCTGCCTGTAAGGCAAAGTTATCTATAACATCCTCACGCAAGCCTTCTGTATCTTGAGCCTCTAGGTAGCTTGTAAAGGTAGGGTCTAAGGCTCTTCCAAACATTCTAGGTATGCCTCCGATGGCGGCTAGACCTTTTCCTAGCAGACTTCGTTGTCTGAATATTTCCGCTGAGTATTCGTCTGCCACATTACCAACATGTGTACCCATCCTGGTAAACCCACGCTCTATAGGAGATGCAATCATAGCTCTAAGTTGAGTGCCTGCTTGGTTAAGCTTACCCGATATTGTGTAGTTCTCCTTATAATGAGAAATTCTAAATCGCCTAGCTATAGCCTCTTCCTCTTGTCTAGACTTTTCCGTAATTAATCTCTGACCATCTTGAGCAAGTTTGAGCAAAGAATCCGCCATGTCCTGCCTTACGCCTAACATGGTCTGTACAAGCCTTCTTCTCGACTCTTGTCCTTCAACTCCCATACTGTCGAGTATAGCCGTAATTGAATTTACGACGCCTGTAGTACCCATTTGAGATCCAAAGTTTGCACCCATCCCTTTTTGCATTTCGTTTTCAAAAGAAATCGTCTGCTCTTGTGTTAAGCCTGATAAGGCGTTCCTACCCATCTCTTGAAGTTGAGATCCCGTCAGCTGTCCCGACTTAAACTTTCTTAAACGCTCCTCATCGATCCTGCCTGTAAATCTACCATCATCTCCTCTTTGAGCAAGAGCAGCCGTTATAAATCGACCCGCACCTCTCTGCATAAATCGAGTCTGTGCTTGGAATGCTTGTTCTGAGAAAGCCTTAATACCTTCCTCACCTGTTTTCCCTGTTATTCTAGTTATCTCTTGTTGATCTAATATACCCATTTGCTGTGCTACAGATAACTGGCCTCCAAACTCTCTCATACCTGTAGCGCCTAATCTAGAATCTCCACCGAGTCCTCTAAGTATGTTAGCGCCTGTGGTCTGCATTTGGTTCATCGTACCTCGACCTACGCCGATCCCAATACCTGTGGAAGCCTGCAACATTTTAATATTAGCAGCTTGACTACCCGAATCTAGAAAACCTTGTGCTACTGATGATTGTAAGAAGGGTAAGGCACCCTCCATCGTTGTGCCTAAATCCCTACTCATAGATCTTAAAGCTTCCACAATACCAGTGAACTTTTTCTTAAACTCTCCTGCAGATCTAACACCCTGTAAGATCTTCATGTCATTTACCTTAGATAGGATATTTGTAAGCTCTCCCATAGAAGTAAACATTTCAGGCATGTCTGCCATATTTCTCATAGAGTCCGTAAACTGCTTGGCTGCCTGCCTACTAACTCCAAAACCCATACCTCCGCCCATGTTTACCCTATTAGCGAAAGCTTCTTGAAGTTCTCCATGAACTTGATTCTGCCTTCTAATAGCGTTAGCACCCGTGCTCAATGCCATACCTGCAGGCATAAGTAGGCCTAAAGAAGTACCCAAACCTGCGGTACCGCCTAGCCCTCTAGCTATACCTCCAAGCATACTGCTTTGCCCTAGACCTAATTTTCCCAAAGCAGCATTGCTAAGCATTGCCCCCATTCCTACCATCATACCGGTGTCGTAGGTTTTAGATAACCCGCCGAACACACCCGCGGACATATTGTTACCGAACCCGTATCCGAAGGGGGTTGCGCCAAGGAGAGACTCATTAGTATATGCAGACGCGTGTGTACCAAGGCCTTCATTAAACGCTCTATGCTGTTGTGCTATTTGACCACTTGTAATCATAAAAAAACCTCCACTTTAACTGTGATAATGTACCACTCTAGAAGGAGGGTCAATATGTTTACAGCAATTGCTTCTTTTGTGGGTAGCTTTGCTACTCTTTTTTCATTGTACAAGAGTACGGAGAGTACTTCAATGAAGGCAGACGAGTTGATTGACAACTACGTACCTATTGCGGTGCCGTCCGATGTGCTTGGAAGTGTTCAAGTAATAACGTTAAGTAAATCGGAACGTAAGGTTGTTAGGGACTTTAATGACTTAGTTAAGCGTAGTGCTTCTAGCGTAACCTTACAGATATCTGAAAGTCAAAAGCATACCATCGTGTATACCTGCTTTCGAACTTGGTGGCTTGACGGGTTTATCGGTTTTTCCTTCAACGGACAAACTGAACTGTACGGTCCGTTATTGGACCTTTTCAAAAGCTTGAGCAATGCTCAGAAACTTTCTATTTATCGGTTTTTTGCTCTGGAGAGTGAAGCCATAGGTAGAAAGTTTTAAGCAAAGCTCTTTCGCTTTTAGCTAAAGGCCCACTAAATGATAGTTGGCTCTGTATTACCTGGTCAAACTTGTAGATAACCTCTTCTGATTTTTCTAGATCTTTAGGGGTCGGATAATTCTCTTTTTCCATGTTATAACTTTCTAGATACTGAAGCGGTATCTTAAATAGGGAGATGCGTATGAACGTGCAAACTCTTAATAATGGGATGTTGTCAAGCAGATTAACAACATCAGCATCAGAACTCAATATTAAACAATTGCATGAAGAAGTTCGTGCTTTCAACAAACTACCTTACGCTTTAGACGAGGTAGATAAGGTTGATAAAATGATTAAGGAAGAAGAAAGGTCTTCTAGGGTCGTTAAACTAAAATCTTTAAAGATGGATGAGCAAGGTAAGATGGATGGTATCTTCTACCTAAACAACCAGTCTCTAAGAAAACTAGCTAGCTTCCTCCCTGTTACAGGTTCTGCAACCTTTCTTCAAAACGCAGATCCTGGTCTTCGGGCATGGACTTTTAACAAGATGGTTAAGGACCTAGACAGGAATATCCAGGTACACATGCGTACTTTTCCTCGTCCTGAGATTATTTCCGCTACTGGAGAGCGTTTTAAGGCTGTAGACTGCAACGAACTGCTCAACGGTCTTAAAAAGAACATCAACCATTTAAGTAAGGCCGAGTGGTCTTACAACCCAAACAATCTTAAACTCATCTTCACAGAGTTAAAACATTTCGATTTTGATGCTCTTGAAGATGTGGTTAGAGGTGATCCTCATAAGTTTGGGTACACCTTCGATGTTAACGATCGAGGATTCGGAGCGATTAATAGCTACTTAACGGTATTTAGACATGCCTGCGCAAATATGGCCCTACTATCGGGAACTAACTTCTCGTTT
>PBMP01000090.1 GCA_002722705.1 Pseudobdellovibrionaceae bacterium | reverse complement strand
GGCTTAGAACGGCCAACACGGCGATCGTAACAATTCCACCAGACATTTTTTTCGAAGATGAAGCCGGCGAGGATACTATTTTGCCCTGGCAGCAAAGTTTGTCATCATTGTCGCCAGAGCACATGTGAGGCGTAGGACTTACCGATCCTGGGTCTTGGCACGCAGGACATTCTGGGGTGCCCCTAAAATCCCCATCGCACTGCTTAAAAACCGATCTTAGGGTTATTCCGTTAAAAAAAAATTTGCATGCTTTGCCGGCGTCGGTGTGTAAAACAGGACCGCACGTGTCATAGCTGATGCAACCTGAACAATATAGGTTTACAGGGGCGGCATTCCCGCAGTTAAAAGTCGTGGCATCAACGCCAACCGGAAGCACGTCCACCGTTGTAAAAGAGCAATCGCCAGTATTGCATGCATACCCCAGATCATCACAAACATCCTTGGGGTCGAGATTCGTATCACTACAAACATATTGGTACCCGCTGTCAAGATCGCTGTTAAGATTGGTTTTGCGTTGAAGGTAAGTTTGGTCAATTAAAAATTGATACCGATAGTTTTTGTTCTGAGGTCGGCAAAAAGTAGAAGTGGGAGCATCTTGGCCGTTAACCGACCCCATGACAGCAACAACAAAGATCGTTGCCAGGGCTTGTGGCGACGGCATTTTACCGAGCTTTACAGTGAGTATCAAGTCTATGCATGATAAATACGCTGCACACCTATTGTGGGCGCGAGGCAAGGCCATAGTCCGCAGTGCGCCACATCGACGGATGTTTGCCCGTCAGCGCGCCCGCGCGTTCTCGGTTGCGCATGATGGCCATCTTCAGCGCAAAGCCAACCGCTTCCGACGGCCCGCCGCACGATTGCTGCGCGTAGCAATCAATCAACGCGGTCGATGGCACCGCTGCAACAAAGTCGGCCCAGCCGGCCGGGCTCACCGCCGCAAGTTCGCCCAAATTGATGCCCGTCACTTGTGGGTTGGCCACCAGCGCCGCCGCGATGGCTGCGAGCGCTTCGTCGTCGAGAAGCTCCTGCGCCTGCAGGTACAGCACCTTGACTCCGGGGCTCTTCGCCACCGCTGACGCTACCGCAGAAAAGTCGACAATCGACAAGACGCCGTGGTTTTTCGGCCGGAGCTCCGTCAGATCCGGTTCAAGTAGCCGCTCGACCATTCGGCGCTCAAAACGGTCGGGCACCCGCTTGCGGGTGCGCTTCGATCGCAGAACCATTGCTTCGGCGCTCATGTGGGCAATTGTGTCACGATTTGTATATCACGCGCAATTTGCAATGCGTGATTATCACAATGAATAATGATGGAAGCGATGACGCGGATATGACTAACATACCACCACCAACTTCTCCCGACTTAGTAGAGATCCCGCAATTGCTTTTCAAAGTGTTTCGTGAGAAGGGAGTAGATCTGCTCCCTCACGATGCTGACAATATCAGGAAGATAATGCAGACGTTGCCTGAAAAAATTGACCAATTGCGAAACGGTAACCCTTTTCTTCCACCCTTAGCCGTTGAGGGGAAAACATGGGACGACTATTGGCAGGAGGACTATTGGACTACGGGCATATACGACGCTGGCACCGACGAGGACAATGAACAACCGTTTTTTTGCAGGTTTCTCGTTAGCATAGAGCCAGGCGAACAGACTAAATGTCGGGTGTATTGGACCTATGATTTGGAGGAGTTTGTTGACGTATACACTCCGTCTAAACACAAGGTGTACCGAAATGACCGAGGACTCGAAAAGATAAATTTTATGTATGGTTTTCGTGACCGTTACTCGCTAGCGGGAACATATCAATGGGGAGGCAAAGTTGGTGCCGATGATGGTAATGTTATTTATAAACCGCCGCCTGCGGTGGGTGAAGGGGCCGGCGGCGACGGCTTTGAATCTGCCTTTGTTGATATGTGTCAAATTATCCCCCTTCAATAGAAAATCAACACAGCGCGCCCGCGAGTGGCCACTCAAGGGGATTGGTGATAAAATCAATGGGTTTCAATTCCCGAAGGACGTAGTGGGAGCAGTCGACAAGTGTTGAGGAGCTTTCGCCGAAAGCATCGCCGCGCCAGTACGTAAGCGTCGTTTTCAGCATGTCTGCGTATCGCTTGCCGTTGATTAAGTCGTCGTTGTTACACGCGTGCACAGTGTACGTGCAACACAGCTTCGTGTCGCCAATGACCGTCTCGCCAAGGACTTGCGGCGGCTGATCCGGCACGTCGTAACATAGCCCGCGCAGGTTCTCGGCCAGGCGCGCGGCAAGTCCCGCCGTCCAGGCCGTCACAGCGGGCGCCGCGTCGGGGCGCACATACTCCAAAACCGCGGTCCACGCGGCGCTGTCCGGCGGGATGGGCAACCACCCGGCCATCGCTCGAAATCTCGGAACCAACGCCAGCCGGGCTGCCCGCAAAGTGCCATCGTGCGACACCACAAGCCTCGCAAACTCGGAGCTCCGATCGTGCAGCGCAGGCACCCGCACTGTCCCGTCGGGAGTGATGTACACCCGGATATCGGGAACGTTGGGTACGTCAGCGTAGCCGACCGCCCCGCTCGAGGCTAGCTCCGCCAGGCCGTAATCGAAACGGGCAATCTGCGCGTACAGCGCTTCGCTCATGGTGCTTTCGAGAAAGAGGTGCGTTGAAGTGTGAATGGTGATTGTCCACGATTATCCCTCTAAGGTAGAAAATCGAGGCACTTTTCGACTGCCAGCAATGGCCGACAGCGCGCCCGCGTACGTTTCCGTTCTTTGCACCAAGGATGGCAGCTCGCACCGCGTTTTGGTTAGCCACGCCCGGGTGTGCGGTACCATCGCCAACATGCTCGACGATTGCGACGACGGCGGCGGCGACGCCGACGCGCAGGCTATCCCGGTGCCTAACGTTGCCGCAGACATTATGGAACGCGTCATCGCGTTCTGCGCCAAGTACCCGGATGCCCCGACCGACCCGTCGGAGGAGCAGCAGCTCGAAATGAGGACCAGGCCCATCGAGGGGTGGGACCGCGAATTCGTCGACGTCCCGTTGGCTACCCTCTTTGACATGATCTTGGCAGCCAACTTCCTCGACTGCAAGGCCATGCTCGACGTCACGTGCAAGGCGGTCGCCGAAATGATCAAGGGCAAAACCCCAGAACAGATTCAGCGCGTCTTTGGCGTAGAGGGCGAGTTCACCCCGGAGGAGATGGAGCAGGTTCGCCGCGATAACCCGTGGCTCGACGAGGAAAGCGCGTATCAAGCGAAAGAAGATTATATGCGGGAAAGAGAGCCAGAGCAGTAGCGGCTATCGGCCATGGAGGACCCGCTCTCCGATGATGATAAACATATCCTTAGCAGCGACGGCGCTGAACGGTTTTTTAATGATAAAGTGATCAATGAATACACAAAGCGCTTGAACCTTGCCGCAGGTGAATCGGTCAAAGTGTTTTCAACATTTATGTTGCAATCGCACCTTCGCTCGAGAGATGAGGCCCAGCAGGCCAGACTCAGGGAGAAGCGACGGGCAAAACTCGCCAAAAAGAGAAAACCAGACGTTGCCATTCTTCCCATTAATATCAACGGCAACCATTGGATCTGCGTCGCGTGCGACGTACGCACCGGAAGTATGCATTTTTTCGACTCGCTGATGGACACAAGCACACGTCGTGACTACGCGCGTGCAGTCATCACCCTGGGATCGAGCACGGTGTTTATAGGAGAACCAGAAGGGGGCGGCGGCAAAGTAATGATGAATGTTGTCGCCGAAATTGTAAGTGCCCACTGCTTGCGCGTCGGCGAGGTCTTGCCGACAAGTGACGACGTCCATCACTACACCAACGGACAGAGATGTTATCGTAAAACAGAGACAAGCAAATGGAAGTGGAAAGAACTAGCGTACACGCCGCCACCGCAGCAGATCGATGGCTTTAATTGCGGCCCGTGCATGTTGCGCACAATCGAATGCATCGCGCGGGGAAAACCCTTTGATAGCGCGGTCGGCGACGATTACGCCCCGAATCTAAGGAAGCGAATTGCACAAAAGTTGCTAGAAAACACGCATTTTGAACGGGGGAGAATCGAACTAGGTTGGAGGCAATCGCTTAAGGAGTTCTTCGTAGAAATGAACCAACCCCAAAGATTGGTGGGGCGGAAGCGGCGGCAAGCCAAATATCCAGCGGAAGGAGAACCCAAGCGACCGCATTCGGAAGGTGCCGTTGAATATGTTCCCGACTCTCAAGAGGAAAGACAATATGCAGCAGATGCAGCAGCAGATGCAGCAGTAGTGGTAATAGACTGCTCCTTCTTGGATTTGTGCTCGCTCACTATTTAGTACACATATCCGCAAACGGAGTTGTGTATTTCCGCCGCTGTCGGGCTTCGCCTGTGAGCTGTGTAGCAATTCTTTTTTTTGATTCCTTGTTAATCAAGGAATAGTCTTCGGGTGACACCTTCCTGGCGGCGGTTACCAATAAAGATTGAGGTCGTCTTTGTGCTGCTCGTGGTAATTGGGGCAGCGCGTCTGACCCTGGCAGGAAATTTATTAGCGTTTGAAAATAGAGATTGCGTCGAATTCGATGGGAGATGTTCCTGATGTACCATTGACGCGTGGCAGCAGGATCGGGCGTTGGGGACTTGCGTAGAACGGCTTCGACGGCTCTGTATGCAAACTCAACTTGGCGGTCGCCGTTTTTTAGGGCACGCGGTAGCTTATCATAATTATCCGATCTTACTTTGTTGGCGATCAGGTCAACCAGCTCTTCCGTTTCCCACGCTTCCGCTGGAATCTTTTTCCAATTGGCGTCATTGTCGATGGCTTTTTTGACGATGGATGGAATAGCCTTGTACTTTTGGGGCAAAAGAGCATAATTGCCGGCTCCGGTGTTCATTAAAACTTCCGCAAGAGGGGCTCCAAATTCTTCGCTGGTTCTGAATTGCAGCGGGATGCTGCGGTAATAGGCACCAGAATCTTTTAATTTTTCGGCGAAAGATGTTTCGATGCAGTGGACAACTAATTCATTGAGCGTGTCAAAGTGAAAAACATTGAAATGGCGCGCAAAAGATTCTCCCACGGTCGCATCCGGCGTGACTTGTGGCTCCTTTTCCGTTGTCACTAAAACAAGCGGTAGCGCTGTGCCCTCTTTCGCTTTTAATTCCGACAAAATCTGGTTTTTTGTAAATAAAGGGTTGAGGGTGTCGATCAAATCATCGCCGTCGATCGCCAACCAGGCGGTAGTGGCTGCAAAGGTCTTGGCGTCGATGGGCGGTGAGCAGTACACAAGCTTTGGGCCCGTTTCGCTACGCAGGAGCGGATAAGTTACTGTGATCTCCCCCCCGTCGCCAGTGGGTTCCTTAATGTTAATATTGCCGTGGTCATGAAAATAGCGTAAGATTTGCGATGAAAGGGGTGGTGTTGACATTTTCGGAACAAACGTAGCGGGGGATTAGTATTATATAGCATGGCGTTATTGTCGCGACCCCCGCGCGCGGCGATACGCGGCCATCGCAGCCGTGCCAACCGCGGTTGCGCCAGCCGCGCCGACCGCGGCTTTCTTTAGTAGCGCGATTTCGTGGTTAAGGTCTAGGAATTGTCGATTTAACTGTGCGATATCTTTATCGTTGTTACGTATTGCGTCACGCATAGCATCGTTCTCCATTTCGATGGCTTCAATTCGGTTAGCGTTCGCGATGCTAGCGTTCTCGAGTTCGATGGCTCTAATTCGGTTAGGGAGACCATAACCCGAAGGTTCTACTGGGTCAGGGTTCTGAAACGCAGCTTCGGGCGAAGGATCTCCTGATTCAGCGGTAACAAACGCAGCTTCGTCATCAATGGGACTGGCACCAGTCGCCGCTAACTCGTCGTCGTCATCGGAGGAACTGTCCTCCGCAGAGCCAAATTGTTCGTAGTCATCGGGACTGCCCTCCTCGAAAGACGAAGAACTGTCCTCCGTAGAGCTAAAATCTTCGGATTCGACCATCCCGCGTGTAACAAAATCGACAAATTTGTCTTCTGAAAACGAGCCGTCAGAGTCGGCGTCGATAGCGTCAAACACCTCCTTCCACGGTGCCTCCGGGTTGGCCTCAAGGAAATTTCGTAGTTCGCTCTTGGAAAGCGTGCCGCTTTCGTCACGGTCAGCGCGCGCAAATATGCTCTTCGCTAAAGTCACGGCTTCTTCCCTGCGCCAATCGACCCTATATATGGGTTCGCTCAACACATCCCTTATGCGTCGTAGGATAATTAGCTTGAAGTATCCACTTTCTGGAAAGGTGTTGTCGCGCACCATCTTGATCAACCCTTTTCCGGTCAGCTCGCCCGGCCGGTCGTGATTCACGACAAACGGTTGAAATCGAAGCTTCACGTTTTCGTCCTCAAGGGCGTCGGTTAGGGCAGTATCGGCGGCTAGCGTTTCAAACGAGTAGAATTTGGTCCCATCGAAAACAATGGGCTTGTCGAATGTGATCGATAAGTCTGTGGTTTGGTCAAAATAGGTAGGCCCATCCCCATTCCCGCTCGATTTGATATAGCGCGTTTTGATCGTGCATGTGTTGTCGTTCGCGACGTCGAAGGGATGGTTGCATACAATTCGAAGGTGTCGGGTTTGGGTCGATCCTTTCCATAATTTCGCCTTTTGTGTTGCATAATCCACCAGCAGCTCTATATCAAACTTGGTTTTGATTCTTAAAAACCACTCTGGCACCGTTTTGATCGGGTTGGGGTACTCGCCGAAATTGAGTTCCGTTAGGTTTGGGCACGACGTAAACGCATTCTCCGATACGTTCGCCGCCCGACCAAGGGAAATGCTTTTGAGGTTGGTGCAGCCGTGAAATGCTTCGTCGCCCACGGTGGTCGCAGAGGGTAGGTCGACTGATTGCAGGTTTTCACACGACGCAAAGCAGTTGGCGGGGATTTCGGTGACATTTGGTAAATCTAGCGATGTGATCAATGTTTTTACCCCATCGTCAAAGATGGGCATCTTTGTTCCGGAGTACTTTAGCACTCCGTCGGCGTTGATAACCCATGGAGAGGCTGGCATTGCAGCGGGGGTTCTATTCCATTAAACTTGTTTTGATTATATATATACATCATGTTGCGTAATCAGCTCGTACGGATTAAAGACGGTAAGAATCCGTGGTCCGGGCTGCCAGAAACGGTGATACCCGAACAGCAACGCATCCGAAAAGAAGCCATGCGAAGCGTACTTCGCTCATCACCTGGGCGAGATTGGATGAGCGAACAATTGGAAAATGCAAAGGCCATTGTAATCTTCATGAACACAACTGCCATGCGTGATAATTTCCAGGGGCATTATGCGGTAGTCACCATGATTGACGGAAACCGCCACGTTATTGATAACCGCCGCGACGGTAACAACAAGGCACTTCCTACGATTTGGAGCGACTGGCTTAAGGCCGATCTTAACAAAGGCAAAGGGTACGAAGATTGGTTTAAAGCGCGTCTTCCCCCTTCCCGTTTTTTTCCCAAACGAAGAGGAAAGAGCCGCTCATGAGTTTCAACTCTACATGCAACAAGTGTACCCTCAGCTGCTTCCGGTGCTTTCCGCTTTTGTGGATCTTGGTGCCCGCGTGTCTAAATTAGGCACTACAAGGTTTTAGAACCCACCGAGGGCCGCCGTCGGCAGCGGAATTGTTTTCTTTTACGTTCTTCATCAGTCGGCCTCCCTTGATGCAAAAGTATTCTTTGCCAGAGGTGTTCTTGTTGCATCGGTCAAGAATATCGATGCCCGTGGAAAGGTCGAGGTAAACTCCGCCAACAACGACCCAGAGTCCAGGCCCCCGACATTCGTCGTAATTTTTCATGAGACGATACGTCGGTGGAATGGGGTCTCCAAGTTTGATGCGATGAACAGGGTCGTAATGAATGACGGGTGTACCCGGTTGCCCTTGCGGTGGGGAATTGCCCGTGTGCCCACTTGAAGGGTAAACCGATCCACTTGAAAGCACATCTCCCGCGGCCACACCGCTGCTGGCCCATCGCACTCCCTCGGAGTACGATTGATGCCAATCGGATCGTGTCGAGCAAACTCCTGCAGCTGCCTCATTCCCGGCAATACCTTGCACAAAGCATTGTTCGTTCATACCATCTCCGCCGTTTTGCGAGCTCGCTTCGTTTCCCATGGTGGTAAATGGCCAACTCCCTTTTAGGGTAGGGAAATATATGTGCATGCAATTGCCAGCCTTGCGTCATGGCCTATCATTTGATTGCGGAGGCCACCGCCCTTTTCCCCGACATCAATGGCAATGCGGTTACGTGGGAAGCGACAGAATCATCCCGAGTGGCGTATACACAAACTGCTGCCGGCGACGAGTACTTTTACAAATCTATTCCCGTCGAATTGGACGCAAAAATTACAATTTGCGCCAGCCACGCCGGCGTCGGCGCAACCGTTTTGAGCTGCCGCAGGGCTGCCAACGGGTCTTACGGTGTGCTAATGCAGTCACTTTGGGCCAAGTCAGATAATCTGGGACTTTATGTGGGCTCGGGCCTGTTTGGCGACCTCTTATGGCCTCTTCTCAAGTCCCTGGAATCTGAATCATCCCGCACAACCTTTAAAAACCTATTTGACGCTGCAAAAGCAAAGGCGCTTGCCAAGATTCACGTTGAAACAAAAGGGGACGATCACCGCGGCAATCAATTTTGTTTTGTCAACGTAGACGGTCTTTCCCACGATGACCCTGATAAGTGGGCCACGGAGGTCGCGGCACGGGCCGAATCAGCCACCTTGTCGTGCACAATTTCCTATCTATTTTTAGACTTTGAAACTGGCATTGGAGCAGCCAGCGACGTCTTAACCCCGGCTCAAAAAGTGTGGTACGGCAGCCGCGCAATCGCATTTGGCAATAACCCGCAGCTATTCTCGGTCAACTCAAAACGTACCTTAGATCGTATTGGTAAATATGGCCCTTGGAAACTTTCTCTTGTTGCCGATCGAAAAAAAACTAATGGGTTTTCGGCGTACATTATCAAGGCCGCGCAAAGCGGCCAAACATTAGATTTGGTCAAGTTTTTTGTTTTTTACGGCAGATTAATATTGCACATTGACGAATTCTTTTCTTGTTTTGGAGAGGGACTTCGCTCTCAATTTCGGGCAGCGGGCGTGACAATGGAGAATGCAATCATGGCGTGGATTTTTGATTTTGCGGCTTTTGAAAACGTGAGGTATTTGACCCTTCACAGCATTGACAAGCACAGCCTCACAGAAACGACGAAAGAGGGAAAGCCGACGGCCCGCGCGCTCGAGCTAACCGACGAACTGTTTGAGCACGCTCGGTTTCGCAACTTCACTGGAAAACGATTAAATGCATCCGACATGATTGATCAAAGGGAGCATATCAACTTTTTAAAAAATCGCGTGCTACACGATGGCTATTACGCGAAATTTGGGTTTACTGGTGTAGGCGGTGAAATTGCCGTAAAGAATGTTAAAATAACGCATTATGCAAGCGTGTGGGGCCGGCACCCATTCGTTTTACTGGCCCCTTTTGTCGATCTTAACGTAAATTCATAAAGGAGCGATAGCTAGTCGCTTGCACCGAGAAACTAGTAAATATTATGTTTCATTGAATGCGGGAGATTAGTGGGTTGAGGGAGAGTGTGGGAACGTGTAAGATTTCATTGAAAAATTCTTATTAAACAGATTCACACATTGTGCAAAAACGATGACTCATCGATGACTCATCGATTTGGGGGGTCCCAGAATCGTATATACCCCTACGATTCCCGAAACTGTTTTGCAGCCCCTGAGTAAAATCATTTTTCAGTCACTTTTTTGAGAGGCCTCCCGAAATCAATCTATTGATATGTGATATCATATCGTGATTATGTATTTTCGCCTCCTTACTATTCTGTAGGGTGCGGGTTCGGAAATTACCCCCCCCTTTTCACAAATAGGAAAACTGTAAAGACTCCACATTTATACCCTTACTAAGTGACTGAAAAGGCAACGAACGGATACGTCGCTTTTTCCAATGTAGCACTTCATTGCTTCAGGAGTCTAGATTTGTTCAGTTAAAAGCACAAAAGGCGATCACGCGTGTAAATGCCGATTAAACAATGCAAAATTTCCCTTATCCGTGAAACCACGCTCTGTAAAACCCCAGTCAAAGTAATCCCTCATTTGTTTTCTGAGTTCGACATTCCACACATTCCATACATTCCATTATTTTGATTAAAACGCCTTGCTATTCGTCCTCTTTTCAGTCAAAAGTGGTGACTCATCGATGAGTCATCGGCCCGATTTCGTGACTGAGATTACTTTATTTTTTTTCTTTTGGGCCATAGCCCCTATGAAAATCCAGACTCTGTATTAATCCCTACAAAAATGCGTTATGCACTCGATCTAACCCGTGATAATAACGCCCAAACGTGTGTGTAAATTTTGCGTGAATCGGTAAAACGCGCACCTTTTTGTCGCAAAATTCTGCAAAGTCTCAGGTGCGTTGAAGGGAAAATTCAAAGTCTTAGAAGCCCAAGTTTGACTTGTCTCCAATGAACGCGTAAGCCCCCAAACCAGCACGCTACGGCCAGTAGGCTGTCCATTTTGCACTTTTCGGGTGCTTTTGAAGGGGCCCGATGGCACGAATATCACGCGTCAATAGATTGATTTCGGGCAATTATGACTCATCGATGAGTCATCGCCTTTCTCGATTTTGGCAAAATGAGAACCAACTTAATCTCTTTATTCACCACGGCCAAAATAAAATAAAGTACTAAGACGGGTGAGGCGCTAACCCCCGTAAGTGCCCAAATATGATGTCTCTCGCAACGCGGTCGTTCTAGGCTTGGCGCCGCAGCGGTGCACTCATCGCTTTAATTCCAACTCCGTGAAATGTCTAGGTGGCGTCACGCACCGAGTGCTCTCTATTCTACTTCCTCGCCGGCGTCGTAGTAGAAGACCGAGCAATGGTTGGTAATGACCTCGGCCCATATTTCATCTTCCGTGGCTTTTACTACGGTAGCGCCGATACGAATGCCGAAGGAGGACTTTGGCGTAATAATATGCCCCAGATTTTCAAAGCCCGGGAGCATTGAGATTGGTTTGCCATAATCGGCAGCGTGAAAGAGCAAGGTCCGAAGACTGGCTTCAGGTGGTATGTTGAACACAGTCGCCGCTCGAGTCATAGGAATCTCCTGCCAAATAATGTCTTGTAAAAGCGGCACTTCGCCGTGTCGTTCACCATCTAAGCCAAGCTCCTTCATTGCCGGGACCACTGTGATCTTTGTTCGCTTATGATTGCGAAATGATTGCTCGACACCCTCTGTAATTGCTTGAAGTAAGATTCGCAGCTGGATTCGGCGGCACACAAGAGACATGTTTTGTTCCAGCTCGTCTTTCGGTAAGCGACGTTCGCAAGCTTCTCTGTCCAACCCTTTGATAAAGGTATAGGTCGGCTCCAGGTCGTGCGTGCTGCAACGGAAGCTGATCGCCCCGGTGACAGTGCCGTCCTTGTTCACAACGTATCGAAGCTGTGCGTAAAAGGAGAATGTGACCGGGAGTTCATGCACAGAAGTATTAAGTGCTTCCCACTTAAGTATTTCAAAGGGTTCGCCGGGCAGCTCCTTCAAAATGGGCGGCCTCTCGCCGATATCAATGCAAGCCTTTTTAACTGCTTCGCCCATAAATTTTTCAACAATGTTGCTTGTTTCTTCGGGTGCAACGAGCACCAGTTTGTTTACCAGGCGTTCTTGCACTTCCCAGCCAGTCTGAACGTTCAAGCCTTCAAATTCAATCGCGGGATGGACGGGCTTACCCCGCAGGAATTTGATCGGGAGTTCATGCCCGTTTGGAACGATCGCTGTGCTGTGAACGCCGTTGTAGACGAATGGAACCCAGCAGTTGTCCGCAATGCTAAGATGGCTGCCGTCGTAGTGAATGATAACACCGGCCGCCTCGACGGTGAAAGCAATGCCTTCCTTAATATCCTGTGCTTTAGGAATTAAGGCCGCGCGCACTTCGTCCAAGAAGCCACCCTTTGGACGCTTTTGGCGCTGCTGGTCGGGAAAGTCATCTGCTGGCCGTTTGTTCGACATGCTGGTTCACGGCACGCTGCGGCGCAAAAAAAGTGTGGCAACCTCGCCTGATGTTGCGCTTTTATACATGTGGCCTGTCAAAATCACGCATTTAATGTGTATCAACAGAAATCCTCACAGAAATCCTCGCCTCTGTCACCCCTCTTCTGGTCCAGACCGTATCCCAGAGCTGCTCCGAGGTCAAGGGGACATCTCCATGATCCATCTCCATGATCCAAAACTTTGACTGCAATGTGAGCATGGGAATATCTTCGCACTCTGGTACGCGTTTCATTGGTTTGCCATAGTGCTGCGCTTTCAGCCACACGTCCCTCAGCCACACGTCCCTGTAGCCGTCCTCTGTCGTATCGACCCCATAAAAGGTTACTTTCACCTTCATGGGCAGCTCTTCCTGCACGCCGGGCATTAACAGAATGGATCGACGGTTGCCTTCCAGCTGGAGACGTTGATACCGCCGCTTAAGTGGCACTGGTATACAGATAGTGCACTTTGAGCCTTCGTTCTCTGTGGCTACAAATTGCCTGATCTTCTTGATCAGTGCTTTCTTGAAAGATGCAACGTCTGACACTGGCGACACCGGCCAATCACGCCGTGGCAAGACGGAGATTAGCTGCTTCTTAGTTTTTCCTTCAACGCTCGCAATTGCCCTGTCTGCATTGACACTCCAGCTAATCTCGACGTAGCAGTTTTCGGCCTTGTCAGGCCACTCGAACGTAGCTTTGACCTCGACGCAAATGGTACCGCCAAACTTCGAAACCTCAATGGTTTTTGGCCACATAGCTCTCGGGTTGCTGAAGGGCCCAACAAATGGCGGCAGTTTTCCGACAAGCTGGCAGACATTAGAATCCAACGCATCAAAAAGTGCAGAATTGATGTACTTTGGCAGCACTAATCGCAGCCGATTGCTGATCATAGGATTGCCGATCATATCCCAGCCGATTGGAATCGGCTTGTTTTCAAACAAGTATGGGCCCGGTTCCCCTTTAACAACCCTGATTGAATCAGGGGTGTTCTCGGGCACAAGAAACACGTAATTACCGACGCGCGGTGATTCCCCTCCTTCAACAAAGCCGAGCGACAGCCAGTTCTCCTGAGGCACCGACAATCTCACGACTGTTGTGCCGTAGAAGCTAAGATTAATCCGAAACTTGATCTTGATGCCGTTAACCATCTTTTCTTCGACAAATGGCGCACGCTCTGCTTTTGGTAGCATCTTATGCAATTTCATCGCAACTTGGGTTACAAAGGGCACGTCATCCTCAACCTTTGCAACCTTTGCGGGCTGCTGCGTGATGGGCGACTTATCTGCTGGGCGTTTGTTAGCCATGCTGAGCTGGTTCACGGGAGGCTGCAAAGCGGAAGTGTGTGGCAACCCCGCCGGATGTTGCGCTTTTATACTCGCGGCCCGTCACAATCACGGTTTAATGGTACAACCCAACAAATGCCCCGCCCAGCAATCGCTTTAAGGGTTACTATTACTACTCAGTACCAGATTAATCTGAATCTGATTCATCAGATGTATCAGATTCAGATTCACCCGACTCGGCATAATCGGCATCGCTGTCGCTGTCGTCGGACTTGGGCAGCTCAGCAGGGCCAGCGCCGTCATCGTCATCGCCTTGTTGCATGTTTACTTGCATGTTTACTTGCATGTTTGGATGGAAACGCCTCTTAAGAGCTTCCTGGTCGGCCATCCGGTTCTCCATCATCTTCATGTCTCTAATGAACCGAGGATCAGCTTGCGAAACTTCAAGCTTTCCAGAACTGAGAAGCTCGAGCGTATCGGCGTCATTGGTGCCAATAGTCACTCGACCGGCATGTTGCGCCAGGATCTGGAGCTTGTTGAACCACTGGACCAGATATTCTTCGGCCTTGAGCCGGAGGATTGTAAAAGCCCCTTGGTTCATGCGAATATTGGCACCGCCAAGCACTTTGGCAGCCACCTCGTTCACAAGATCCCGGACTACCCGGAGGATTGCTTCCCGTGGAAACGCAAACCCGCGCTGGCCGTCTTGACTACCCACGACGAGTTTGGCCACCAACTTATGCATTTGACCTTCGTGATACTTCTTTAGTTTGCGTTTTAACGCAGAGAAGTCAATTGCTAGGAACGCATTGATTTCGTCTTCTGAGGCATCATCCGAAAGTTTCTTTGGTATCTCCGGCTTTGAAGGCTGCGGAATACGCTGCTTGCGGCGGGCGCGGGGCTTCTTCCCCGCCGGTTGCTTTCCGGCCGACGCGCCGCCGCCACCAAGTAGATTCTTCTCGGCTTGATCTTGTTTGGCTTGTTTGGCATTATAAGCCGCAACGTTCTTAGATTTGCGTGCCATTATGATCAACAGTGTTCAACTTTGCGCGTGCGTGCGTGCTGAGCAGGTTCCGCGGGGCGGACGACGGCTGGATGTGACATATTCCGGGTGTTGCCCTCTTTTTATACATGCACGCGGCTAAATCGTGATTGCGCGTGCCCATATCGTGATAATCCGCCGTTTATTGCGAGACAAGAAAGCAATCAAAATTCATCGTCGCTTGAGCAATTGTCCGATGAAGAACTAGTTTCATCCGAAACACTGCGTTGCTTCGCTTTTGAAGCATTGCTACCAGCGTCATCGTCTTCGCTCTCGCAATCAGAATGCTGCCGAATCAAAGCGGTAGCTTGATCAGCTACTTGAGCTACTTGGCTAGCACTTTGTTGGAGTGACGCGGACGTATTGAACTGCTCGCGGTACAGCTCTTTGTACTTTTTGTACTTATACTTCTCTTCCTTGTACTTCTGCGCCTTAGCAGCAGACCGAGCTTGATTGGCTTTAACTTGCCGCAATTGCTTCCGAGCTAAGGCGAGGCTCTTATTCGCCTTCTTAGTAGCCGCCCGGCTTTTCTTAAGCGCCGTTGTAGGAGTGCAAACAACTTCCTTCACCTTCACTCGGTCGCGACTCTGAATCAACTTCTCCGCTTGTTCCCGCTCATTGCGGCGCATTTCCTCCTCCGTTTTGGCAAGGAGTTCGTACACGCCCTCCTTTGAATTGCAACGAGCAACATTACGGGGAGAAGGTACATAAGGAAGCAGCTTAGCAATATTCTCCTCGGTAAAGTTAAACGGATTAACCTCATTGCCGTATTTATCCCTTCCAGTACTCATTGCGAGTGCAATGTCATCTTTGGTCAATCTATTCTCGAATTCCTTCGGCATGGTAAGTGAGAGCGTGCGAGCTGGTTTCGGCTGCGTGGACAACGGCTGAAGTGTGTGCAACCCAAGGCGTGCGTTGCTTATATGCATGCATGAGTATGTATCGTGATATTACTTTAATGCATCAAGGAGGCAAATGGCTATTGCGGGCTATTGCGGGCACGGATATCCTTAATCCACTTGCTCTCCTTCTGTTTAGCCCTAAATTTCTTAATGCTCGCAATAAGGCTTTTAATAAGCTCCTCACGAAACGCCCCCATTGCAGTCCCCGTCGGATCTGGGAACGGCGGTAATTCCAGGTAGTCTTGCGCCCAAACCTGAATATCCTTCCAACAATCCGACGTTGGAAGTATTGCTAGTAGCTTCTTCCTAGCAGCAGCCTTGCCGCAATTCCTGGTAGTCTTAGCCATATTAAATGTATTAAGTTCTTCCACTAAGCAAAGGCGAGCTGGTTCACCACACAAGGTCAGCGGGGTAATGTGCATCAACGTCTAAGTCGCGTGTAATATGGACGACGGCCATAAATCGTGCCCTCCGGATGTTATGCGACCCAAATAAATCACGCCTTCAGGGTTCTCTGCCACAAAATTCCCTACTAAGGTGCATTTGATGACCTCTAAATTTGTGTTCACACTCACGCGTGACCCACGACGACGGCAACTTTTCCCTGCACAATCACGCTTGCGAAAGGTCGGGCACTTGCTAAATCTCATTTCAACTAGGAAAAAATCACGGTGTCATCCGCGACGACCCCCCCCTTTGTCAGTGGGGGCTTAACGGGGGTGCAGGGGAGATTGCCAAGATGGACAACGCTTCTTTTAAGAAGGGCATTGCCGCGCTCGAGGCGGAGAATACCAAGAAATGGTGGATTGACAAGCGTCCGGGCATGGGGATGCGCCGGAGAGTGTTGTGGACGCTGCTTCTTCTTGCCGCCTTGGGGCCAAAGCACACCTCATGCCAGTACTGTGTATTACCAAGGTCTGCCGCCATGATGCCATGCGACACAATTCCAGCTAGCTGTCAGAATCGCACCCACGGTTATACAGACGTGTATTCCCGGCACGATTACGGATGGTGGAATGATACTTCGACAGCAGAAGTTGCGGGCTGGTCCTGGACCCGAATGATTATAGTGCACAACCCCGCGATCCGTCGGTGCGCGCTCAATGCAGAGGAACCGATGGTTTTCGAATATGGCGGTGAAGACATTCCAAAGAATTGCACCCGCGGTGTGAAATTACGGGGTGCTAATGGCCCCTCCATGTCGCCTGGTCGGGCTCGCGGCCATGCGGTGGGGACGCAGCCAAAGGAATCGAACGAAAGCAAACCTGTAATAGTTGCGCTGATAGCACGTTATCAAGACGGCAACCACTTCCACTACGGTACATTAAACCCGACTGCGCAGGCCCTGCAACTATGTGCCGATTCCGCCGCGATTGTTGGAACTACGCTTGACGCGGTGCAATGCTACCCAGTATCCACCGTCAACATGTTGGACCGCTCGGGTACGCAGGCGACCAAAGAATCTGAATGGGCACAACTACTGAGCTTTCAGCGCTTGGTGTTTGGCCGTGCATTTCTTGACGATTGCGGCATCCTCGAGGGGATGCAAGTGCTTGCCGTGGTGTGGGGCGAGACACCGCACCCGCTGTACAATTTTCCACTGGGCAGCAGCCGGCTCGTGGCCCGCCTCGCCAAACTGCCACAAAGCCATCGTAGCTATGTCTCTGAGGAAGACGGTAAGAAGATGGTGCGCTGCGGCCAGATTGAGGAAGGGGACTGGGACTACCAGAAGACCCACAACTGTTCGGTGAATAAGTGGGTCGGTTCGCACGGCTATTCAACAGACCTTATGAAGACTGCTGATGTGATGCGGGCGGCGGCTAAGCTACGCGCACGGGTTGTCGGGCCCGAGGTGCCCACGCCTGTTAATCGTCGGGTGGTCCTCTTTCAACGCAGTGACTGCGCGTTTCCGGCTCGGATGGCAGCGTGGAGCGCAAACAGTTCTCTCTACAAAGACCGACACAAAAGACGATGCCTAACCAACATCGATGAGATCGAGGACGCCATTAAAATGTCGGGATTTAATACGACTGTGGTCGATATGGCTGGGGAGGAATACGCTGACTATTCCCGGGTCGTCAAAATGCTACAGCGACACAGCATTTTTGTCGGCGTGGAGGGGTCGGGTTCGCTCCATAGTATGTGGCTGCCAAAGTCGGGTGGTGGATTGCTGCAAATCACCCCCGGCCGTTCATTCCAATTCGGCGCAATCGACCTCTACACCGAGGCGTGGATGCATTATCAGGGCATCTGCGTGCACAACTTGTATGGTGTCGGGGACATCCACCAAACCCCTCTCAGGCCTACAATGATAGCGGCCGCTGTCACACATTTACATGAGCGCTTGGTCAACCAGACCTGCCAGGCTTGCCAGGTCAGCATGAAAACCGGACGTTGCCAAAACACGCAAGTGTTCAGCTGACGCGCCGATTTAGGCAAGCAGTAGTTACCGATGCCATCAACTGTAAAAATTCAGCTTCGTCCGCGGTAACATTGGCGTAGTGGCCTCGATTTCCGCCCGAAATATGTTGAGCGGGGCTGGAATTATAAGTGTGCCCGAGCTGTTTCGCAAGACTCCCATAAACGGCGCCACCTTGGTCTTTCCGGATAATCTCCACGATTGTAGACCCTTTGGGCATGTATAGCATATTGCCCATGCCAGCGCCATGCCCACCAACCAATGCACACGCACCGCAGTCGGCCTCGAAGTGTCCCGCTGGGGTAAATTGCGACAAGGTGTGTTCTGACCGCTCTTCCCAAGTCACATTGGGGTACGTTGCGCGAAGCCGACGGACTATACCAGGCAGATTAACCACAACTCGCGTCGATTGCCTGTACTGGATGACGATCTTACGATTTGCCCTCACCCTGCAGCGATGTAACCAGGCCTTGTCGTGGCTGGCATTCTTATGCAGAAGCTGAGCCAGGTGACCGGGGCTCTTTGAAGCCACCTCCGATTTCGGCGGAATGACTGCGAATCGCAGCAGCCCGTCGTTCCGGAACGCAGCCGAGCCTGGGAGGACGCCCAGTGTCGTCATCAGCTTTACATCGTATCCGTTTTCCGCTGGCGCGTTCGTACGCTCCGAATGCCCGCCGACAAAAGTAGTGTACTCCGAAGGTGGTCCCAGCAGCGGTAGCGATAGCGCCAAACGCGGCAGCAGTTCGAAGAAGAAGTGATAGTACGACACCGAGTGTGAGTGCATACCCACGAGAACTACCTCGGGCCCGTCTCGATAAGCAAGCGCAGGCGGTATCGGCACAGGCTCGCCCACAGCCACAGGCCCCGAGCTGATTTTGCAGCCATGGGGCCGGCAGCAACCGCCGGCCACGTCATATACGACGCCAGTCATCACATCAACCACTTGGCCACAGCCTTCAGTATGGGGGTAGTGCGGGTGGGGCGCCTGTAGTAGCCAACCGTCGCGGACCACTAAGGTGGCCTCCTGCACATCCACGACCGATGCGACGCCAGGCGCCCAGTACTCTTGTGCTTCCTGGGTGCAGCTTAGCGGGTAAAGCGGGTGAATGAGCGCCGACCGCGTCTCGTTGGTGGTAAAGCAACACCTTTTGACCGCGGCCATGGTGGAGGCGCCGCAGACTACTCCCGTGCGATTGGTGACAATCGCGCTTACTACCACATTTCGGGACACCCCCTCGTTGGCCGTTCTCTTGCGTGGCGGGGCCCAGAATCGTGGCGGTGCCGACGGCCGCCCACGGTTTGGATGGAACTCGAAATCGCCCACGCTTTCTTGGCCAAACAAGACGAAGAGCAGGGCCGAGCATTTCACCTGCTGCGGCGGAGGATATACCATACTACGTAAGAGGGAAGGACAAGGTTTGTACCGTCGCACAACTACCAGACGCACTACCTCACTCGCATGTTGCCAGTCATGCATCCTCTACAGAAAGTCAATTATACGTAGGGTTTTTTGTATCGTCGCACAACTACCAGATGCACTACCTCACTCGCATGTTGCCAGTCCTCTTCGCAGCCTGTATTGCGCTAGGAAGCCAGCCTCCGGCAAGCGGCTGCACTACGAATTGCTCTTGCATGCTCCGGTGTGACGGGCTTGGAAATCGCTTCGAGCAACTGGCACTTCTCGATACTGAGAAGTACCCGGACATCGCACCGTGGTTTCCAGAAACGTCGGATGGCGGGGTCCGTGCGCCATATACAGGGTGGGGAAAGTTCTTGGCTTGGAGGTCGTTTCGCGGGCTGCGAGAAGCCCCATGTAACTACACTACGAATAATCTGCCAAAGTCCTGCTCGAAATTTGGAAACATCCATGTCAAGCGGCGCAACAGCACGAAGCATTCTGCTTCTAGCTTTCAGTCTTGGAAGCGCAATATCCTCTCAAGAAACCTCCGCCATCTCAAACCGAATTCAGATATTTGGGGCCTACGGTTTCCGAACAATGCACGCCCGATTGGGGTGCACATTCGAGCTGGTGACAAGCTGACCGGGCACGGACCACTAAAGCTTGAGCCTGCCCCCTCCGGGCGCACGGGCCTATATTTTACAAAAGATGAGCTAATATTTTCGATTCACGCCATTGCTTCCGCTATCAACGACCTCATGCTAGACACAAACACGGGTGGCTCATTGTTTATTGCCGCGGAAAACAAAAGGTGGCGGGACTTGCTCCTGCACTTGTTGAGGCCAAATGCCCAGCGCGCGGTGGTTAAACCTGTTGTCAAATTACGCGGCGACGATGCGGTACCAAACGCGCTGATCGACTGGTTTGGCCTCACTTTGTGCTCGGACATTTTTTCGGCATCGCCCTGGAGTTCTTTTTCTTCGACGGCAGCACTCCGGGCAAATGTCACCCTGTGGCACGTCTTCGAGGACGAGTATTATTCACCCGGAAACGCGCATAGATCCGGCAAATTGGACGTGAATCGGTGGCCATACAAACGTGCGAAGGTACCCATTTCCCTTCGCACCAACTTTGCGCTGTGGAATACGACAAAGGCAAAAGCGTTGCAGAGCGAGAAGGTGTACAACCTGGTTGCCATTCCACGCTTTAGATAACGGTGGGCGACCGGCGCAAAGGCGCTTTTTTCACATCAACATTACGTTTTGGTCGCCATTTTGTGTTTTTCCTTTGCGACTTAGCATTCCTGCAAGCAAAAGCACCACACCAATAAGGACCGAAACCGTTATGGCCGCTATCATTCCACCCGACATTTTTTTCGGAGCCGACACAATGTGGATTTGCGTGACGCCGTAAACACATTTTTGGGTGTCGGATAATTTGCATCGCGCTTCATCGCAGCCTCGCACATTCGACTTTGGTCGCATCGAAGAAACGCCGGACGCCCCGTAAAGAATTAGTTTGGTCGACGGTTGGGAACCAAACAACAAAGTAGGATCCAACCACTCCTCCCCGTCCGGATTTACCACATTACTTAATTCTTGTCGGTAAACCGTAATCGTGTGCCCTAGTGTACTGCCATAAAAATTAAATGTCACCTCGTCGTCCGCGAAGAAACCTTTTCTCAAATCAATACCGATCTTAGGGTTTCCGGCGAATGTGAACCCAAACTTGAAATTCAAGTTTGGATAAGCTAAGCATGCGGGGTCCATGTGCAACAAATACGGTGGCTCGAATTGTTGCACAAACGCCACATCGTCCAGATCATCGGTACGATTTGTCAGCACTACCTTTGTGGGTCCCAGTCGGTTCGTGTTGTCTAAAAAGTCCTGCAACCCTTTGCGCGCGTCGTCCAGGTAGGTTCCAACTCCTGCCGTATGTTTCATCAAATTAAACAGATTTCGCGATTGGTTTTGCGATACTGTCCCGCCAAAAAAGTAGTGATCGGGGGTTTCATTTTCTTTTTTCGGATCCGCAATCTTACTGGTTTCAAACGCTAAGAAGGCCGTGTAAAAACCAGGGCCAAGCGGGTGATTGCTTGGGGTGTATGAATCATGCCCATAGTTTTTGGGGTAGGCGGCTACGCCCTCGCGTTTCGATGCCAAGTAAGCAATCAAGTTTCCAGCAGCAACCGGCACGCTTCCCCCTAGCCTAAGATCGGCTTCCGTATCAGTCTTTTCCCCAATCGGGGACGTAAAATAAGCCTCGTACTCATTTGCGGCGGGATCACAGTTCCACATTTCTTCGGCTTCATCTAAAATCGTCGTTATGCCACGAATGCAGCAGCAGGATGCTGCATTTTGAAAAAAACGAGTTGAGGTTTTGTCGCAGCCGCGGACATTAGTAGCTGGCCGCGAAGTCGAAAGCCCAGATGCGCCTTCGAGCTCTACGCCAGAGCCGCCAAAAAACCCAGCATTTTTGTTTTTATTATACACTGCAATTGTATGGCCCTGTGTGCTGCCATAAAAGTTTTGAAGTGGGACAGGGTTACGTTCAGGAGTGACGACCCGCACAATTCCTTCAGTATAAGAATAATCAGTTTCTTTTAGACACTCGAGCTTGATGTGTAACAAAAATGGCGGTTGATGCCGGTCAACAAAGGCATAATCAGATTCCTGTTGAGGCACAAAATGTTTAACTTTTTTTTTGGTAAGCAGGCGATTTGTAACGTCAAGATACGTTTGCAGGCCCTCAGGACAATTATCATAATAAGGAGTAACAAAAGGAGAAATAGTATTTTCGCAGTCGCGCAATAAATCTGTCCCGGCAGATGTCGTGCCCATCAACGCGGAGATGTTGGGCTCGTTGCCGTAACTGGCGGTGCCACCAAAAAGATATTGGGAATGCGGTCGGTCAATAGGATTAGAATCATCATACGAAACATAAGAGTCTCTATCAGGGCCGTCTGATAATTGCCTTAGGCGGTAGCCCTTAATCGCAAAGTCGTAAGAATCTAGATCAAAATTTCCTGGGTATTGCCGTACCGAATTTTGAAAGATGCCATTAACGACGCCTTCTACGCCCGACTTGACGGCCAGATGGGTAATTAAATTTCCGGCAGCAGTGGGCACGGATGCGCCGGAATTGGGGTACGCGGGAGTATTCATTCGAAGCTC
>PBMP01000089.1 GCA_002722705.1 Pseudobdellovibrionaceae bacterium | reverse complement strand
CTGACTTGCGCTTCTTAACTGAACGGTCTGTTGTACTTTCCTTGTCTCGATCTGTTCTACTAAAACCGTACCGAGATGAATCTTCCACCCCACCCTTGTAAGGTTTTACAACTCTGTACTTACCTTCGTACTGACTGTCCTTACCCTCTGACTGTGATACTTTAGAATATTTATTAGGCTTTTCAGATGTTAGGACGTGAGTTATGTCTGTACCTGGAGGAGACATGTCTGACGACAATACTGTAGCAACTACATGCCTCTTTCTACCGCCTCTTGATACATCCTTTAGAACGGCAAAGCTCCCATCCTCTAACTGTATATGGTGGGTACCGTGCGGGATCGGCTTACTTTTTATATCTTTTCTTAAAGATACTAAAGTAGACTTGGGAAGGTTTGTCCTCTCTGCAAGTCTTTCGTCTGCGTGTGCAGATTCTTTAGTGAGTACAGAGGGTATGGTCAGTATTCTTTTATACACGGGCTACCTCTTGGGTCAGAGTCTTAATTAATTATGAGTGATAACATCCTACAGATCAAGAGGAAAGGAGTAAATATGACTCTTAATCAGCTGTGTAATCTGCTTACAAGTGCCAGCACTCTAAGTGGGCATAAGAACAACGAACTAACTTTTCTAATTACCTCCGAAGCGGAGTGCAACCTCACCCTACGTATTGAAAGCGGCACTGATTACCCGTCCCAGAAGTACGTACTTTACATGACAGAGGCTTACCCGGAGGGGGAAAGTCTAGCGGGAACGTACTTTACTCTTATGAAAGATGAGGTTGAACCTTTAGGGGATTATGTATCACACTTCAAAGAATTTGCGGAGTCTGAGGAGGTCAGTGTGTCAAACCTGTTCAAGACCTTTCTCAGAGAGGGTCTTCTGTATGAGGATATATGGCAACATCAGCCTTTTGATTGGATTTCTCGAACTGAGGGTGTCAGAGATATGCCAACCACACTAACTGAGGAAGAAAGTGAAATGTGGTTAGAAAGTTTAAAGGTTTACCGGACGTCTAAAGATAATGCTCTAGTGTTGTTTAGAGGGTCTAACGCATGTTACACAGCCCATACCGACGGTAATATGGTCAGTATGATAATCAATTCTGAGGACCCACAACAGTACAGCGATGTGCTTCTTGAGAATACTGACAGGGGAAGCATGGAGTATCCAAGTACATACCTCCAAGTGTGGCAAAGTTTCTTTACAACCTTGTGGACGACATAACTGTAAACGCAGTGAGTGGGTTAGAGGCTAATACGTGCACAATATTCCAACTGCATGACATATCTTGCCGTCTATACACTCAAGAGAAGGTAAGGAGATGGGAGAATACTCGTAGGATGTACCTAAAAAAGGCGTTTTTGGATATGCACGAACCCGTTACGGAGGGGGATGACAATACCGTAATTATCAGAGATGTTCTCGATCTACACTCGGAGGATTCCTGTGGACACCCTAACTATAGCATCATACAATTCTTCCTGTCTGATGAGTGTTTTAGCGGTCACAGGTACCTGTGCGCTCTGTACATAGAACATCCTACAGAGAGAGTGCTTTCGAGTGACGTTAAGATTCGTAAGAACCAGATAGCATCCTTACTGAGACGTACCCCACCCTATGATCGTAAGTACTTTAGACTAGACAAATATAGGAATGAGAACAGCGAGTCTGGTTGGGGCCTTGTCAGCGGACATGTTCTAGATAGCCATGATGAGGGTGATCTTTTTTGGACACCTTACGCATGCCTGTCTTACGAGCTGTTTGATAAGTCTGTTACGAAAAATGGCATTGCTATAATTCCTAATTGGGTTAAGATACAAGCCCGGAATCAAGAAGAGAATGAAAAGTATAGCATTGTAAAACAGGACTCTGTTTCTTGCTTTACTCTCAGGGAACATAATAACGATGGAGACCTCATCTCTTCGGATCTCATAGCCCCAATAGCTTTGGGTGAAGATCTAAAGATCACGCCGGTACAACTAGACTATTGTAATAGGAGACACTATGGATGAATTAGGTAAATTCGTTTACACAAATAACTATGCAAGATACAACAAGGATAAGAAAAGAAGAGAAACTTTTGAAGAGGCTATTCAAGTTATGGAAGACATGCACAAGAAGAAATACTTCGCGTGGAACCGTAACATAATTGAAGAAGCTTTTGATGCCATAAGGGAAGGCAGAGTTCTTGCGTCCCAAAGAGCCTTACAGTTCTCAGGAGCTCCCATCGAACAGCATAATATGCGAATGTACAACTGTGCTACCTCATTCTGCGACCGTACTTCCTTTTTTAGCCAAGCTTTATACATGGGTCTATGTGGCTCAGGTGTAGGGTTTTCTGTACAACGTGTGCACGTCGAACAGCTTCCCAACCTCATTACACAGTCCGAGATGAGTGATGCGGGTAGTGTAAGTTTTGTTGTTGAAGACTGTATTGAAGGTTGGGCTAGAGCCTTAGATGCTCTCGTAAACTCATTCTTTACTCCTAATACACCTATACCTGAGTTTGACTATTCTAAGGTTAGAGTCAAAGGTACGCCTATATCTTCAGGCGGTAGGGCTCCCGGACCTGAGGCGTTAGAGAACTCTTTACTCGCTATTGAAGAGCTGTTGATTAAATGCGTGTACTCTGAAAACTCTAAACTAAGGCCGATCGATTGTTTCGACATTGTAATGCACGCTGCAGAGGCCGTACTTAGTGGAGGCAGGCGAAGGGCTGCTACAATAGCGCTATTCGATTATGACGACAAAGAGATGTTAGGCTCTAAAACAGGTGAGTGGCTTACAGAGAATAAGCATAGAATGATGGCAAACATAAGTGCCGTATTTCCCAGAAGTACATCCGATAAGCATGCCTATAATAATATATTTACATCTACTAGAGAGTTTGGAGAGCCAGGTATCATCTTTACCGCTTCTCCTCACTACATCTATAATCCCTGTGTGGAGATAGGCATGTGCCCTGTTTTAATACAGGACGAAGAAGGAAATTCTATAGAGGAATATACACTAAGCCTCTTAGAATCTAAGAAGGAAGGGTATACATACACATCCGGGTGGCAGGTATGTAACCTAACTGAGATTAATTGCGAGATGATCGAAAGTATAGAAGATTACAAGAAGGCTGTTAGAGCTGCTTCTATTCTAGGAACCTTACAAGCAGGATATACTGATGCGGGTTATTTGGACGAGCATAACGATGCAATGATAAGTCGCAGAATTATCGAGAGGGAGAGTTTGATTGGCGTGTCTATGACAGGCATTATGAGTAGGCCTGATCTGTGCCTTGATCCCGATATTCAACAAGACATGGCTAGATATGCTGTCCGTGTTAACCAAGAAGTATCAAAGATGTTGTGTATAAATCCTGCTGCTAGGGTTACTTGCGTAAAACCTGCGGGAACTACAAGCATACTTTTAGGAACGTCTGCAGGAATACATCCTCACCATTCTCGAAGATTTATACGTAGGGTATTTGTAAATAAGCAATCACCTGTTCTTGAGTTCTTTAAGAGAAACAATCCAGAGATGGTGGAGGATAGTTATTGGAAAGATACCGATAGCGTTGTTTCATTTCCCGTAGAAGCCAAGAGAGGTTTGGTTAAATCCGACTTGAGTGCGGTAGAGTTTTTAAACAAAGTAAGGCTTACTCAAGAGAACTGGGTTAGAGCGGGTACTGCTAGGCCTATGTCTTGTGAAGGTTTAACGCATAATGTAAGCAATACTATAAATGTTCTTCCGGACGAATGGATATCCATCAAGGATGCTATTTGGGATGCTAGAGAATCTCTAACGGGTATCGCCTTGCTTGGAGAAGACTCTATGGCTACCTACCCACAACTACCTAAACAACGAATATTACTTGAAGATGAAATCGACTCTTCGGAGATGTCTGCAGATTTGAAAGAGTGGTATAGAAGAGGTCTAGAGCAGTGGAACCTCCTTACTAAAAATAACAAGAATGTTGACTATACCCAACTTATCGAGGAAGTAGATGTGACTGAGAGTCCAACAGCGGAGCCTGCATGTGCGGGTGGTGCTTGTGAAATATAATTAATCCTTATGTGATAATTGAATACGCTCCCTGTGCTTGAGTAGTTCAAGCATATAAGCGTCATCCTTGCCAACTAGGGCACACACAGAAAGTGCCAAGTCTTCAGGTAAGGTGAGTAGGTCAAGTACATATTGACCAGGTTGTGTGATAACTCCTTGTTCCGATTTCTGCACATGTGCAGAGTCGTGTTCTAGAAGTATCTTACTGACAGAAGCACCAAGGTCGATGATGGCTAAACCTTCTTCGATGTCTTGGTCAGAAATAAGAGGTGGATCATTTGACATGAAATTATCTCACTTAGCACTTTTTGCAGGGTCTGTGATCAGTACAGGCTTTCTCGTAGAGGGGAAGAATAGACTAGAAAGATTTTTGGAGGATTTCAATGAAAATTATGAAGGAGATCTTTTGGAATACTGTCTGCATAGGACAGTCATTGTTTGTCCGAACTGTAACAACTTATACGAAGTTCGTAATCTTGACGAACAACTCAATGTTGATTGGGCCTGCCATGTGTGCGGGTCTCAGTGGACTGAAACACCTACACACGATATGGAGAAGAAATGACTATATTCAGAACACTACTATCAAAAGCTCTTGTAGAAACGCTAAAAGATGAGCGGATTGGTAAGTACAGAGCCCCTGAACTTACCACGCCCCAATACGGAGCGGACCATGCAAAGTTTGGAAAGCGGGTGTATACGACGTACTCGGTGTTACATAGTCTGAATTGGACTATGTTCCCCGAACCAATCTCAAAGTTTGTGGACTCCAAAGACTGGACAAAGGAGCAGAGAGCAGAGCACTTGAACGGTGTTGTAGGCAAGCACAGACGTAGGGTCCGCTAGCCTTTCTTTTTTAGCCTAGAATCCAACTGACGTTCATACTGCCTCAGCATACGCTCTTCATCGGTTTCCTTAGCTACGTTCTTAGCATCCTTAAGCTGACTATACCGTAACCTGCACCAATACCAGCACCTATGGCAGATCCAACTAGCTTTCTACGACCAGCTATCATCTCGTCATAACTACCCATATCTTTAAGGATTGCGTCTTCTGCGTCCATAGCAGCTTTGCCTCGCTTGTCTGCGACAGCTAGGCCACGGCGTTTAGTAAACTCTTCCTTTTTCTTAGCTAAGAACTCTTTACGCTTAGAGGCTTTTCCAAAAGGATTTAAATCACTAAGTCTAAACTTAGCTTGGTCCTTACCAAGGGCTGCCTCCATCTCAGCTTTAAGAGCCTTATTACCCTTACTGTATTGTTTAAATCCAGGAGCAACGTTCTTATAGGCCAAGCGCCCAGCACCTCCTAAGAAGGCACCACCTACACCGCCGGTCAAAGCACCTGCAACAAGCCCAGACCCTCTCTGACCTTCGCCTGCCTCTTGGTATCCTCGAACACCTCCGTAAACAGCACCAGCTCCCGCACCTCCAAGTGTGGGCAAGTTCTTTATACTTTTTAGGGCTTCTGAACTTAAGCTGGCTTCTTTTTGCATCTGAGCCTGAGCCCTTCCTGCTTGGTCAATAAAGTGAATATACTTGTGCATAATTATTCAACCTATACTGGGTTAGATGTAAGAGTCTGACTATACTTCTGAGCCACTCCATCGATTAACTTAACCATGTTAGTCTTAACTGGTATAAGTCTTTCAAACTGGATCGCCACTTGCTCTTGTACCATAAGTCCTTGAGAATCAGTAGATAAGGTGTGGCTAGGGATATAACACCCCTCGGCATACACAGCACCTATGGTCTTCTCATTAGAGTCCATAGTCTTGATTAAAAGACCAATCGGGTTGTTAAACAAGTCAGATGCAAGGTTGACATACAAATTCTCATACCCTGGTTGAATCTTAACGTCATGCTTATTTGGGTTGAAGGCTGATGCAGCAAGCTGTTCCGGGAACGGGTTAACCTTCACACCGCCTTGGGTATCTATATAGCTTGAGTAGAGAGCACGGAGTATACTCGGCCCATGGTAAAGTACACGCCCAAGACTAATCTGACCAGTAGTCCTACCTCTAATGAAATAAGAACGTTCAGAACCGATCTCAAAAACTCTGTTAAACTGCGAGTTATGAGAGATTGCAACATTCTGAACCATACCGATAGGGTAGGTAAGATTTTCAGACTGTATGGTTGCCGCAAGGGCGTTATTTGCAAAAATACGAGGAGGACCTGCACAGATTAAGGTAAAGGCACCTGAAGCGTACGCTCCATCTACCATACCTTGCTGTACATACCTATTATAAGGCTCCCATTTATTCGTTAAAGGCATTACGAGTCCTTTCTATTAAGCTACCGACGTAGCGTTAAGAACATTACTACGTGCAGTATGGCTTACGATTACAAAAGACCAAGTTTGATTAGCGCCAGCCACATCGACTAAGTCCGCAGAAGTGTCCACGGCAATTTGAGTATCTGAAATGGTCTCAATTGCGGAAGTTATATCTCTAACGTCACCTGTAGGAGAGTATGCGTATAATTTTAGCCCATTACCGGAACCGCCCGCCAAAGTCGTTGCGCTTACAATCGCAAGATCACTAACTGCTCCTTGGCCTGATGCAATAGTTGCTTGAATACCCGCATTAGCGTTTACTGCCGTTGCAATGAGGGTGTTTGTGTTCTTAACAGCAGACAAGTTTCCACCTGCCGTACCTAAGGTGATTGTAAGGAGATTATTCGCAAGAACTGCAGTCATGCCAGCGTCTGCTCCTGCAGCTTTTACAACAGCTACACTCAAAGTCGCAGCACCAGGCTGTTGTTGAATAAACGTTAGACTGTTTAGCGTAAGAGTTGCTTGGAGCCGGCCTGCTAGAAAGTTTAGACCATAGATGACCGCATCACCGTCTATCGTGTTGTCACTGGCCTTTGGTGCAATATTAGAACTGTGAATTTCAGGAATATTTGTTCCTAGTTCGAGTGCTTGGAAAGCATTGTTTACATCCTCACGTAAGTCTCCGAGCTCATGCCCTACACTATGGGGACGTTGTGCTTGCTCAGAGCCAAAAGAGACCGAACGATCTGCTTTTTGTTTGTCAGTTAAGGGCGTTTTGGGGTGTGATTTGTACTGAAACATACTTAGTCTCCTTATACAACGATTGTAAGTTTAATGTAGTTAGCGGGATATAACACCCCAATAGAAACAGATACATTTAGAGTATCTGGACTGTTCGCATCTTGTTCAATTAAGTCGAGTGAGGCACTTGCAAGAAGTCCATCATTAACAGCTCCTGCACATGCTGCATCTACAACTAAGGATGTGTCATCAAGATACTGTTGTGTAATATTGAATTGACCAATACGATTTCTTAGAACACTTCTCAAAGACTTAGCAAAGGCATCTATTGCTTTCACAATAGAGAACTCTCTACTCTCAATTACATCGCTTGAGGTTGTTGACTGCATGCGGATAATTGGATTAGTTGATGTATTAACAAGAATTAAATTACCTGCTGCTATAACATCTAACTGGCTCTCTTGCAAATCAGGACCTACAACACTGGTAAACCCTAGGAGGGTTCTTCGGGTCAAAGGATCTTGAGCAGGACGAGACGCAGAGTCGCCTGCAATCGCCGCACCGAAGAAGAAGGAAGGGATTGTTCTTTCAGTACCGTCTATAATTGACGATACAGTATCTGGGAACAATCGGACCTGCCTTCGGTTGTTATATGTCTGTGCAGAGTCTCTAACTGACGTACTTAAGCGAGTTAGGTCTAGCATTGTCGTACCAGGTACAGTTAAAGACGCTCCCCTCTTATAGATCACATAATCTAGACCTTCAAAGCTAAGTGTAGAAGGTAGGGGTTGAGTCTCGTAAAGACTAGATGCAATACTGCTCTCAAAAGAGGTTCTTACAGTTATAAGCGCACCGGATACAGACTTGATCGAGTAGTGTCTTACATCTGAAGAAGAGAAGGTAATTTTTAATACAATCTCAGAAGCTTCGGGTATAACTACTCCAGGGGCTGCGTCAATTCCTGCAGAACTTAGTTGTTGCTCAGGACTTGAGTCAAGTTGGATAAGGTTGGTTGTTCCTGTACTTCTAGCATTCGTGCCTGATGCAACTGTTGTATTTGCCTCTCTAGTAGGATTGTTTGGAGAGGAGATCAACACACGTTCTGCTCTGTTAGCAGGGAGGCTTAAGTTATTAACATGGCTATTAAACACGTTAATTACTTCCTCAGATGAGGTCAAAGGTACAACGCAATACACTTCATGTGAGCCTAAGAACGTAGCTGCTCTTGAATAGGCTGCTAAGGACCCTTCGGGCTCAGAAGCACTTACCTCGTCTACACCGATACAAGAGACCTGCGTACCATCACCTGCGTTAAGAAGTGCATAGTACAAGGCGAGCCCTAAGGGATTTTCAGGCGTAAGTGGTGAGAAGCTGCTCAACAGAGTTGCCATACTTGATACGTTAACAAGACCTGCCTCACCCGAGTTAGGAGAGGTAGATACATCTAAGCGTAATCCCTTAAAGCTTAAGTGGATGTCCAAGTTTGAAGACTGCACAGGCGCTCCTGTACGGAGGTCCCTAAGGATGTTGGAGCCTATATGAACAACGCCCGAAGTAGAAACTGCCAAGTTAGGATCAGGTCTTCCTGTCCCTGTAGCTGTACTCGAACTCCAAGCAGAAGAGCCTAGGATGGTAAATCGGCTTGTATTTGCGTACATTAGTTTCGACGTAGACCCCTTAGAAGGGCTAGTAATCGTCATAATGTGGGTAGTGTTTGAGTAAGTGGCAATAGGTAGACCTACTGACTCATTAATTGCGTCTACTAAGTCTAAGGCACGATTTCCTGATACAACAAAGGTATACTCCTTAGAGTTTCCATCGATGTAGACAGCACCTTCCTTACCGGTTAGGTTGGCAGCTAGGAAGGTATCTCCAAATGTGGCATCGGTACCTGTAGCACTAAAAGAAGTTCCCGCCGCAATAAGCACTGGAGGCGTTGCGGTAATGTCTTGGTGGAATCGACCAGTGGCTGTGGAGCCTGCATTTACAGAATCTACTTGTAAGGTTATATTACTTCCATACTCAGTAGATTTTAAGGTAACGCCCTTAGTAGCAGCGACTGCAGTAACTCCAACAGGGTTAGTGTTGTTAATGTATTCTACAAGAGCGGCAGCTGTTTCGATATTATCACTAAACACAACTGTATTAGTTGCTTGAGCAACGCCATCTTTCACAATTCTAAATACAAGTTGTGTGCCTGCTACTTGAAGAGATACACTATCGTTGGTATCTATAGTTGCATTTTGTAAGGTAACGGAGGCTTGGGCAGACGTCGTGAAACCTGTATCTAATGTATTTAGATTGAAGGTGTTAGAAGCAGCTGTACCCGATCCGCGTGTTAGACCTTGTGCTACAAAGTAAGCGTTTCTGATCCGAGTTCCTGCTAGATCTGCTTTTATGTATCTTTGATTGATGATTGAGCCTGAGCTCGTGTAGGTTGACTTTACAGTATCTACAACACCTACCTTAACAAAGCTACTGCTCACAGCTGTTACTTGACCTACATTCACACCGTTAAGATAAACAAGGTCTCCACTTCGTGAGGGAAGCGCCTGTTGTACGTTTAGATCAGTTGTGAATGCAGTGTTAGCTGACGAAAACTTTGTACGGATAAGTAGGTTTGACGGCGTCCATGTAGATGCATTATCAATATCAAAGTCCTCAGTCAAGAGACACGGATGAAGCCCCGATCTAGCAGATTCAGACCCATTACCCCGATTAGGATCGGCCCAGTTAGACTCTATTAAAGTATCAATAGAGACTGTTCCTGCCATATTACCTCGGTAGTAGATCCCTCTGCTAAAAGCAAGCTTAGAACTGTCGTTAGAATCTACATACAGTCCGGACCCTCTGATCATAAAATCTTTGGAAGACTCTCCTGATCCGGCTAAAGCCGCATGCACTGCGCTTACAGATGTTCCAGGTCTTCCAATTTTTAGAGTATTCTCATGTCCGTAGTTAGCGGAAGTATTTGGAATAGTTACAACAATCAACTGAACCTGGTTAGAAGCGCCTTGGTACGCAAAATCTACCTCACTATCGTGAGTTGCAACAGTTAGAGCGTCAGCGTTTGAGAAAGTTTGTACACTTGCCTCTAGACCTTCTGCCTTAAACATGGCGACAATCTTTTCTGGAGTGTCTTCAGTGCCTTCAAAGTTTACAGTTTTTAGAGAGTTGTTTGCAGTGATGTACAAAGGTCCAGCAGGCCACTCATCAGTGGTTGCATGCTCTGTATAAACACGGTCCCAATCAATCACGAACCCAGGACGTGTTGACTTGTTAAAATCTGCCAAGAACGCTGTACCTGGATCCTTGTCGAGTAAGATATTACCCAAGCTACCAGAACCGTCTATAAGAGTAGCATCTACTGAGTCTACATCTAGAGAGATGTTCTGCATAGATGCGTGGTTTGTAGGAAAGTCTGTAGGAGAGATAGACAAAGGCAACTGCTCGTAGCTTAAGTTAGCCACCTTAGCAGAAGAGTTTGCTACTCCGTTAGTTACTGCTTCCATTACCTCAAAGCAAGGACCTACAACACAGGGCACGAGATCTGGAATCGTCGGTTCCACTGCAGTAGGTGTAATGACTTGGGTAATTTCAATACCCGGTTGTTTAACTGAATCAGCCATACTTAATTCACCTCATTTGTTATTTGATAGGAGTTTGTCGTTCTAGAGTCTCCAACCCCAATTGTCGTTAAGTTTACATGGGTCGTATCATGCTCGTAAGAAGGTTCTCGTACTTCCCACTTATGAGCTAGTGCAAAAGGCACAGCTACGGGTACGTTAATCGCACCGCCATCTGCAGCATCTTGAACTATAAGCCCAGCAGGTTGCTCACCTAAGATCATAACATCATGTCCAATTCTAAGAAACGGTCCATTACGTTGAAGGAAGACACGTAGTGATTTTACATGATGTGCTATAAACCACGCAATACGAGAAGCTTCTATTCCATTACGACTAATACAATTAAACGTAACAGTCGAACTTAGGATATCTCTATACACCTTGTGGCCAGTCTTGGGATTTATGTCTTGCAGGGAAGCTTGCGCCGTGTTACCGAAGGACACTTGTCCTGTCATTGTAAGCACTGCAGGTCTAAAGGAAAGCATTTCACTTGTAATCGGCATTAGATCACTAATCATAATCTCGGTTTGGTTAGGATCAGAAGACCATCTATACCGACCAGAAGGTAAGTGTTTGAATAAGCCTTGAGTAAAACCGACTAGAGCCCTAGTCGCTCCGTATATCGGATTGTACAGCGGATCAACTTCTTGATCATCTCTGTATATGGGTTGTCTAGTTTGGTTTATTATACTCATACTTACCTCAGCAATGAATTATACACCCAATTTTCAATGAATGCTCTCTTTTCTTGTTGAAGTTTTTTAACATTACGTTGTTGACGCCTCTTGCCTTCGATCTCGCGCCTCTTTTGATCTCTAAGATATGTCGCGCCAATGGCACCTGTTGTAATCATCCTACTTGTAGGTACCATGTATCGAAGTCTTTCAGACGGTTTTACTTTTCTTAAAGCTTGGGCCATCTGACTTCTTGTGAGGTGCTGCGCGCCTAAGTAACCTAACCCACCTCCGACGCCTGCACCTGCGGCTATTGTAGCGACGTCTTTTAAGCGTTCTTTTTTACTTCTTTGTTGTAATTCTTCTTCTCTCATAAGTCCATCCGTGTATTAAAAGATCTAGGGGAAGTCTCTACGCTAGGCCAGTCTATAGGTATTTTAAATTCTATATCACCCTTAGGTATCTTTACCAGGGTAAGTTCTTGTCGAACAGGCGCCCTAAGTCTTTCAGTTGTTCTAACAGCTACTACACGCCACCTAACATTTTCCCTCTCTACAATCACATCTCTAGGTTTTACTTTAGGGTATACACCCATTCTTGCCTGAGTCTGCGCTTGTTCGGAAACAAATTGTTGAGTGTTTTGTTGTGCTTTTATAAAAGGATCTATTTGCAAGTATACCATGATCGGGGTAAAAAATCCCCTAGCGTACCCTGTATTATAACATGTAATGCAAGAAGACCTAGTCCTTCTTTGTGTTATAGGGTCATAACAGTCTGGACATCTTTGTCCAAATGTTCTGATTGTGTAAAGAGCACAAGGTCTTCCTGTGTACTCTCTTAAGAGCACATTTTCCAGTCTTATGATTTCTAATGCATCTAAGGGAGGTCTAGGGTCTGGCGTAACAGGTTCTGATTCTTCAAAAGCTTGATTACGAGTATCAGCGCTTCTTACCTTATAATATAAGGTTCTTAACGAGCCTCTTAGGGGTGCTACATAATCTCTAAAAACATACTGATCTTTTAGAGGGCCGCCTACCTGTTCGAAAGGTCCTTGAGGGCTCTCTGATCTAAGAATAGTGAACTCATAAATGTACACGTCAAACTGGGAGGTCGTCATCTCCCAAGTAATTTCAAGATAGTCAGGATCGAGCGATCCTACGTGCACATTTATAGGCTTGCTCATTACACCTTACCTTTCAAGCTTTTACCTACTTCCATAAATCCTGTTCCTAACCCTGTAGCCGCTCCTGCACCCGCTCCTGCAACTCCACTCAATAAGGTGGCGGTTACCGGGTGCTCTCTTCTCCACTTATCAGTTTTGTATTTATGCCTAGCTACACTTCCTTTTATTCGAGAAGTTATTCCGCCCTTAGGGTCTTGTGGAGGGGGTTGAGGTACAGGTTTGCTAAGAGTTTGTCTCAAAGGTTCATATGCAAGACCTATCGTACCGCCCGCTATTACTTTAGCCTTTCCAGCTTGTTTCTTAAACTCTTTGCCTTGGTCTGCTCCATTTAATTGACCTTCTAAAGCTTGTGCTAGATCAAAGTGAGAGTCTGCCAAATCGGAAGGTTTTAAGAATAAGCCAGCACTCTTAGTTTGACCTCTAGGCTTTCTAAGATCAGACGGTGTAACACCTGCATCTTTATAAGCTTTGCTCTTCATCTTATCAGACATTAACTTTCCTGCAAGAAGGCCTGCGCCTAAAACGCCTGCGCCTGTTAAGGCTTTAGCCTGTGCTGAAGACGCTCCTAAACGATTAAGACCTGACTGTACAAAAGATCCTGGAGCTGCTAGCACCTTTTCCTTACCTTTCATACCCTTCAAGGCTTCACCGGCACCTAACTTTTTCACTTTTTCTAAGTGCTCCGCAGATAAGTGCTGCCCTCCTAAGTAGGCGGCTCCGAGGCCTGCAGCAAGTGCGGCGGGGGCCGCCTTAGTGTAGGGCTGACCTTCTATAGATTGTTCTGCAATTTCCCTCTTATCCCTATCTTTTATTTCTTTTAGAGCTTCCAACTTCGCCTTACTCTTAGCTTTTTGTGTACCTACATAAGCAGCAGTTCCTGCAGCATCTAAACCAAGTGCAGTAGGTATAACAAGACCTAGAGCATCCGCTTGTTTCTCTAGAGGTTGTACTATATCGAGGAAAGCCTCAGTTAAATTATCGGTGGGTTCTTGTACATAGTTTATAAAATCCCTTCTTAACATTGCTGTCTTTTTCATAACCTCACTATCTTCTTTCTTAGGCTTGTTTTTAGAAAGTTTTCTAACAGCTGCATAACTAGCAAGGCCTGCACCTACAGGCATTGCTGCCCTTAAGACTCTCTTAGCCTTTAGGAATTTCCGAAGCCTAGCGAGCCTATTAGCTTTTACGGCTTTAGGAACTTCTTTTAGCTTATTTTTTGCAGCAATATTAGCAACTATGTCTTTCGATTTCTTAGGAACACTTACTTGAGACGGTTTAGTCACCTTCGCCGTCTCCTTAACAGGAGGTGGGGTATTTACTGCAGGCTTACTTACTTTCTTACTTTTAACCTTTTTAGGTTTTTTACCTTTTTTAGGCGCAGGTGACCAGGAGGTGGGAGGAGTCCTCTTGCTTGAAGGGGTAGGAGTAGAGGTAGTAGGTTTAGGAGTAGAGGTAGTAGGTGTTGGAGTAGTAGGTTTAGGTTTAGGAGTAGAGGTAGTAGGTGTTGGAGTAGTAGGTTTAGGTGTAGGAGTAGCAGGTTTAGGTGTAGGAGTAGCAGGTTTAGGTGTAGGAG
>PBMP01000088.1 GCA_002722705.1 Pseudobdellovibrionaceae bacterium | reverse complement strand
TTGATGCGCCTGTTAAAGGTCCACCTAAAAAAGCGTCGACTGCTACAGTACTTCCAATAGCAATCCCTGCGATGGTTTTTGGAGCACGAGGATCAGTCGACATTGAAGTAATGACGAACATGAGAAAGAAACTTAAAATAGCTTCAATAAAAAAAGCACGAGAAGTGGAAATCGATGGCGTCGTAGGAGCGAGTGTAGTCGCGTTAGGAATGAACCACGAAAGAAGTGCTGCGGCGAAGATGGCTCCTATAATTTGAAAGACGATATAAAAAGGGACTTCTTTCCATGAGAACCATCCAATAGATGCAAATCCTAGAGTGACAGCGGGATTAAAATGAGCTCCAGAGACATGTCCAACACTGTAGATCATCAAAGATACAGTGGTTCCAAAAATAACTGAAGTAAACTCAGGGGAGGGATTGGCTGAGATTGCTACATACCCACATCCAAAGAAAACAATTGCGAAAGCTCCTAAAAGTTCAGCAACACATTTATTAAAAAGAAGTCGATTCATAGCTTAACAACATTTTTCTTTCTGTTGAGAACGATCGTTTTGGTTTGGTACACAGCAATGAGACTTCGTTTTTGGAGACTGAGAGTGAAATGTCTCTGCGTCTGACATGCTATGGTACGCTTCCCAAGCAATCCCAGTAGGATCCTTTACCCACGCTTTTGAGGAGTGAGCATAGCAGCAGGTTGTTGTTCCTTCATCATAAATTTGAAGGTCTGCTTTTTTTAGTTTTTCTTTGATTTCAGTCAATGAGGACTCTTCGTCTACTTGAAGTCCAAGATGGTCTATTCCTGTTTTCATAGTACGAGTAGAAATGGCAAAATTGATTTTTGGGTCATCCAGCATCCACTTTGCATAATCTTCTTTCACTTTCGTTGGTTTTTGACCAAAGAGAGTAGAGTAAAATGGAATGGATTCTTCAATATTTTTTACACCGATGTGAATGTGAAAGCGTTTCATTGCTAGCATTTCCTTTCATTTTTGAGAGTTGATTTTGAACCAATACGAGATTCTCTTGAGCAGCAATTGGTATGTAAGTACCGAATAAGGTCCTCAATGCGTTTTGTATTTGCAAAATAAGTAATTGAACGCCCATGGCGTTCTGATGTGACTAGTCCAGCCCGACTTAAGTGGGCTAAATGAAAGGAGAGTGTATTTGGTGGCATCTCTAATTCTTCAGCAATGACCCCCGCTGCTGCTCCAGCTTTTCCATATTCAATCAGTAATCGAAAAACAATGAGTCTTGTTTCTTGTGAGAGAGAGGTAAAGGCTGAGAGGGCGTCATTTATTTCCATATTTCTAGAATAATGGAAATATGGAAAATGTCAAGAAGAGGTGTGGATTTGGTTTTTGAGTGGGAATGATTTAATATTCAACCGAGTTTATCTGTAGTAAATACAAATAATAAGAATCATTTGGATTGAGATGGGGAGATAAAAGTGCTTTTTTTATTTTTATTTATTTTTCAAATGGGATTGGCAAAGGGAGAAGAGCTGTTAATGCTCAGTGCTCCAAAAGAGTTAAAAATTGAGAAGATGGAGTTAAAGATCATTCAGCCCATTGATGGCAATTTAAAACTCAATGTTCAACCTCTTAATGAAGATGTCTTAAGGCTTGAGTCTGTTCTCAAAACAGAAATTAAAAAAAAGAAAAATGAAGTTCGAATCATTTCAATAGGGAGTAGTATCGGAAAGTTCATAGAGCTACAAAATGGAGATTATCAGCATTTATCAATCCACTCTGAGGGGAAAGAGACTTCATTTTGGTGTTTTAAGGGATGTGATGTTCTTGAGAAATTAAGTAACAAAGAGAAAATAGATGTTCTTGTGATTTGGAGAGAGGTTGAAAGATTTATTCCTGAAGCCAATGAAAAAATGAAAATCAAAGAGACGACTCATGTTTCTTATAATTCAGGTAAAAAGAAATCATTTTATCCCTGTCGTAGTGATAAAAAACTTCCTCGTCTTGAAAAAGGATGTGAAGGGGAGGGGTGTGGCTTTTTAAAGTATAATAAAGCGATAAAAACTGTTTCGGTTTTTGAAACAGCTTCAAGGAAATCAAAAATTCTAGGAAATATAAAAAGATGTGAAAAAATTGAGGGATTTGAGCCCTATACGTTACTTTCTGAGCTTGGATGGGTTGAAGTGCTTAAACCCAATAAACAGCTTAAAAAAATAGGTGTAAAAAAGGGATCAGTAATCCAACTGACAGAATCTCTTGGAGAAGGCTACCTCACCGCCTGCTCAGGGATTCATAAAATAGATGCTGTTGATCAAAGAATTGAAAAATCTGGTGATGTTGCAGAGGTACAGACTCTTATTCAGCACAAATCTGAAGGTTGGATAAAGCTAAAACTCAAAAATGGAAGATCTGGTTATGTACCTGAAACAGAAAACTTTTATATGGGATACCATAGTTATGAACCATCACAGCTTTGTCCAGAAGATCATCCTTTAGAGTCCTGACTCTTTGTACTGCTCTACAGCTTGCATCGCTTCAATTCCGTAAACGACAGAAGGTCCTCCACCCATGAGAATTGCAACACTAATAGTCTCTGCGATTTCTTCATCGGATGCTCCGGCCACCATCGCATCATGGACATGATAAGTAATACATCCATCGCACCGCACGGTAATCGCAATTCCTAGAGCAATGAGCTCTTTCGTTCGACTATCCAGAGCCCCTTTTTCGATTGTTTTTTCATGGAGCTGAGCAAATCCACCCATAGGACCAGGAATGGATGCTCCTAGTTTTTCCATCCATGTATTTAATTCTTTATACTGTGCAGGAAAGTTTTTCATTCATTGATTCTCCTTTTGATTGATTTTAAATTTTCGATTGAGCTGTATCCTACAATATCATGAGTATTTTCAACAGAGATGATTGAAGGAATTGTTACTGATTTTGATCAGGTCCATTTCCATTAAAAGACTGATCAAAATCAGAACTTAAGTTAAAATCATTTTTATTAAGACTTGATGCTTTTCTTCCTAAGATTGAAAAAAGAGATGATGAGTGTAGAATGCGGTTTATGTCAAAATTGCTCATGGAAACGCGAAATCTCTCGAAAGTTTATCAGATGGGAGAAGTCGAAGTTCATGCCCTTCGAAATATTGATCTCAAACTCTTTGAGGGGGAGTTTGTGGTCCTTTTGGGGCATTCAGGAAGTGGAAAATCAACTCTACTGAATATTTTGGGCGGACTCGATCGGGGAAGTTCAGGTGAAGTTTATTTTGATGGTACCGCTATTCATGATTATAGTGATCAGAAGTTAACTGGTTTTCGTAGAGAAAATATTGGCTTTATTTTTCAGATGTATAATTTGATTCCTCGTTTATCGGCAGTTGAAAATGTAGAATTGGTCACTGAGATTTCTGTTAATCCAATGTCTTCGGAGAAAGCCTTAGCGTTAGTTGGTCTATCAGAACGCTCAAGGCACTTTCCTTCTCAAATGTCAGGAGGAGAGCAACAGCGGATTGCGATTGCAAGAGCAATTGCTAAACAGCCTCGACTTCTCTTTTGTGATGAACCCACGGGAGCTCTTGATGTTAAAACCGGAATTTTGGTTTTAGAAGCGATTCAAAAAGTAAATGAAAGTCTTGGAACGACAACCGTTGTGATTACGCATAATGTTGCAATTGCAGATATGGCAGATCGAGTGATTACTTTACTCGATGGTCAAATTCATGAAATTCGTGAGAATCTAAACAAAATAGCTGTGAAAGATTTGCAATGGTAGGAGCGGTGCTTAATAAAAAGCTTTTCCGTGACTTAATGAGTCTAAAGGCTCAGGTGATTTCCATTAGTTTGGTTGTTGGAATTGGAGTTGCTGTTTTATTCGGATTTACGAGTACTCATCGCTCGTTAATGAAGAGTAGAGATGATTTTTATGAATCTGCCAATTTTTCAAATCTTTTTGTTCGATTAAAAAAAGCACCTCTTTATCTCGTCAAAGAGTTAAGAAAAATAAAAGGGGTAACTGATGTGGAACCCCGTCTTGAATATGATGCCCTATTATCAATTCCAAATTTTGTAGAGCCGGTGGTGGGACATTTTGTTTCTATCCCTGATGGAATGCAGCCAGAGCAAAATAAGCTTTTTATTCATAAAGGTCGTCTTCCTTCTCGTTTTGCAGTTGATGAGATTGTTGTGAGTGAGAACTTTTTTAAAGTACATCAATTTAAACTAGGCGACTTTATTTTTGCGACCTTAAACGGAAAAAAGAAAAAATTAAAAATAGTGGGAGTCGGAGTAACTCCAGAGTATGTGATTGCGATTCAACCCGGAAGTGCTTTTCCAGATGATTTTCATTTTTCAGTGATTTGGATGAATCAATCTGTATTGGCAGGTACCTATGATATGCGAGCCTCCTTCAATAGTGTGGTTTTGAGGACAAAGCGAGAAGCTTTAGAAGAAAAACTCATCTATCGTATTGATCAAATTTTGGATAAGTACGGATCTACAGGGGCTTATGGTTTAGATAAACAAGTATCCAGTGTCTATGTGAGGGAAGAGCTCAATCAGCTCAAGGTGCAGGCAGCCTTTATTCCAATCCTTTTTTTTCTTGTTGCGGCATTTATTTTAAATGTCGTGATTTCAAGACTTGTTCGGGCTCAGCGATCAGAAATTGCGACTTTGAAAGCAGTTGGTTATTTTGATTTTAGTATTTCTGGGTACTATTTTAAAATTGCAGCGTTAATTGTTTTGGTAGGGACGGTCATTGGAGTTTTGTTGGGAATCTGGATTGGTGATTCAATGATTCGTCTTTATGCTGATTTTTATCACTTTCCGGTTTTGAGTTACGATTTTTCATACTATCAGATCTTTGTTGCGGTGGTTGTCTCTATCGCGACTGCGGGGAGTGGAGTCTACTCCTCTTTGAGAAAAATTTTTAAGCTTCAGCCAGCGGAAGCGATGCGTCCTCCTTCACCTCCGAGTTTTCATCAAGGTTTTTTTGAGAACTCTAGATGGTTTCAGCTTTTTCAAACTCGAACTCGAATGATGATTCGAGGAATTACCGTTTTTCCTGGAAGGGCGTTGTTAACGGGGTTCGGGTTGAGCTTTGCAATTGTGTTACTTGTCAGTGGGTTATTTTGGCAGGATACAATAGATTATTTGATCTTAGCTCAATATACGTTCATTGAGAAAGAGACAGGAAGTATTCAATTAACTCAATCTACTCAGTCCAGTGTAGTTTATGAAGTTTTACGACAAAAAGGAGTTTTAGAGGCAGAAGGTTATTATCGTGTGGGAGTGAAAGCCCGTTTCCAAAATCGAGAAGAGATGACGGCTCTCAACGGTTTTCCACATCATGCAAAGCTTCAAGGAATTGTTGATCAAAATTTAAAAAGAATAGAGCTTCCTGACGGTGGAATTTACATTGGACGAATTTTAGCAAATCAGCTCGGAGTTATTGAGGGAGATCAGATAGAAATAGAAGTGCTCGAAGGACGAAAACCTAAGGCAGTGATTAGAGTTCAAAAAATTGTAGATAATTTTATGTCGAATGAAATTATAACTTCCAGGAAAAATGTCGCAAAAATTATGAAAACTGATGACTTGGTAAATCGTATTTTGTTTCGAGCTTATTCTGATTCAACTGAACTCTATTCTCAGCTAAAAGAGATGCCTACGGTTCTGACTGTTAATTATAGAGATGGTGCTTTGAAAATGTTTAATGAGACGAGTGCTCAATATTTACTTGTCTTTTCTTTTATTTTTTCTTTATTTGCTGGAGCAATAGGTTTTGGTATTGCTTATAACAACATGCGAGTCACTCTAGCAGAAAGAGATTGAGAAATGGCTACTTTAAGAATTTTGGGATTTAGAACTTCAGAAGTTTTTCAAATTCTTATTTCTGAAGTGTTATTTCTTATGTTAGCTTTTATTCCGATCGGTTGTATTTTAGGGTATTTTAATGCGAGATGGTTAATTGCCAAGATGAGTATGGATGCCTTTCAAATTCCTTTTATTATTGAACCAATGACTTATTTTTATTCTAGTCTTGTTTTAGTTGTCTCGGTCTTGGTGAGTTCCTGGCTCATTTATTATCGAGTGAAAAAAATAGATTTAATTGCAACATTGAAATCGAGAGGTTGAAAGTAATGATAAAAAAAACAATCGAATATATCCGAATTCCAAAAAAACTTTTTTTTGGTGTTTTAATCGGAGCAATGATCTTATTTTTAGTTCTTTCTTTAAAACCTAAAAAAACACCCGTCGATTTAGGGTTGGTTACTCGAGGTGTTTTTCAAAAAACAATTATTGATGAAGGGGTCACTTCTTTTAAAAATAAGTTTGTCGTAACAGCACCTGCAGATGGTATTACTCCCACTCTGAAGCTCAAAGCTGGAGATATGGTTAAAAAGGGACAAATTTTAGTTCGTTTTGAATGGGATTCTGATTTTAAAATAAAATCCCCTTTGGACGGGGACGTCCTTAGAGTATTTGAAAAAGATCGAAGACATGTGATGAGAGGGACTCCAATCTTAGAAGTAGGGGATCCTAGAAAAATAGAAATTGTAGCAAAGCTTCTTTCTGAAGAGGTTGTTGATGTACGTGTAGGACAGAAAGCTAAAATTACTAAATGGGGAAAAGATCAACCCTTAGATGCCGTTGTAAGAAAAATCGAACCTTCTGCAAAGGAAGAAGTTTCTGCTCTTGGGGTTAAAGAACAAAGAGTAAAAGTTCATCTTGATATTATTACTGATCAGAGTATTTGGAAGAATCTAGGCGATGGTTTCAGAGTTGAAGTCTCGATCATTACGATGGAGAAAAAAAATGTAAGTTTACTTCCTATTGGGTCTCTTTTTTCTGATCAAGGAAAACCTGCTGTTTTTGTTGTGAATCAAAATAAAGCTCACTTAAAACACGTAAAGGTTGGGGAACAAAATTCTGAATATATAGAATTGGAAAATGGGGTAGATGTTGGAACTCAAGTTGTTCTCTATCCTGGAAGTGGATTAAAAGACGGAGTTAAAGTTCAAGAGCGTTAGATAAAATGAAAAGTCTTTAAGTCTGTAAATTTAACGCATATTGAGAAGAGTTTTCATTCATCTCTTTCTCTTAGCGTGGAAAGTGCTTGATTTGATTCTCATAGGGACGAGTCTTTATGTACCTACCGTGTGGAGCGTTTACTACAAGTACGTTGTTCATTTTTCTTTGATTTTTTAAAAAAGCTTAATCACTTTAATTGTTTATGAAGCCTTATGGGGTCCAAATTTGGTGATAACGGTTAAAATGAAATCTACTAAAGATGTAGTGAAATTCAAGGGTATGCGGCACTTTGGAGGGTTTACATATGAATGTAACTGAGTTATATTCATGTAATGAGTCGACCTCCTAAGGTAAGTGACCTGATGAAAGAAGTGCGAGCAATGCTGGCGGCTGGTAAATACAGATATGTTGGTCATGCCAATGAGAGGCTCCAGGAAAGGTCTGTTTCACGATTGGAAGTGAAGCAAGTTCTTAAGAACGGCCATCACGAAAAGCGAAAAGATGAGTTCAAAGAAGAACATACATGCTGGAATTACTCCATTCGTGGGAAAACAGTTGATAAAAAAAATTTAAGAATCGCAGTAAGTTTTGATAAATCAAATATGTTGATTATCACTGTGATTGATTTAGATAAATAGGAGAGAACAGGTATGAATAAAAAAATTCAGAAATCTTACATTGATTATGGTTTTGGGTTTCCAGTTCAAATTCTCAATGCTCCTTTAAAGAAGATCCATGGAGAATGGGCTTTAGACCTCAATTTTGAAAAATATGAGAAAACTGTTCTTTTTGCCTTAGCTCTAAAACCAGCACGTTTAACTGGAAATGAAGTTAAGTTTATTCGTTATTATTTTGAAATGGATTTAAAAAGTTTTGGTAAGCGATTTGGAGATGTTGCCCATTCAGCTGTGATTAAGTGGGAAAAATTTAACGATGAACCCACAAATATGAACTGGGCTACAGAAAAAGATATTCGACTTGCGATAGTTGATAAATTAAAACCTAAAGTTCTTCGCAAGGTTTATGAAGAGCTTCAGGAAACAGTTCCCCGCAAGTCTCACAGAATTAAAATTGACCCATCTGACTTAAAAGCTGCTTAGTTATCTTTTGAGAGTATTGTCATATTTCCTAGGAAAGGTTTTTCCGTTAGCTCTAGTTATGTGGAGTTATCGTTGGATTGTATCCCAGTAGGTTTCGAGCTGGTCCCGAGACTCACAGGCATTCAGTAAATTTTGATTTTCGCGCACATTCAATAGTGTTCTTCGGGCAATCCATTCTGAGAGAAATTCGTATTGAGCAACTGTGGTGTCGCTAAAGGATTCCCCCAGTTCCTTCCTTAGAGACCATGCAAATGGTTTCCCGTGAACACAGTCGCTGCGTATCTGAAAAAGGTTTTCAAGGAGGTTTTTGTAATGTTCGTGAATGCCATAAGGTTCGGAAATCTCGGGGACGCCGCAGAGGTATTGAACTCTTTTGTAGAATTCAGCCTTACCTTGACCTCGTGGTAATCCAATTATGCTCTCTACCGATCTAACTAAATTGGGAATTTTGAATTCAAGTTTAGGAGTTGAAAAGAAAGCAGCTTCAAATGAACGATAAGACTCTATCAATTGCAATTTACTGCCTAACTTGAATATTTTATCGCTACAATAAGTAGAGATAAAATCCCAGTTTTCGATTAACTTGCTGTTAGTTTCATAGCTTCTTCGCAGATCAAGGAATTCTTTCTCTCTCCAGTAAAACGAATCAGGCCATGAGCGATATCGAGATATTTCCCGAATATCTTTAATTTTGAACCTTTCATCGTCCTCAATTTCAACCCTTCCAGTAATTGAAATAGGTTCGTGACGTGGCCCTGATAAGGTCGTAACAAGTGGTAGTACTCTGAAAACATTATAGAGCTTGTTAACGAGCTGCTGATTGGTAGAATTGAGAATCTCTGACTCATCGTCATCACCAAATGTAATTAAAACTAATTTATTGTCCGAAACGAGTTCCTCCCATAGAAGGGTTCCAAGCCACTCTTTCCAGCAGTTTTTGTGAGACTCAGTTTTGATGAACTTTTCAACGCCGCCATAAATTCCGCGAATATTAAGCGAATCAAAACTAAAACTCTCAATATCTGGGAATGGATAAGGTTTATCCATTATGATTGCTGCGTATTTGATTCTGTCCTCCAATCTCAAATGGAATTTTACGATTACCACAAAGAGTAATTAAAAAAAAGTTGTGGATTAAGTAGTGAAGTATAGCGACGTATCCTCTTGATGTTCGATAAAAAAATCAACTGCACAATGCAGAAAGGAAAACGTGACTATGCTCAATTGAATGACCAATGAACCAGGTTCTCATCAATCTCTTCTTGATGAAATTGTGAGAAAAGGAGAAGTGGTTTTTCATCAACATCCATCGTTTCTTTAAAAAAATCCTGGGAGCGAGAATTTGAGAGCTGGAGGATTTTACTTCGCTCATTGATTTCTCGAGGATCTATTGCACCACTTTTTGTCATTGCAGATGGAGCTTTAGGTTTCTGCTCAACGCTTGAAGACCTTGAAGAGTTTAAAGAGACAAAGCATGGAAGGTGCCGGGTTCATAAAATAAAAAATGTAGTGAACTGTTTCCCCAAAAGACTTCAACCTCAGGTGAAGGGGGTATTTCACGATATGATGAATGCGGAGAAGAGATCAGATGGCTTAGTGAAAAAAACATTTGTTGATCTCTTTCATGACAAGTACCCAAATGGAGTCAATAAGCTTGAAAAAGACTGCGAAAAACTCAGCGTCTTCTTCTTCCCCGCAGTTCATTGGCAATATATCAGAACCACTCGAGGAGCAGGGAGTGCGCCAATAGCAGTTTCTATGGCATTTAAATTATTTGAACAGAGTTCAAAAAAATGGAGGAGAATACGATCTCCAGAGCTTGCTCAAATACTTCTTCTTGAGATTGACTTTAAAGATGGAGTAGAGCTAAAAACTTCTCGAAATCAAGAACACGTCGCTTGACTCAGTCCACTACTCATCCACAACTTTCTGAGATAAATCCGCTTGCTCGTTCGAAAAAATAGCTAAAAATAGAAGTATCTAAAAAAAAACAGAAGCGGATCTCTATGGGTCCGCTCCATTTTTTAGTGTCTTTTATTCACAGCCTGCTTAGGAGCCTAGAATTATCTAATCGAGTCTCCGCCCCCGGAACCAAATGTTCCAACTAGGCAGCTTTTCTCTGTTATGGTGTTATTGTCTAGATGTCTTCCTTCTAGCACCATTGTCCAATGTTTTTCTTTTTCAGGAGTTAGGCAAAAGAAGACATTGAGAGAATCCAGTGCTTCGGAGCTAGGCGGGGCCATCAAATAGTCTCGAACGCAGGCGATAATGTCTTTTCTAATAAAAGCACTGCGCTGAATTTCACTAGGAAAGTTCTCGAATACTGCGGCAGCTACGAGAAACTGGTAAGCTTCAGTAGAATTTTCGAAAGAAAGTCTTTTTTCAGATCGACAGTCGTTACCTGCATAAGAGACCATCGGTAATGCCAAGAGAATTGCAATAGTAAGTATTTTCATGTCGCAGTTGTTAACATATATTTTAAGTCAAGTAAATATTTATTGACTAAAAAAATCAAAAATTTTGTCATAGCTCAGTAAAAATGTCCTTTAATGAGTCAATACGGTAGAATTACTACTAATTATGCCTACTACTCTCAAATTATGTCTAGTACCTACATTTTCGATCTGGACTGTATATTTTAACAAAAACACTCATTTGGTATAATTGAGTTTATTTGTTAAATTAGGCATATAAGTAACCTAGCCTTTAAAGATCATACTGTACCCATAGAAGTCCTTCTAAGGCAGCCCCTTATTAGCTCCAAAGAACTTCGTGAAAATGGCTATAACCCTGGCCTCCTTAGCTATTATGAAAGCAAGGGTGGACAAAATAGCAGGGGCAAAGATTTTCACGACCTAGTTATGTTAGGACGCAACCCTGACTTAATAAGCAAAGAGGTGCGAATATTAACATCTAAAATAGTATATGGCGAAATATGACATTTTTTATAAGAAATGTCATTTTATGCCGAAGGACATGTCGCTCAAGATTCGGTTCTTCTTGGATTTGGAATAGCGCTTGTTTCGGCGAATTTTCAAATCAGTCACCCGCCAAATAGTGGGTCAATAACCAAAAATCATTCTTTTTTGTAAATATTCACCGTTGACCAGTTCCTTCGTTAGATGGTTTTGGCGGAAAACTTTGGCTCTCCCCATTTCCATAAGTGGTTCCATCCCAAGGTTGATTTGTAAGGTTTTAGACACTAAAGGGCGAAGATAGTTTTTGTTCTGTTTTTTAAGACAACTTTGGAAACTATTTTTGTATTCCTTGAAATCGGAAATCTTAATGTATGGTTCTGTTGCCGCCTTTTTAAGTTCCTTTGGGCATGGGATTCTTGAAGCTAAAAGGGCATTTTTTCGATTTCTGTCGTGGTCAATTTTTACACAGTTTCCAGACGAATAATGAAACAAGTCACCACTAAAGTTCATCGGGGTATCAGGGGGTTTTCAAATGAAAATAAATTTCTTGGTCGTGCCACATTTTTCAAAGTTTCTGTTCATCTTGAAACTGTTCAAGATCGAAAGGGTTTTTCGCAAAAGATTCGCTCACCAAGAAAAGTAACATTAAGGCTGTGATATATTTCAAATTCAAAATCCGATTTACGTTTTAATTTCAAAAAGCTTACAGTTGCTGGAGGAGGAGTATACGCCTCTCACTTGTTGAAATACTTTTAAAGAAATAACTTCGCACGTTCCATAAGCTCCTTGATGACAGCCTGATGAAGCCTTGAACGGAATGGTTGTTTATAGAAATGAAGAACAATATCCAGATTATATGGTTTATACCCATTTACGATTCGCAGCGACTTATCTCCATTAACTAGGTGTTCAGACATAACAGCTTTACCAAGCTCTGCTTTTACTCCATCAATAATTCCATAGCAGTCATCAAAATATGATCTTCTGTATTTAGGAGCCTTTTTCTTCTGAAACTTAAAAAATAATTCTGTAGCTCTGTCATTGCTGTCATTATCCAGAAATATGTCATCTCTATTAGAAGCGTTTTTACTTTCAATAACTACAAGTTTTTCCTGACCCAACACCTGAGTCTCTAAATTTGCCTGATCGAGTTTGTAATCCATGATTACGAAATCAACTTCAGCTCTTTGTAACATCCCGGGTAGATCTCCTATATCCGCACAAGAGAATTCACATAGGATGTTGGGATATTCCTTCAGCAGTGGTGATAGCGCTGGGACCACAACAGATCTAAAAACCGACGAGTAGCTACCAATTCTCAAAGTTCCTGCTACATCAAAGAAATTTGAGGCGTTAAGCTCCTGTACCAGCTCCTCTTCTAGAGAGTCCCTAGTCTGGCAATATCGAAGTAACCTTTCGCCTTGATCCGTGAGAAGAACCCCAGTAGGTTTTCTTACAAACAGGGTTAGTCCAATCTCCTCTTCCAGATTCTTAATTCTCTGGGATAGAGCGGATTGAGAGATATTCAATACCTTTGTGGCCTGGGAAAACCCTCCAGACTTAGCGATCTCTTGAAATGCGTCTAAATAGTTCGATGGCAAGCTCATAGATATTAGATAATCAGATGGATATATTAAATCAATGAATTTTTATTATTCCTCGACTTCGCCTATAAAGAAGCTCTCAGTAACTAATAAAAGGAGGGATGAGAAATGAAACTAACAAAAATCGCTTTAAGCTGTGCATTTATGCTTGCTGGAACACACGCCCAAGCCCAATATACCTGCACCTCACCAAACAGTGACGAAAAGCTAGAAGTATACAAACAGGTCACACCACTAGGAGACACAGTAGTTGTCGTTGAGAACGAAGAGGGGAAATCATACCACTTCGGCAACATGAAAAAAGAAGGCAGTCTTTTTGTTTATAAAGTTGTCGAATTCCAGGATGTTGATGGAAAGCTCGTAATTACACATTTCCCAAAGCAATGTGGTAGGGGGTCATGCCTTCCAGGTGGAGATTCCCATATTTCAGCACAACTCATCGTTGAAGAAGAACAGTCTGATTTCAATTGTAATGAAACATTTAATTAAAACTGCATTGATTGCATCTATTTTAGCTATCATCTTCTTGGTCATCCTCATTCAGGATGACCAAGAAGTTTTGATCGAGTCAGCCGAGTCTAAAGCCCCTTCCAATGGACCTGTTTATAATCAAATAAAATGGTTTAGCTCAAAGGACAAAGACGTATGGATGATGAATCAAAGTCATTATGGGCTAAATGCACCTAAGAAAGAGTGGGAAAGGCTCGCCATTGTTATTGATAAAACAACTTCCCCTAAAACTGCCAAATATTTTCAACTGGGTTCTGGAAAATTGGAATGGCAAGAAGGATTAGCAAAACAATCATACAGAGTATCTTGCTATATGTGTCACTCTAATGGACCTAGAGTCATAAGACCAAACTACGCCTCGTCTTTAAGAAAAGTCAGTCTTTGGGACAAGGCTAAAATTACCTATTGGAACTTGAGAATTAAATTCTACGGAAGAGTAATACCTCATCCAGATCACAAAAGAGAAGATGCAAACCTTGAAGTTCCATTTAGGTGGAGAAGTTCATTTGAAAACCAAGTACTCAATGTTAAGTCGTGTACCTCTTGTCATAAAGACTTTGGTTTCTTGGCCAGAGGAACATTAAAAAGACAACATATCCTTACAATAAAATTCATGCTGAGAGAGGGTCATATGCCTCCCTTTGGATTTTCAATCTCTGAATCTGACAAAAAACTTATCAATCAATTCATAGGTGGACTGTGATGGTAGCAATAATATTTTCAATCATTTTATTTGGATTCGTTCATCCTTGCCAATTCACCATTAGAATTGTTTTTCAAAAACTTCAAAAAGAGAGAGGTCTATGGAGTTATTCTACCAACGCTTAAGAAGACTTCGCTTGGAGCGAGGATTAAAAATCAAGGATGTGGCTAACTCCCTAAAGGTCTCCACAAGTACATACAGGGATTGGGAGTACGGGCGGTCTATAAAAGGAGAACCTTACTCGAAGCTAGCTAAAATTCTTGGTGTGTCGATTGAAGTACTGCTCACAGGTAAAAATTCCACACCTGCTAGAATAAGAAAGGAACTAGAAAGGTGTGAAAATGCTCTCGCAAATTTAAAAAAAGAGCTTGAGTCGTTTTTTTGAATCTGCGAATCGCCTTTGGATTGTTTTGAATGAATGTGAATGATAACGCACTAGAGAAAGAGGATGTTATGTTTGTTAAAAATTTATTAGTAGTATGCACGTTTTTAGTTTCACTTTCATCATTGGCTCAATCATTTGATTGTAGCCTACCAACACCCGAGATGCCTGGTCTTCATAATATGGTTTTGTTTGGAAATCCTTCTGACCAACTTTATGCTTACCACCTTCCACTCTTTGCTGGACAGGTGAACGGTGAAAATGGACATGTCTTGATGCACGTTTATCAGGGGTTATTTTCTGTCAAGCTAGACGGAACCACAATGATGGCTTACAAGCAAAAATTTTTACAAAAGCAAACAACGATGAACCCAATTCCATTTTTCTCTTTCAGCCCTAGAGGTGACAGATTTAAGGTTCCAGAGATGATTTGCAATGAGGGCTTTACTACAAGTATATTGACTGTTTATGGTCATGTTGAAAGTAATCCGCAATTTCCTGCTCCTGAAGTTTTGGTGAATCAGTTATCCACGATAACAAAAGAAAAAACGATATTTGCCCAGAGATTCAATGGATCATCAAAGAGCGAATTATCGTATATTCTGTTTGGAACTCCACAACAGTATTACCTAGCTCACTACCTAACTGATGATGAAAATAGTTTTGACCAAATTGTAGCAATCAAGAACCTCGACGATCAGTTGAAAACTCATCTGATATCAACCCAAAATATTATTTTAGAAGTACCTCCTAATGAGAATACAAACCTTTTAATAGTGGATGGGCATCAGGGACAACACAGTCCTAATAATAGATTAAAGTTACCAAGTGCGGCAGGAAAAACAGTTACCCTGAATGCAATGATCAATGGGGTGAATATACAAACTACTGTTCAAATTGTCAGTGAAGTTTACTTCAATGCAAACACAGATTTGTCTATTGAACCCTAAAAAGTTTTAGTTGATCTTGATTCTATTGTTTATTCAAAATTCTTTCACTTTATAGAATAGAAAATCTCAATCAAATTCAAGAAATTTACAAAAAAGAAGAAGAGTATAAAAAAATTAATCTGAGTCCTGAACTTAGAAAAATGAAAAGAGATCAAGAAGTAAAACCTTTATTAGAGAATTTAAGAGATTGGTGTGAGAAAAATAAATCAAAGATTTTAAAAAGCACTCCTATAGGAAATGCAATTCATTATTTTTTAAATGAATATTCTGAAATCAGTGGATTTTTAAAAAATGGA
>PBMP01000087.1 GCA_002722705.1 Pseudobdellovibrionaceae bacterium | reverse complement strand
CCCACTTCAGTCTCTTGGCTTTGGAAGACTCTGGAACGTAGAGATCCACCAAGAATTTGTTTAAATCGGTACATCTGAGTCTCTACAAGAGGCCTTGTGTGATACCCGGACGACTTCTTCCAAAGAGTCTTTCCTCCAGATTCTTGAATTTCTCGAATCAAACGTATTCTTTGAGATATAAGCTCCATCTGCATAAACTTCATTTATATTTTTCTGACCTCTTAATAGGTCTTTCATTACTGTGTCGTCATGAGTTTTTGAGATGGTCATTGCATGAGCCTGAATCAAATGAGTCTTTGGATCTGGACAGATATGAAGCTTTCTCCATCTTCTCCTTCTCCGTAAATTTTTAATCCTGTGGAATCAACAACAAGGTCCATAGGACCTTGTTGTAAAAAAATTTCTTTTTTTAATTCTAGATAAGAAGATCTTCTAGAAATCTGAGTATAGACTTGGAACAGGTAAATCAATTCCTTGGATATAAAATAAACTTCGTACAAAGCCTTCTGTAGATCTCAGTGGAAGTTTAAATAGAAATCTCAATGTAAGAATTAATTCAAAGCACTGATTGCTGTAAAGATTCGGACGTCCCACCCCTCCTGACTTTGTTCTTTCAAGCCAGATCTCTTCAAGATTGTCCGGTATCCAAATACTCAGATTCCCTCGATTTACCAAAGATCGATTATATTGATTCCAATTTATGATTTTTGGGAGTAGCTTTTTATTCATAAGTGGGACCTCCGTGCCCCGGATCAGTTATTAACAAACCAATCCTAACGCATGGATTCCCACTTTGTCTTTATCTTCTCGTTTTTATTCACCTGTTTATGCAACAACGTCGGAAAGAACATCTAAAAGGCTGTAGAAGGGGGGAATCTCTTGCTTTTTTACAGCCCCCCCCCCTTCTAACAAATAAGAATTTCATGTTCACACATTTTGCTACTTACACGCAGAAACAATGAAAAAAATCACAATTTCTTGTATACATTTTACATGGAAATAGAAAAGTATTATTTTAGAAAAAATTTCCGAAACAAAAAAAGAGAGCGGTATTTCAGTCCAGTTGTTAATAACAAAATGGAGGTAAAAATGAATTATTCAAAAAAAATTATGACTTATGCATCTATTTCGGTTCTATTTATTACAAATGTTTTTGGGTCCTCTGAGCATGTTTGTAAAGATAATCCCAATTGGCTTCCAGTAGAAGTAGAAAGAACTCTTTTGCATCATTTTAAGGCTCCTGCCAAAACGATCAAAAGAAATAATCAACCACATACTTTTAGCGAATGGAAAGATTCAAAAAGTGAAAAGCATCAATTGAGCTTTGAATTCAAGAATAGCCGTAACGAAGAAGTAGTTATCCTAACATCCAGCCCTAATGATTTTAATAACCATCCCTTCTTGGAAACTTTTGGATGGAACGAACGTAATGGAAGGGGGCTTGGTTATTGGAAAGATTTTAGATCTACTCCACTCGATCTTGCAAACCTCTCTATAACAATGGTTTTTGGAATCAAAAATTCCGAAGATATGAAAAATTCTCTTGATCCTAATAACGGTGATGGACGATCTGGAGTCTTTTCGACTCGTATTTACTCTGGTCATGGAAATAACTTCTTATTCGGAACAAGTGACGCTTATCTTGTTTTACACGAAGGGGAGGTTTTTTTTAATGTTGATATATATGCAGGTGAAAATAGTAAAAGGTTAAGTACAAAAGTAAATTACAGTACAAACTATGTAACGACTTTTGAAACAAGTAAAAGAAGGAACTCAGGAATAACAGATCTTAAATTGTACCTAAACGGAAAGCTTATGGGGGCAGCGGAAATTGACATCTCTCCTGATGAAAAAGTTATTTACGAAGATCAACTTGTTTTTGCCCAAGATGGAAGTCAGCATGGAGGTGCTCTTAAAGTCGCTGAAATTTTAGTTAACGAAGGTGGACTAGGGAGTCATATTGTAGAGAGTTTTCATGAAGCTTTAAATAACAAATTTTTTCTTTACTACTCGGAAAGTTCTAAACAATAAATCTATTCCCTCCCTCGCTCTCTACCTTCAGTTGATGCGGAGAGAGCGAGAGAGTCTCTGTCCAGCAAAGCGATACACCCTTGAAGGACGAATATTTGACACCTATGATGGATCATGAATATAGTTGTTTAGAAGACGTAAGGAGAGAAACAAGATGCTCAAAAGACTTTGTAAGAAGGGCAGTCACTCTTTTTTTAATTCAATCGTCTCAAAAATAACTTTTCCACTGGTGGGGTGAGTTGCACTTAAGGTGACTTTTGTGGAGTTTCCTGTGAGAATCACATCAAAACTAAATTTTCTAGGTTGCATTCTACCAGGTGGAAGTGTTTTCGTGTGCATTTGACCAAATCGAGGATTAAGGTGATCGACCAACCACTGAGTTCCTGTAGTTAAGTCTGAAAAAGGATCACTAAAGCTTCCTTCAAGAGTTACCATTTCAACACTTTTTTTAGAGTTCTTATCTAAAACGATATCTATTTCAAACTTTTCTTGTCTCCACTCAAGATCTGGTATTTGTTTAAGAAAATTTTCTGGTCGAATAAGTGTTACAAGACGAGGGTTTCTTGAAAATCCAGAAAGTGGGGTAATGAGATAAAGAAAGAGAGCAAGAAATCCATAAACTCGCATAACACCTTATCGGATGATAGAAATCAAAAGTGTTGTCAAAAATTTTACATTTCCCAGCGAAACATCGGACGGATTGCTGCTCCACCTTGGTTCCAGACAATCCAAGTATTCGTAAAATCAAACCCTGCAAAGTTTGATTCGACTTGCATTTCAGTACTATTGAGCCCAGAAATTCCAGAAGGAGGAGCTCCATCAAATACAAAGTCATCATTCCAATAACAATTGACATAAGTACCAGAAGAAGAAGTACCGACAAATCCACCTCTATTTGTTCCACTCACATTAGTAGCCACATACGAATTTTGTATTGTCGTTCCAACAGCAACAAAACCAGCAAATCCACCTACTTCAGAGCTTCCATCAATCGCACTGGGAGAGCCTAAAACTCCAGGAAGGTACGACTCTACAATTGTGTTTGACCCTTCAATATACCCGAAGAGTCCTCCTACATAGTTTATTCCTCTAACTCGAGCAGCAGACATATTCTCAATAATATTTGTTCCAGAGCTTAAATAGCCAACCAGTCCGCCTACATAATCTTGAGAGACTAAAGAATTAGCTTGGTTAATTCCACCGCCATAATTACGGTTTCGATAGAAAACGGTTGAAGAAGTTTGACCAACTCTTCCTGCAATTCCACCAATGTAGGAATTGGTGGATACAATGGTACCTGTATTTAAATTATAGTTGAGAGATCCACCATCAATTTCTCCAACGATTCCACCAGTAAATTGACCTGTTGTATTAATGTAACTTTCATTTTTAGAACTAGAAATAATAGATCCAGTTGTTGAATTTCCAGCTATTCCACCAACGTATTGATATCCTCCAATCCATCCGCTTGCGCTTTTTGCTTCGGAAATTGTAGATCCGTTTTGAAGAGTTCCTACAATTCCTCCAATTTGAAATCCTGAAGAAGTAATGCTTCCGTAAAAATTGGCTCGATAAGTATGAGAATTATTTGCAAATCCTACCTCTCCCCCGACATATGTTTGTCCATTGATAGGAGAAGTTGAAATGGAGTCGTACAGATAAGAAGAATTTGCATAGCCTGCAATTCCTCCTACGTACTCATACCCAGAAATAGTAGAGGTACTTGTAGATTGATTGATAGAGCTTGAAGTCTCAAGTGTACCAACAATTCCTCCTAGTCTCGTTCCTGTCATCCCTCCACCATAATAGATGGATCCAGAAACGCTTACTCGAGAGATGACGCTAGAATAAGCGGCTCCGGCTAATCCTCCAATCGAGTAGGCAACGGTATCTGAGACTGTTAAATTTATATTTTCAATGGTTAATAAAGAAATATTTGCATTACCTAAATAACCAAAAACACCTACGTAGGAAAATGCGTTTGAGTTATTCATTGTGATATTTGAAAGTTTTTTATAGTTACCATCTAATGTTCCATAAAAATCAATACCATTTGAAAGGGTTTCTCCACTAAAATCGATATCTTTTGCCATGACAAAATATTCAGAGTGGTATTCCATATTATAAAAATGATCTGGGGAACAAAGTGCATATGGTTCTGATGCCGTTCCACTTCCTCCTCCAAAGGGGCGTGAAGAAGGATCGCAATCAATAGATTCGCTTAATTCAAGGCCCCCTTCTTCTCCTACGACGATGCATCCGGTGAGGAGTAGGGAAGCTAAAGTGAGGCTAAATAGATATTTAAAGTTTTTCATCACGTACGTTCCACGAAGTTATTTCTTTATATTTTAATCAAAATAAACGACTAAAACTAGATGTGTATTCAATGACTACATTTTTAAGTGTTTGAATTTTAATAAAAAAAAATGGCATGAAAATAATAAGTAAAACAATTGTTAAGATTTCAAAGAGATCAATGATTTATGACGAAAAGTATATATTGAGGGGGCATTCGTGGAATTTTTTAAGAACCTAATACAAGTAGTTATTATTATAAATATACTACTATTCTCTCATGAATCCTGGACGAAGCCTCTTGCTCTTTTGTCTCCTTCTGTTGGTATTTATGGTCAGTGGTTAGATTACGGTGTAAAAACGCAAACGTTTTCAGAAGGAACTTACGAAGTTCAAGTAATGAAAAGATTTGCTAATATTTATCAAAAGAAACCAAATCCTTATGAAGTAGGCTCTTTAATTCGATTAAAAGTTCCTCGAACTTCACAGATGAAGATTAATCCAAAAGAAATTTTAGAAACATTAAAGAGAGGATTTGAAGAGGATTCTTTTTCTAAGAAAAAAATTAAAAAAGATGTGTGGCTCTATCAAGGTGAGTGGTCTTATGTAAATAGAACACTTAGGCTCCTTGTTGATTTCTCTGATAAAAAATCAATTACTTATATTTCCTCTGTAGTGCGAAGTTCTTATGATAAAAGTGCGGGTCGTGAAGCTTTAGAGTGGCAACTTTCTTTGCTTGATAAACAAAAACAATTTAGTTGGATTAATTTCTTTATCCCTTCTGCTTATGCAAATTCGACGATGAGTGGTTGTTGTGTTCCTGGTGGAAGTGCTTCTTGTGCACTTATGAGTTCTGTTTGTCGAGGAACAAGTAGACTTCCGCAAAACGGAGGAAAAACTTTTCGAAGATATTGGAATTCTGGAAGTGATCTGGCGACTAATGCTTTAGGGCTGGCTGAAGATATTTCTGATCCTAAGAAGTTTCGAGCTTGGGCCTTTGCTGGAGCGATGGGGGCGACCTTGGGGGCTTTCGCAGGTCATTTTGTAGCTAAAGGAATTTTTGAAGGAATCACAGCTCTAGGAAAAGCAGCGATTGGAATTGAGAGAAGAAAGGAAATGGAAAAAGCCTTTATTAAAGCAAGAGAAATGGATGAAAAGTTAAGAGAAGAATTGATTAAAGCAGAAAATCAAATTGACTCTGTAATTGGAGCAATTGATGCTCTTGCAGAAGTTTTTGGAGAAACACCTGAAGGTTTAATGAATCGAATGGGGGGAGTTGAAGAGCTTTCTGAGATTCTTAAACCTTATCGAATAAAAAAGGAAGCTCTTCAATCCAAAGTACAGTTTTTAGAGAAAAAGAAGGAGCTTGCTTATCAAGATGCGATTCTCTTAGGTCGAGACCCCATGGATAGCCAGTCTTGTCATATGAAGCTTTCTGCAGAGTTGTTAGAAGTAAAAGATGAAGTCAATCGTCTTCAAACGTGGGTTTCAGACATTGAAAATGCAGTCCACCTAAAAAAGGACTGTTTAGAGCTGAAAAAAAGTATTGGACTGGTATTAGAAGGTGAAGCAGATGTTCAAAAAACTTATTCAATATTAAATGCAAATGTAGATATTTTTGTTCTTAAACACAATCAAGAACAAAGGGAGATTAAAAGAAATTTTAAAAAAGGTGCGCGTAGAAGAGGTTTTTTAAAGAAACGTTATGACGACGCAAGTGTTCAATCGTTAACTTCTTCAGAAAGAGACCATAGAAGAAACAAGAGACTTTTTATTCGCGAATGTCTTTCTCATTATCCACTTCCTCGATATAAATATCGAGGTTTATGTGGAAAACACTATGACGAATCGAGTTTTAAAAGAGCAAATGATCAAGCTAAAAAAGATACTCGAAGGTCTATTAATGAAGTCAAAGAGGCGGTGAACGATTATTTTAAACAAAGAAAAGATCAAACAAAGGGAAGTCGAGCCTTATATAATCCTGCATTGGCAAATCAAAAATTAACGGCTGTGACGCAGTGGTTGACCAAGATAGACCATGAACAGCACTGTAAGGCTTTTCCCGATGAGAAAGTTTGTCTTTCTTTGGAGAAAGATCCTGATGCTGGAGTTCTTTCTAGATTTCAATCTATTAGAAAGAAGAAAAAGAAAATCGAAGAGTTGTGTTCAGTCCTTTAAAGTATATTGAAAAGAACGGGTATCTTTTTTTTTGTAATTTTGGTAGTCAAGCAGAGTGATGCAAGTTTCCACTTTTTCTCAAATCGATTGGCCAAATGTACTCAAGGAACTTGAAGGGTATGCCCGTACAGAACCAGGAAAACGTCGTTTAAGCTCTTTGTTAGAACCAGATCAATGGGCACCGTCGGTTGAAAGTGCGCATCTTTCTCAAAAAAGAACATATGAAGGGCTTCAACTCCTTTCTAAAGAAGGACTTTGGAGTGGAATGTCAGGTCTGGTCGACTTAGAGTCTTCTTTTGAAATTTTAAAGAAGAATGGAACGCTCTTTGGTGAGGATTTACATGAAATTCGTCGTTGGCTGAGAGTAATGGAAATCTGGGGAGACTTTCCGGAGGTTGGGTATCCGGAGTGGAAGAATACGCAATCTCAGCTTCTCAACCCTCGGTATTTACTCAGAGAAATTGATGCTGTTTTAGATGATAAAGGTGAAGTTTTTGAAGATGCCACCACCGATCTTAGAAAAATATGTATTGAAATTTATCAGATTAGAAAAAAAATTGAACAAACCCTTTCAGGATTGCTTTCTATTTGGGATGAAAAAGGTTGGCTTCAAGGACGTTATTTTGATTATGTAAATGATCACTATCTTCTTCCTGTAAAAGCATCTTATCAATCTTTTGTTTCAGGAAAAGTAATTGATGCATCAGTCTCACAGCAAACTGTTTATATAGAACCTCAAGAAATCGCTGATTTGAGTACTGAGTTGTCACAAAAAATTCAAGATAAAAAAAATGAAATCTATCGAATACTAACTCAAACTTCAGAAGCTGTTTCTAAAGATCTTGATGAATTAGTAATTTCTTATGATCTTTTAAGTTTATGGGATGAAGTTCATGCGAAAGCTAGGTTTGCAGTTAAAGTTCAAGGAAAACCAGTATGGATTAAATCAAACTCAACTTTTAACTTAAAAAAGATAGCACATCCACTTTTATGGAAGACGATGAACTCTTCTGAAATTGTTCGGAATGATATTGATTTTGAGGAACAGTCAAAAGTTCTTTTAATTACTGGTCCTAATACAGGTGGAAAATCAGTTCTACTAAAAACCATTGGACTTTCCGTGATTGCTTCTCGGACTGGAATTTTTATGCCTGGAGACCAAGAACACCAGGTTCCTTGGATAAAGAATATATTTGTTGATTTAGGAGATGATCAATCAATTGAATCTCATTTGTCGAGTTTTTCAGGTCATGTTGTTCGATACAAAAAAATGCTTGAGAATTTAGAAGAGAATACACTGATTCTTTTTGACGAATTAAATTCAGCGACAGATCCTGAGGAAGGAGCTGCTTTATCTCGAGCACTTTTAGAAACACTTATTGAGAGAAAGGGAGACCATGGATTAAAAATTGTGGTAACCACTCATGATCCTCATTTAAAGGCGTTGGCTCTTCATGATTCAAGAATCTTAAATGCAAGTGTACAGTTTAATGAAGAAACCTCTGAGCCTACCTATAAAATAGCAATTGGAATACCTGGGCGATCTAGGGCTATCGAAATTGCAGAACGAATAGGTTTAGATCAAGAGGTTATTCAAAAGGCAAAAAAATACCTTTCTTCTGAACATCATGTTTTTCAAAATCTAGTTTCACATTTAGAGAAAGGAAATCAAACGCTAGAACAAAAAAAGAAAGAAGTGGAACAGCGTTTGAAAGAAATAAAGAAAAAACAAGAAGATTTTGAAATAAAAGCAAAGAAGTTTGTAGAAGAAACAATGTCTTCTCTTAAACAAAAGTTAAAAAAAACATTGGTTCAGGCACAGGATGAAATTGAGAATTCAAGAAATAGTTTTAGGCAATCTAAAAAAAGTAGAATAGATGTAAAAGGTGAGATTTCTCAAATACAAAAAAAGTTTACTGATCAGGTGGAAGGAGAATTAAAAATAAGTCTTCCTAATGAAATACAGTACTCTATTGATTCTCATGTTGAAGAAAAAAAACATAATTTCGAAATAGGTGATCAGGTGAGAGTTCCTGCATGGGGAACATTGGGAACAATTATTGGAATTGAAAAGAATAGTTATAAAGTGACGATGGGAACGTCTCTTCATGGGACCAGATCATCAATGGCTGTGACTTTAAAAAGAAGTCAAATTCAGTTTTTAGAAAAATCAGAACAAAAAAAACAACCTTCAAAAATTAAAATAGAATCTCAAGATGAAGATCTTGATGTTCGAACTCAAATTGATTTGAGAGGAAAGCGCTTTGAAGAAGCGATGAGAGAACTAGAGATTTACCTCGATCACTCTTATCGATCTCATTATTCGGAAGTGCTGATCATTCATGGTCTCGGTACAGGAGCCATTAAAAATGGTACTATCGAGCTTTTAAAGAAAACTCCTTTTGTTTCTCATTATGAGAAGGCGGGAACAGATGTCTCAGGAGAAGGAGCAACGTGTGCGTACTTTGAGCGTTAAACTTCTTGAGGTTCTTGAGCAATATTTTTTGGAAGCACAAAATCAACTCCAGCACTGAGTTTCGTCATATACATAAAACCTCCGTGAGGACGGTCTATTTCAGCACGATCAAAAATAAAATCAAAAATTTCATCTGCATTTTTTTCAGGCACTTGAACGACGACAATATCCTTTTCTTGTTCTTGTCCAATCCCGTCTCGACTCGTTGGAGTCGCAGTTCCTGTTCCTCGACAGGTATTCATGCTGGCAGTTGTAATGTTTTTTTCAGTTCTAAGAATTTGAAGTAACTTTCTTCCGTGGTTTCTTGGAATAATGCATGTAATTAATTTTGATTTCTGAATTTTAATCATCCATTTCTACTCGACTTTCCAATAAGTCTTTCTACTACTGCCGGAGGAATATAGGTTGCTGCTTTTTCTAAAGGAGTCATATAGATAAAACCTCTTCCAGGAGTATCTAGATTTCCTGCGAGATACATTTTTTCAAAAATACGATCCGCTTGTTCATCTGCAACTACAATATTAATAATTTCTTTTTCTACGTCGACTGCAACTCCAAGGAGACCAAGTCTTTCTCTTACTCCACTTCCTCTTGCGTAATAAACAGTGGCACCTTGTGCTCCTGCAGCTCGAGCGGCTCGAACAATCGGGGCCGCTAGCCCCCTTTCGACGATGCACGTAATTAGGACAACTTCAGTGAGAACAGTAATCTCTCTTTGTTTCATATAACCCTTTCTTATCCTAAGGAAACTTGAACCTCTTCAGTTACGTTTTCGAGTTCATTTTTTTTCTTAATTTTTGCATCAATATAAAGTCCTGAAATGAGCACCGATAGAATAGGACAGATCGATGCCATGGATAAAATGCCAAAACCATCACTGGCTTGGACGGCATTACCAAAACCTAGTCCCATTGCTAGAACAAGTGGAACGGTTACAGGACCTGTCGTTACCCCAGCACTGTCCCATGCTACATTTACGTATTCTTCACTTGAAATTAGAGTCAGTAGGAGAGCAAGTGAATATGCAGGAAGAATCATGTAAGAAAGGTTCCATGAGAAAATAATTTTTAAAACACCTAAAGAAATACCAAGAGCAACTCCAAAGCTTACCGAATACATGAGTAGAGATTTTTTAAAAACTCCATTAGTAAGATTTTCTACAGTCATCCCAAGTGCATTCAGTGCAGGTTCAGCAAGAGTTGATCCGAATCCTAGAAACCATGCAAAAGCAAAAGCAATACCAACCCCAATTTCATAAATATAAATTGGAGAATCTGAAACGTGAGGAAGATTCGCAAAAGCAGCAGGAACGAGACTGCCACTTTGTTCGCCTAATTTTCCTAAACCGTAAGTTAATCCGATGCTAAAAAGAATCATACCAATAACAGCTAAAGTAATTCCGTAAACAATAATTCCTGAATGACGAAGTTTTTCTTTTAAAAGTACTTTGAGCACAAAAAATAAAAAAAGTACGAGAGGAATGATAGCTCGAATACCCCCAATCATTTCAATCCACGGAGTCTGTTGCAGGGAGCTGACTTGAGTTGAAAGGTTTTGATTATTGATCTGAGCAGCCTCAATAATTTTTTCTGGGCTAAGAGAAAGCGATAAATAAAGAGCGAGCGAAAGAACAGCAATAATTGGAAAAACAGAAGCGAGTGTTACAATCCCAAAACCTGACATCGAGCTATCGCCTTTTCCTGCTGCAGAAGCCACACCAATTCCTAGTGAAAGAACGAGAGGTACGGTTACAGGGCCCGTGGTCACTGCTCCACAATCCCAGGCAAGTCCTAAAATTTGTTTGAGTTGAGGCTGAGTCATGAGGTAAGCGGTTAATCCTAATGTTGGAGCTAAACTTAAAAAAATCATTGGCTTTAAGCTCCATCCATAAATAAAGCGCAGTGTTCCAAGAACCGAAGCAATGCCCACTCCAGCTCCCACCATCAAAACAAGAGTGTCAGACCATTCATTTAACAAAGCATAAAGATATGGTGCTTGTTCTACGTCAACAATGCTTCCAGCTGCTTTGAGGGCACCGATTGCTGGTTCTGCAAAAGTAACTCCTATTCCTAAGAGAAAAGCGATGATTAAAACGACCCCAAGAGGGCTTTTTGCAGGAAGAATATTTCCAATGGTTTCACCAAAGGGCATTAATCCAAGCTTGAGTCCCTCCATAAAGAGCATCAGTCCGGCCATTACTGCAAAAAGACCAATACCAATAATCCAAGAATCTTCAATTCCTTGTTTTAAAATAAAAAGTTGAAACAGAATAAGGTAAGTCGCTAATGGGATCACCGCCTTCATTTGTTCTCGAAATCGCTGACTTACGTAGGGTTGTAAAAGACGGTAGATATCCAGTCCACGAAGTTCGACTCGAGGAGCAGTGTAGGGAATTTCCTTTCCTGTTGAGTCAACTTGAGGTTTGGGTGCAAGGTCATTGTAATTCACTTGCGTTTGAGAAATGGAAATACTTCTTACAAAGTCTCCAAAACGAATCTTTCGGTAAGCCATGGACATCCTTTTCCATAAATTAGATAGAGCTCTTCATTTTATTTTAAGAAAAAGTAAAAAAGATTCCAGTGAGGATTCCCTGACAATAATAAACCTTTGTCAAAATTTAGACACTTTTATCGTATTGTTCTTAATGAAGAAAAGATAGAGGGACAGATACCTTTTGCGTCGAGTGCTTTATTAACAAGTTGATTTTGAGTCAGTGCTTTATTTCTCATTTTCCGGTAACGAAGGAGAGGAATAAATATTGGAAGTCCAACGATTGTTAAAATCATATTGGAAATAAGCATTGAAAAAGAAACGCCTTGATATGTAAATCCAAGAGCTTCATCATACGGTGTGTATTTAAAAGCCAAAACAAATCCAGTTGTAAAGACAGATCCGATCAGAAGTGAGATTGCACTGAAGCGATTGATTCTTTTTAATTTGTTTACATTAGCATCTTTAAATTCGTCATTTAATTCTGGATGATCTTCAAAAAACTGAGATACCAGATCTAAGTCGTTTAATGGAATTTTATCGAGTGTTTCTACATAGTTTTTAAATCGCTCAGGTTTTGTTCTTGCCATTCTTTCTAAAAATTGAATTTTAAGAGGAAGGCTTAAAACAGCACTCCGATAACCTGCCATTAACTCAAGTGGAGTTTGGCTTCCTAAAATCCATAATGAAGTGAGTAAAATATCGGTGTTATCAAAATCTTCTTTTCTTGGTATTTTAAGAAGAACCTGCCAAGCTGAATTTGCGTAAACATAGACAACCTCCGATACATATCCCCGAAAAAGTCCTGCAAAAATAGATTGTGTAACTCTTTTGATTTTGTGATTTGAAAAAATTCGAATGAGAAATTCTCTCCATTGAGATGGAATGTCTGTTTTTTTTCTGTATTTTTTTAAAAAAGAAACAAAACTGCCAATGGCACCTTTTTCTAAGTAGGTTGTAAATGCAGCTGCATATTGAGAGAATAAAGCAGAGAAATACCCTGGTTGTAAAGCAGCAGCAGTCGCTCTAAGAACAGATACATCTCCTGTTGAGAGAATGACAATCAGCTGTGCTCCTGCAACTGCAGCAAAGCGTGTTAGTGCATCCGGAGTACTTACTTTTAGTGGGCGGATGACCGTGAGAATTGAAGAGCTGATTTTTTTTAGAACACCAGAAACTCGAGTGACGTCTCTAGAGTTTCTTTCAAGTTGGTTTCTAAATTCTTTTTTTAAATAAGAGACAGAGACAAATTTTTCACTTTGAGTTTCAGTATCTCGTGCTTCAATGAGTCGAATGACCGCAGTGTCATCAAGGTGAGAGAGCCAGTCTAATGTGTTTCTAATTTCTTGATCAGTGGCGGTGAGCATGGATTCAGCACCCAGTTCAATATAACCTTCTTTTGGGTGGTCTGGGTCCGTTAAACGAATGCGAATAGGGCTCTCAACAACTCCTGCAGGGGCAGATGCAGTTTGTGATACCGGGTCTTGTTCTGCAAACGCATTTTGAGTTCCAAGCGGCGCTGACAAAAGAACTTGTATGACAAACGCGAAGACCGTTATTGCTGAAGTTATTTTTTTATTAATTTTAAACACGTTCTTTTTTTCCTATCTTATTAAAACTCAAACAAATCCATGACTTACTTACAGCGCCGTTTACAACGGAACCGTTTGGAATGATGGTGTTGAGTCCAATAGGACAGAGAGGTAGAAAGCAACACAGTTGCTTCAAACGAATGAAAGAATGGTAATGTCGTTCGTTTCGTTCTCATAATCTACCTTCCACTAAAGCCTGACCCATTTCTATCAATATTTACGCAATCAGTCAAAATTCTTTTTTAAATCTTTCAAGCTTGCTTGTTCTCCGTTTAATTTATTGAATTTATAGACTAATTCTTCGTGAAGCTGTTCAAGTTCTTCTTGCATTTCTTTATCATCATCTGCCCAGTGCATGTCTTTATGAAAAGAGCGTGCAATCTCAAGAAGACGAGTATTGTAATCAAAGTGATACCCATAAAAGTCTTTAGAAAAGTCTTCAGGTTTAGCCACAGACATAATGGTTGAAAGAGATCGATCCTTTTCAGGGTGGTAGTACGGGCTTCCATTTCGATCTCTAATCACTCCATCTCCTTCTTGATAAGGGTTTCTTTGACCTGAAATAATAGGTTCAACTCCCGCTCCAAAAACTCCAGTTCCAAGATAATGGTTTCCGACAGTGATCCCCGCAGTAATTGAGATTTCAACAGGTGCTCTGAAAAAATTATCTCTCATCCAAACCCAAGCAGAATTTTTTCCAGCAGACTGAGCTTTTCTTCTTTCAAGTAAGAAGTGTTTAAAGTCATCGCTTGCTCCGATTTTCATCAGTTCGTAGTCTTTTCGAGCACGAGCATAGCGATCATCCCTACGATATGCTTTCTGAGCTTGTTTTGAATTTTGATGAAGCGGTGCAAATTCACCGACAGTATAAGAACGAATTCTCGAATTGTACTGTCTAAACTCATCCATGTTCATCGAGATGCCTTTGGTTTTAATATACGCTTGGAGTTCTCGATCAAAAACCTTCTTTCCAACTCGAGCTCGGATGAGTCCTCGGTTTGTCCATGCAACTGTTGGAGTCACTAGGAATAGCATTTTGGAGAGTGATAGAAATCCAACGTAACTAAAGAGAAGAGAAAGCATTTCTTCATCAGGGAGCGTGTTTTTGTAGAAAGAAACACCGACCCAGGCAGCAGCGGCAGTTCCACCAACCACCCAAGCCATTTTTGAAAAGTTTTTAGATCCTGCATAATATCCCAAAAGAAAGTCAATTGCAGCGAAAGACCACATGGTCACTTGATAGTTTGGATCTTCCCAGACTTGAGCTATTTTTCTTTTATAGATATCCCAACGAGTTCCTAAATCAGGGTATTCATCTGAAAAAAGTCGGGAGATTAAAAAATCAGACTTTGAGTCGAGATAGACAACAATTCCAGTGAGCGCATTAAGTGTTCCGAAACTTGTTATTTTTCCAAATTCGTAAATTTTTTGTCCAATCGTCTTTGGATTTGTATTTCTTGCTTTTTGGAGCGCATTGAGTAGGTCTTGTTGGGCAGCCGCTTTTGTCGCTGGAGAAGGAAGAGTGTCATCAATTACTCCTCTGAGTCGATTTATTTTTTTTGCGAATCGATGCTCGTTTACAACGGATTTAAAATTTCTAAATAAATTTTTAAAAGGTCTCAAGGTGACATGAGCAGCTCCAGAAAGTGCACTTAGAGGATTTCTAACTGCCAAATGAACTTTAGAAAGGAAGTAAGAAAGGTGTTTTCCGGAAAGTTTTGTAAAATCTTTGACTCGTTTTACACCTAGGTACCCTAAGCTTCTTACTCCTTCTTTAGTGAAGAAGAGAGAGTGCATTGTTTCTTTTCCGTTTTTAGGTAAAAGAATTTGAGTCAGTGTAGACCGGCTTGAAACTTGGTTACAAAAAAGCCCAGCAAGTCCTAGGTCAGCAATTGTATAGGTAATTAAAGCACCTGTACGATCAGAAAGCGCAAGTCTGAGTTGTTCGTAACCATTCCAACCAAGAAAAGTACCTACTTTTAATCTTTGTAGATCTGATTGTTTTAATAAAAAGTCGTTGAGTCCATGACTAATAATTGCTCCACCTGCGGCACCAGAGGAGATATGGCAGAGTCCGATTCCTAGAACAATTTCACTGATACTTTTTCCATTCCAACCTGGAAGGTATCCCCAGTTGACGCCTCGATCATGTTCCATTTCAAGAAGCTTTTCTGTTGCTTCAGAAAGAGAACCGTCTTTGTTCTCAGGAGAAATAGAAGAGAGTAAGCCTAGAGATTCAAAGCGAACTTGGCTGTGCAAAAAAAGTTCATTTTTTTTGTTAGAGTTTGCAGGTGAGGACCCCAAAACAAGAGTTCTTTTTTCTTGAATAAGAGCATTCCAGTGAGGAATCCATTTCTTTAAATACTCTTCTGTAACTTCCATGGTGCGTCCATGAGCACAAACTCCAGCGAGTTGTGCTTTTTGATTTACCGAAATGGAATCATGAAGAGGAATTTCATTCATGCATTCTTCAAATTGAATTAAATACTCGTCATGAATATTTTGAGAGATCGATTGATTTGTTTCTAATCCATTGAGAAAAGCTTCAGATGCAGAATAATGACTGACTAAATTTGAAAATAAAGGAGAACTGCTTTTTTTCAAAGGTGAAGGACCTTTAGCGTCTAGTAGGAGAAGGGGGGCAAGTGGGTTAAGGGAATAATAGTAATTGAGAAGTTTTTGGAGTTTAGCTTGATGAACTTCTTTGAGTTCGACGATCTTATCTAGATTTTCATTTGATTTTTCTTCATCATCTAAAACATCGGAATCTCGTCGCTCTAGCGAAAGATTTTTGATTTCCTCGTTCACCTTTCCGATCTGAAACTTGACAGCTTCTACCCCAATGGCAATCATAGTAAGTGTGTCATAGACACTTGTTTTTATCTCAGACAAAGCTTCTTTGGAATTTTTTATCTCTTTGTATTTTTTTCGATACCCATCGAGTTGCTTTTTGAAGCCAGGAAGTAAGAGAGCCGGTTCATTATCTTTATAACCATATTCTCCAAATCCTTGGCAGATGAGCGCATTCTTAAAATTAAAGTTTTGAGATCTTCCATGTGACGCGTTTTCCAATGAGACTTGAGAGGCTTCTTTAAAGTCATCTAATGCTGTTTTGTTCTTCCGAGAAGGAGGAAGTCCTGGAGATTTACAGTCTGTGGCTCTGTCGTCTAGAAGAGAAACAAAAAAAGCGGTTTCAGCAAGATGAGAGAGTGCTGTTCTTTTAAGAACCATGTTGTGTATTTTATTAAACTGTTGCTTGGGGTCGGGTTGTTCACACTCATTAGAGAGACAAAGTGAAGCGTCTAAGGTTTCCAGGTAATCTTCGAGTAAAAGCTTTTTATTTTCTTCTTGTTGAACTTCCGCAAGCGCTTCTTGATAATCGAGCAATTCAGTAACTGTATTTTTTGCATCTTGTAGAGGACGTTTTTGTCCAGCATGTGCAGAGTACGGAAAAGTATATGATGAAATAAAAGTAATAATCATGCTCCAAGAGACGATCCGAGTAAAATGGGAAGGGGAGTTTTTTGACAAGTGGTGACTTTTTTTCATGCGTGTGTATCTGCTTTCATAGTCAAACTTTCATGATTTTCGTCTCATGAGTTAGTGTGACGAAATGCGTTATTAGCACTGAATCCACAATTTGGCAAGGTAGGGAGAGTAAAAAAAACAAAGGACTAAAAGGATAACCCTTTGTCTGCGTTAGGGTTTTTGTTAAAGAGAGGCATGGATTTAAAAAAGCTATTTGATCAAATGAACCAAAAGCATTTTGATGGTGAGCTCGAAGTACCTATTTTGACTTGGAATTCTCGGTTAGAGGTGGAGGCAGGTCGTTTTATTCCTCCAAAATCTCAATGGAAATTCTGGAAAGATCAGGAACCGGCGATTGAAATGGGGGCTTATCTTCTAGAGATTGATCCTCCTCAAGCTCAAGAGGATCAGATTTGCATCGTTCTTTGTCATGAAATGATTCACTATTGGTTGTGGTCTCGCGGGAGACCGTATGGTCATACTGAAGAGTTTGAGGAGAAAGCCCAGCAAATTGGGATCGCTGAAATGAGAATTCAGGGAGCTGTTCCAACTGAAAAATATTTGTATGAGTGTCCAAATTGTCTTAAAAATTTTAAGGTAAAAAGAAGAGTCGAAGAACTTGCGTGCGAATCGTGTTGTCAGAAGTATAATAAAGGTGTGTACGATTCTCGTTTTTGTTTAAGGTTTGTTCGTTATTTATGAGGGGAAGATAGAGATGCCCATTTTGAGATTTTTGCTACTTATTTTGAGTGTCATTCAGTTTTCGTGTGAAAACACAGATTCGGTAGATCGAGTTTGGGTCGGGCGTTCCGATGGAAGTAAAAGTTGTGAGGAAGCTCCAGGAGTTGCGCTTGAAATTACAAAGTCTGAATTAGAAAAATCTAAAATTAAAGTTTATGAGTCAAAGAAAGTGGATGATGGACTGCTTAGAGCCCAAATGTGTGGAATTGAAAAAGGGATTTCTAATGCTTATCTCATTGATCGATCTAATTTAGATTTGGTCCAAGGGTTAGGTTTTGTGCTTATGAAGATAGATTCTTCTCAATAAGTTTAAGATTGAGTTTTTCTATTTTTTTTAAAAGGGCTTTTCTTTCCATGTTTAAAAAAACAGCCATTTTATCGATATTTTTATCATTTTTATTAAAGATTTCTTGAAGATAGGATTTTTCAAAATCTGTTCGAGTTTTGAGATAATCCAGATTTTCTGATTTAAAATCAGGAAGCTCTTCGACTTTGATGTAGTCTGACTGAGATTCAGTAATGGTCAGTTTAAGAATGTTTCGTAGTTCTCTAATATTTCCTGGCCAGTGGTATTCAAGGAGCCGATCGAGCGCTTTTTTTTTCAAAGCCTTTGATGAAGTCCTTCTTTAGTTCGTGAGTCATTTCGGAAAGTAGACCCATGCAGATGTCTTTAAATTCTTGTTTTCTATGAATCAAAGAGGGGATTTCAATCATCTGTGATTTTATTTGTTTAAAAAGTGAAGGATAAAAAAACGGATCACAAGATTGATCGTTTATTTTATGTTGGGTTAAGAAATACAGATGGACACTGACAATCTTTGGGAGGTTGCTTTGAGGATCTTTTATTGAACCTGATTGAAGAAATTTAGAAATTTTTTTTTGGTCTGATTGTGAAAGTTTTGTGATCTCAGAAAAAACAAGAGAGGCTTGATGAGCATTTAAAATTTGTGAAATGAGATCTTTTTTGGGGTCATAGAGGTGAAGGGGCTGGATAGAGCGAGATCGGTGTCGGTGAATCCAGCGGGCAATTGCGCTTTTTCCGGTCCCATCTTCTCCACTCATTAAAACAGGGAGATCCTCATTTTGGCATGCGATCATTGCCTTTTTTCTTAAATGAGGTGGAATAAATGTCACAATGTCCATATTTTTGTCTCTCCGGCTATGGAACTAAGGCTTTTATATCTATTCTGCAAGAAAAAATGATTTTATGAGAATAATTAACGCTACAAGAGAAAAAAACACAAAAAATCAAAAAAATCTCGATTTATGTTTCACTGTGTGCAATATTGCGTCGCATGAATGGTGAAGTGAAACGGAAATACCCAACATGGGGTGCTTTCCTTAAGAGAGTACGAACTCAAAAGTATCGCTCTGCTCGTGAGCTTTGTACTCATACTGATGTTGGAATTAGTTACCCCCAGTATTCGCGGTACGAAGCAGGTGACCAGCTTCCTAACTTAGATCAGGCTCTTAAGCTTTGTCGTCTTTTAGAGATTCCCCTTTTTGAAGGATTGATGGAATGGTGCAGGGCGCAAACCGGAACTGATTCAGCGATCGAAGAGATCGATCAGATTTTGGAGCGTTTTCGTAATGATGATTTAACAGACGCTCAGCTGAGAGGAGCAGGTGGTTCTTCTGATTCGAAATCAACGGGTGTCTTTCGTCGTTCTGGTCCTATTGATCGAATGGTTATTTTTCATTCTGCTTATCGGGATGTTTTTGAGTCCAACCCTGTTTATCGAGATATTTTTACCTATTTAAATGGATTTTTGGGTGAGTGGATTTCATTAGAAGAGTTGGCAATCGCTTTTGAGCTTCCTACGAGTCAAATCGAGTTAATGACTAAAAAACTTTCAGATTTACAAGTGATTCAATTGGAAAATGGAAAGTGTCGTGTAGCCAAAAGAGTTTTCTACTTTCCTGATGATGAAGACTTTTTTAAATTAAGAAACACCAACGTTTCCTATAATGTCGACCGAATTTTAAAAAATTTAGAATTTGAAGATGTTTCAAATCGCCTTGCCTATCGAAGTATTGTGACTCGTCCGTTATCTCGAAAACAAGTAGGGCAGTTAATAGGTAAACTGGAAACCTTGGTAGACTCTATTGTTAGTGGATTTGATCCAGAACCAACAGATGAAATCTATTCATCCTGCTTTGTCGTTGGAAAACGTTTTGAAAGACCTTCAAGTTTTCGTCAGAGTTCTGGCGATTTAGGGGTAAATCCAGGACTCGTTACTGATTTACAAGCGACTTCTACAAAAGCTTTAAAAGAAGAATCCAACAAATCTTAAAACCTTGATACAGTAGTTATATCAATTGTTTTAGAAATAAAGGGGGATTCTTTAATGAAAAAAAAATCATCATTGTTATTAGGGGTAGTTTTACTATTTCAAACATCGAGTGCACGATCAGCTGTTTTTACTTTTGATACATCACTTTTAAATGGTTTGACTCAAGATAGTGTTGATAGCTTAATTGGCTTTTTGGCTCTTGGGGGAGATCATCGAAGTATGAGGCCTGCTAGTTCTCTGGGAGGGTTTCCGGGATTTGAGCTTGGCGTATCTGTGGTAGGTCTTAATTTACCTACAAATTTCTCAACAGCTCTTGCTCTCCTTGGTGGAACAAGTACCGCTTCTTCAATTCTTCCTCTACCAAAGCTTTACATTGCAAAAGGACTTGGTTTTGGAATTGATCTTGGGTTTTCTTATTTCAGTCTTTCTAGCTTAGGAAGCTTTTATGGACTTGACGTTCAGTGGGCTTTCATTGAGGGAAAAGGACCGTCAGTCGCTGCTCGATATAGTTTGAGTTATTCTACATTGAGTATCTTTCAGGCAAGGTCTCATGCTATTGATGTCGTTGCTTCCTATCCATTGTTTTTGATCGAACCTTACGTTGGGGCGGGTTTTATTTATGCTTCGGGGGAAGTTGGATTTGATTCCGGAGAGCTTCCAGTTAATTTGAGTGCATCTTCTACTTTTGCGGTGCCTCGATTTTTCGCGGGTCTTCCTCTTCAGCTTGGTTTTTTTCATATTACTTTTGAAACCATGTTCGGATTTAGTTCAAATGCACCTACTACTTATGGGTTAAAGGCCGCTTTGAATTTTTAAGAATGAAAAAATTTAGAGGAATCATTTTTTTAGGGGGAGTTTGCCTGTTATATTTGGCTCTCCCCCGTCCCATCGCAAAAAGAGTAGATTTTTATTTTGATCAACTCTTTGTTCATTGGTGGAAAAAAGATCGTCAATCTCATTCAGTAGATGTAAATGATCCTGATTATTTAAAAAAACGATCATTGATGCATCAAGAGTTACTTCAAGAAGTTTATCGAGTTGTTTTTTTATCAAAAAAAATAAAAAAAATAGAGTTTGGAAACTGGGTGGATAGTTTAAATCAGGGCGCTTCAATTGAAGGGGTTTATAACGGACTCACTCATTCATCTCGTTATCGTGAACTTGAAAAGAATAACCCTGGTGCAACTGCTAGGGCGTTAAGTATATTTGGAAGAGAACTTGCTCTTCTTCAAAAAGACAGACCTGAAATTTCTCATTTTAGTACGAGTGATGCATTACCTTTGTCAGAACCTGCTGAAGTTGAGTATGTAGAAGGGACTCATGTTCCCCAATTAGAAGAGCAGCCGGTTAAAAAAGAATTGGACGTGGAGAGACTTGCTGACAATTATTCGAAACATTTTGTTGGAGCCTCTATTTATACTCTAAAAAGAATATTAGGAGATGAAGTTTTAAAAGTGATTGAAGAAAAAGAAAAGAGCAATCAAGAATTATCTCTTTGGTATTCTCAATGGCAAAAACATTTTTCTGAATATAAAATCGACTATGGTCTTCCCTTAAGGAATAAATCAGATGAAGCCTTTCATTTTGGTTGGGCAAGATCGGTGAGTTCTGATCGGATACGGTGGGAGTCTCTCAATCGAGTTCATCGAACTCTAAATTATTTTAATAAAGAGTAATTAAGAAAAAAACGAAGGAGGAAACTGAATTCCTTGCTCTTTGAGTTTCTCTGTAAACGAAGGAATGAGTCCAAGGCTTTTAAATGTGCCGTGGCGAGCACCATCCGGTGAAACTGGATGGTATTGATAGTGAAAAAGCTCTTGCATAGTAACAATTTCACCCTCCATCCCTACGACTTCTTGGATAGACACAATCCTGCGATATCCGTTTCTAAATCGACTGACTTGGACCACAAGGTCAATTGCATTGACGATCTGTCGTCGAATGGCTCTTAGTGGAATTTCTACTCCTGTCATCATGCATAGGGTCTCTAATCGAGAAATACTTTCACGAGCTGCGTTTGCATGAATGGTAGTCATAGAACCGTCATGCCCAGTATTCATTGCTTGTAGCATGTCGAGAGCCTCATCACTCCTACATTCTCCAATGATGATTCGATCAGGTCTCATACGAAGTGAATTCGTCATAAGGTCTCTTGCTGTAATTCCGGAATGACTGGGACTTGGAGGTTGAGTTATCATTTGAACTGTATTTTTTTGAAGGAGATGAAGTTCTGGAGTGTCCTCAATCGTTAGGATTCTTTCTGATTTAGGAATCATATTTGCTAAAACATTCATTAAGCTTGTTTTTCCACTTCCTGTTCCTCCTGAAATCAAAATATTCAAATTACCGACAACACAGCTATGGAGAAAAGTTGCAATTCTTTCATCCCAAAATTTACTTTCAGTTAGGTCTTGAGCAGAAAGTCTTTTGGGAAACTTTCGAATCGTAATACAAGGACCTTTTTCAGTAACCGGAGGGTGAACGATATTGACTCTCGACCCATCAGAAAGACTAAAATTAGCGTAAGGATGATAATCATCAATGAGAATTTGACGATCCCCAATCATTGTTCGAATGAGCGCATGAATTTCTTCGTTTCTTTGAAAACGAATTGAAGTATTTGCAATTCTTCCTTTGATTTCAACCATTACATTTCGGACATCATTGACCATGATTTCAGTGATGTCCGGATCTTGAAGAAGCGGTGTGAGAATTCCTAAATCAAGGATTTCTGGGGGTTCAATTAAAGCTTGATTGTTACTGACAAGTTTTTCTAATTGAGGTTTTTCTAGTGTCTTACCTGCAGGGTTGGGGATTGCTTTTGGAAATCGAGGTTTTCTCTCAGATGCCATGAAGCTATTTTACCGAAAAAGGATTGAATTTGAAATTCGGTAAAAATTTCCTAGAGTTTTGTCAGTTTGACATCAGTGAAATCGACCTCATAGTTATGTTATCTTGAGAGGTGTATGGCAAACGACTCTCATCAAGATGAATCAGAGGTGATACTTGAAGATCAAAATGAAGTAAAAGAGCCAGGGAAGTACCTGGTGATTCTTCATAATGACGACTACACAACAATGGAGTTTGTTATATACGTTTTACAGAAGTTTTTTCATAAAACTTCAGAAGAAGCGCATGAAGTGATGTGGTCAGTCCATAAAAAAGGAAGAGGAGTTGCTGGTCGATATACTCTTGAAATCGCCGAAACAAAAGTGAGTCAAGTAGAAGACTTGGCTCGACAAGAAGAGTTTCCGTTGCGCTGTACGATTGAGTCGGATTCTTCTAAATAAAAGGGTAAAATTTATGATAGGAAAACGAGCAGAAGCGGTTCTTAATCGAGCTTATAAAATAGCAGTCGAATCAAGTCATGAGTACATTACATTAGAGCATGTTTTTTTGAGTTTATTGGATGAGGATTCGATTTTGGATGTGGTTTTATCTTGTGGTGCAAGTCCAGATGAAATGACTCACGCATTGAATGAGCATATTGAAAAGGAAGTTCCTAAAAATTCAAAAATTGCAGACTTAGATCATTCAGAGGGAGATGAAATCCCTGAACAACCGGTGGCTACATTGAATATACAACGCTTGATGCAAAGAGCGCTCTTTCAAGTTCAATCTGCGGGGAAAGATGAAATTACTCCTGAGGATCTTTTTGTTTCGTTGTTTCAAGCAAAGGATTCATTTGTAGTTCACCTGCTAGCAAAACAAGGGATTCAGCGACTCGATGTCATTAATTATTTGAGTCATGGCAGTCATCATAGTGAAGAAATTGAAGAAGCAGATTATGATGATGAAGTTTCTTCTCCAGTGAAAAAGAAAAAAACGGCTCTTGAAAGCTATACTGTTAATTTGAATACATTGGTGTCAGAGGGTGAGATAGATCCTTTGGTTGGAAGAAAAAAAGAGCTTGAAAGACTTATCCAAACACTTTGTCGTCGTAGAAAAAACAATCCTCTTTTAGTTGGAGAAGCAGGAGTAGGTAAAACAGCGATGGCCGAAGGGCTTGCTAGGCAAATTGTTGAAAAAAAAGTTCCTTCAGTACTAAAAGATGCACAGGTTTTTTCTTTAGATATGGGATCTTTGCTTGCAGGTGCTAAGTTTCGTGGTGATTTTGAGCAGAGATTAAAAGAAATTTTTTCTGAATTAAAAGCGCTTAAAAAATCTGGTGTTTTTCCCGTTTTATTTATTGATGAGATTCACACAATTATTGGTGCTGGAGCTGTGAGTGGTGGAGTTTTGGATGCGGCAAATCTTTTAAAGCCGATGCTTTCCAGAGGTGATTTACGATGTATTGGTTCGACAACCTATCAAGAGTATCGAACCATTTTTGAAAAAGACCAAGCGCTTGCTCGAAGGTTTCAGAAAATAGATATAGAAGAACCATCCGGAGAAGAGACAGTTCAAATTATTAATGGACTCATTGATCGCTTTGAAGAACATCATGGCGTTCATTATCTTCCAGAGGCAATTAGAGCAGCTGTTGATTTGTCGAGAAAACATATTACTGATCGATTTCTTCCTGATAAAGCAATTGATGTGATTGATGAAGTCGGTGCTCGAACTCGAATTCAACGCCTTGAAAAAGGAGGGAATGAAGACGAAGTGACAGAAATTGGTCCTGAAGCAGTTGAGCAGATGATTGCTCGAATTGCAAGAATTCCTGAAAGAACGGTTTCTCAAAATCAAAAAGAGAGACTAAAGAATCTAAGAAGAGATTTAAAGCTCAGTATTTTTGGTCAGGATCAGGCAATCGATGCACTTGTGACTTCAATTCAACTGGCTCGTTCGGGGCTACGTTCCGGAGAAAAACCAGTGGGAAGTTTTTTGTTTTGTGGACCTACAGGTGTTGGAAAGACAGAATTGACGAAACAGCTTTCTCATTCTTTGGGAGTTCCTTTTTTACGTTACGATATGAGTGAATATATGGAGAAACATACGGTTTCTCGTTTGATTGGCGCTCCTCCGGGGTATGTGGGTTTTGATCAGGCAGGTTTATTAACTGAAGCTGTCAGAAAATCTCCTCATGCCGTCGTTTTACTTGATGAAATTGAAAAAGCACATCCTGACGTGTGGAATATTCTTTTGCAAGTAATGGATCACGGTATGTTGACTGATAATAATGGTAAAAAAGCTGATTTTAGAAATGTAACTTTAGTCATGACTTCTAACGTGGGATCCCGTGAACATGAGAAAAATCCTATCGGTATTTTTAAGGATCATGATGTTTCACAGGCATCAAAAAAAGTTGTTGAAAAAACATTTACACCAGAATTCAGAAATAGACTGGATGCGATGGTTTTCTTTAATCCACTTGATCCAATGACAGTAGCCCAGGTGGTGGGAAAACAGATTTTAGAATTGGAGTCTCAGCTTTTAGCTAAGAATGTTGAAATTGAGTTTGAAACAGAAGCTAGAGAATGGCTTGCCTCTCAAGGATATGATCGATTGATGGGAGCGCGTCCGATGGCGAGACTCATTCAAGATCAAATTAAAAAACCTCTTTCTGAAGAAATTCTTTTCGGGCAACTTGAAAAAGGAGGGAGTGTGAAGGTAAAGCTGAATTCTGATACGAAAGAACTTGAGTTTGAAATCAAGCCTTCATCTCAAATTTCTTCTGTTCCTGCCTCAACAGACTCAAAAACTCTGACCGAGGAATAAGTTCTGCACCCATTGCTTTCATATGAGGAGAGAGAACTTGGATATCCATCCACGTTCTTCCTCTTGTTTTTAGCTCTTGGATGAGTGAAAGGATCGCAAATTTTGAGGCATTGTCTTCTTTGTGAAACATGCTTTCTCCAGAGAAAACGCCTTTAACATCGACTCCGTAGACTCCTCCTACTAGTTCGTTTTCGTTCCAGACTTCTATACTGAGAGCGACTCCTTTTTTATGAAGTTCTGTATATGCCGTAATAATCTCTTCAGTGATCCAAGTAGAATGTTGAAAGGGGCGAGGACTATTTGCACATTGCCTGATGACTGAATCAAAATCTTTATTTACTGTGGAATGATAATTTGTTTTTTTTAAAAACCGTTGAAAACTTTTGGATAAATGAAGTTTATCGAAAAATAAGACTCCTCTTTCTGGTGGATAAAACCAAGCAAGGGGAGAGTCTTCATGTGGCCATGGGAAAATTCCTTGGGTATAAGCTGAGTAAACAGTTTCAGGAAGAAGATTTCCTCCAAAACAAACAATTCCATGTTCATCGGTGTGAGTCGGGTCTGGAAAAACAACGGTTTCAGGCATTGATGACTACTGATTTTTTTCAACAATCATGACACCACCGAGTCCACCAGCGGCACAAACACTAATTAAAGCTGTATTTTTACCAGTGACTTGTAATCCATGAAGGGCTTGTAGAATCATTCGAACTCCAGTTGCACCAAAAGGATGACCCAAAGGAATACTCCCACCATGAATATTTAAAGTGTCCAGATTTACTTTTCCGATTGGGCTTGAGAGTCCTAGTTTCTCAGAAGCAAATTCTTTGGATTCAATGGCTCGGATGGTTGCAATCACCTGGGCAGCGAATGCTTCATGAACTTCGACAAGGTCGAGGTCTGACCAGTTCATGCCTGCTTTTTCGAGAGCCTTTGGTATTGCATAAGCGGGTGCAATTAAGAGAGGTTCTTTTTTAATATCAATTGCTGCGTTTGCATATGACCGGATGGTCCCTAAAATTTTAAGTCCAAGTTCTTTCGCCTTAGATTCTTTCATTAGAAGAAGCGCAGAAGCTCCGTCTGTTAGAGGGCTGGAGTTCGCAGCTGAGATCGTCCCGTCTTTATAAAATACGGGTCTAAGTTTTGCGATTTTCTCGTAAGAGGTATCAGCTCTTACATCAGTATCTTGATGAATGACTTTTCCTTCAGAAGTTGCAACGGGGATAACATGAGTTTGATAAAATCCATTCTCCCAGGCCTTGGCTGCTTTATGGTGACTTTGAACAGCGTATTCATCCTGCTCTTTTCGTCCTACCTTAAAATGTCGAGCCATCAGGTCTGCACTTTGTCCCATGCTTAATCCAGTGGTTGGCTCTTTTATTCCGGGCGCATGAGGCGCGAGATAAGCGGGTTTAAATTGTTTAAGCATCCCGAGTCGTTGTCCAAGAGTTCGTGCTCTCATGAGATTTTGAAAATAGTCGGTGGCCTTTTGAGAGAAGAGAGCTCTAATCGAACTAATACTTTCGACTCCTCCTGCAATTCCTATTTCAATTTGTCCAGCATCAATTTTTGCAGCAATTGATGCTGATGCTTCGAGGGCTGAGGCACAGTAGCGATTAATCGTTGTACATGGGATCTCAGGACTCATTCCTGAATCAAAAAGAGCTTCTCTCGCAATATTAGGACCTTCAGCAGGCGCACTGACAATTCCAAAAAAGATTTCATCAATAAGAGATGGATCGATCGCGGTTCTTGCGATCACTTCTCTAATCGTTGCTCCTCCGAGTGCAGAAGGAGGAGTTTTATGAAAAACTGTTCTTGCTTTTACAAAGGGAGTTCGAACACCATCAACAATTGCTATTGGATCTTTTGACATAAGTTCTTTATAGCAAACCTCTAGTCGTTAAGAAAGAAGGATGGGACGAAGGTTCTATTTTCGAGGAGGGGCGGACCATTTTGGAGACACACAGTTTCCTAGTCCATAGGTCAGTCGTTTGACATAGGTTCCATCAATATTCATGACATAAATGTTTTTCTTTCCTGTTCTATTTGAAGAGAAGACTAAAAAGTTTCCATCAGGACTAAAATAAGGGTCTTCGTTACCACCATTGTTTTTAGTGAGCCTTTCAATTCGGGTTCCATCGGGATTCATGATGAAAATATCAAAATGACCGTCTTTCCAACCAGCAAAGGCGATTTTATTATTTTGAGGAGACCAGCTCGGGGTTGCGTTATAACGCCCAGCATAAGTTAGTCTTTGTAATCCTGTTCCATTGACTTGCATTTTGTAGATCATTGGTTTTCCTGATCTCGAAGAAGAGAACGCTAAGAATTTTCCGTCAGGACTAAAAATGGGATCCACATCCATTCCTTTTGAGTGGGTGAGTCGAGTTACCTTTTTTGTTCCTTGGTTAAGAGAAAAAATTTCTGGATTGCCTAAAAAGGACATCGTGAGTGCGAGTATGTTTTCAATAGGGTGATAGGCTGCTCCACTGTTCATTCCCTTTCTATTTGAAAGGAGTCTTATTTTATTATTTAAAAAGCTATATTCATAAAGATCAATGTTTTTACTGTTGTTCTTATGTCTTGTAAAAAGAGAATAAGCGATTTTTGAACCATCAGAATTCCATGCAGGTGCAATCGCAATGGAACGATGATTTGTAATCTGTTTTACATTTGAACCATCAAAATCCATTACGTATATTTCTTTTTTCTTTGTTCGATCACAACTCATCGCAATTTTTGTTAAGAAAATTCCAGGAAGTCCGGTGAGCTTTTCCACAATGTCATTTGCAAAAGTATGTGCAATCGTTCTCGCTTCTTTGAGGGTACCTACATATTTCTTTGCTACTAAGGCTTTGGAGCTTCGAATTTCGTAGAGGTAGGCTTCGTATGAGATTGATTTTTTATCAAAATGGAGTGCAGATTTAATTAAAAAGTCTCCTCCAGTTCCTTTCCAATCACTCATTTTAAATTGGTTTAAAGCGATTCCAGTACTTTTGTCAGCAAAGGCCGCTGGAGATAAGAATTTAAAAAGGTCCATGAATTGAAGATCAAATCGAACGGTCTGGTCAATTGTTTTTAAGATTCCATTTTGGTCAGGAGTTTGAGTCAGTAAATTGATTTTTGGGAAAGCGAGTACTGTTTTTTTAGCTTTTGCTTTTCCAACCGCAATATAAGCGGTTTCAGCAAATCCTTGCTGTGACAAAATAAGGCTGACCAACAAAAAATAACAAATTTTCATGCCTCTGATCATAACCTCTCGAAGACGAGAGTTCTTTAAAAAAAAATAACTCATTAGGTCACAGCGGGAATCCAAGTAAGATTCCATCAGAGCGAACAGAGCTTTGAAGGGAGTCTGGTGGAGGTGGAAAAGGAGCGCTTTTTTGTATGGCTTCTCGCACTGCTTCGTCGAATTGAGGCTGATTAGAACTTTTTAGAAATCGGATAAATCGTATATTTCCATGGGTATCGATAAATATTTTTGCCCGAGCGGAGAGATTTTGCCTTGCAAGCCAGATTGGAAGAGCCCAATGACTTTTGATTCGATCATGAATAATGTCATAGTATGTTGCTTCGGCTGCTTCTTTTGCTTCTCCTAAAACAGTAGTTCCTGGAGAGATTTTATTTCCTTTTAGTTTTTTTTCCTCTGCTTCTTCTTGAATTCTTTGAAGCGCTTTTATTCTATCAAGAGCGTTTGATATTTCTTGTTTTCTCTCTTTTTCCTTCTTTTTTTTCCCTTTTCCTTTCAGGACCATTGATTTTTTCTTTTTAGTTTTTTTGACCGGCTTTTCAGTGGTTTTTGGATGAGGAATCGTTTTCTTTTTTTGTTCTCTAAGATCCTTTTTTAGGTCGTCAGGAAGGCTTACGAGATCAACTTTAAGTGTGGGGATGTAGGTTTTAATTTTGCTTGGAAAAAGAAGGCTTTTAAATAAAAGGATAAAAATGAATGTAAAGTGAGCAATGAGAGACCACCTCATTCCAAAAGAAAGCTTGATAGAGTCACCCTCATTAAAAAATTGAAAAGATGACGGTAAAAGATGATCTATCTTTGAAACCAGACGAAAAATCAGCTGTTTTATCTCTTTTATAAAAACAAAAAATTTCAAAAAATACCTCTAGAAGTCTACTTTTGAGTTTCCAGGTTGAGTTGCCAAACCGACTCGTGAAACGTTAGCTTTCTTAATTTGAGCAATGAGTTGAGCAATTACTCGATATGCTAAGTTTTGATCTGCCTTTACAACAACCTGAATGTCAGGTTTTGCTTTAGCAATCGCACTGAGTTTTTCAACCAGGGTTCCTTTTTCAATGTCTTGTGAATCAATTTTAATTTCTTTTTTCTTTGAAATGGATACTACGATTTGATCGGGACCTTCTTCCATTGCCCCCGTATTTGCTTGAGGAATATCGACTTTCACTCCTTGTTGCATCAGAGGGGCAGAGACCATGAATACAATTAAGAGGACGAGCATTACGTCAACTAAGGGAGTGACGTTAATTTCAGCTAAATTCGTAGGTGTATGTTTTGAGGAGCCAGAAGGAGGAAGCATCATGATTCTTCACTTCCTTTTTTTGAGCCTAAAAAGCTTCTTTGAACGATATTTAAAAAATCTTGACTAAAATGATCCATTTCGTTTGCTTGTTTTTTTATTTTATTAACGAAGTGATTATAGGCAACTACAGATGGAATCGCCGCAGCAAGTCCAGCCGCGGTGGCGATTAGAGCTTCAGAAATTCCTGGGGCAACAACAGCAAGGCTTGCTGATCCTGTTGATCCAATGCTTTGAAATGAATTCATAATTCCCCATACGGTTCCAAAGAGTCCAATAAATGGAGCCGCACTTGCGATAGTTGCTAACCAGCCTACATTTTCTTCTAATTTTTCAACTTGGTCACTCGAGGCCTTCGCCATTGCTCTATAGATATTGTTGATTTCTAGTTCGGAGTGTTTTTGCCTTTCTAATCCCTTGAGTTTAAGAAGCTCTCGGTATCCGTTAATGAAGACATGTGCAACTGGACTTGATTTGTAATTTTCAATTTCACTTTGAGCCTCCTCTAAGCTTTTGCTGTTCCAGAACATTTCCTCAAAACCCTTGTTTTTTTGAGAAGCAATTTTGAAAATTTTAAATTTTGAAAAAATAATTGACCAACAAAAAAGGGAAGATAATAGGAGTCCAATAAGGACAAATTTTACGACAGGGCCAGATTGTGTAATGAGTTCGATTATACTTGGTTGATTCATTATGTTTCCTTTCGAGTCGATTCTATCGGCTCAAAGATTTGAATAAAAGTTTTTTCTTTTTTGATAAAAGAACAAAAAGAGTTTGAACAGTAAGAACCGTTTGAAATGCAAAACTAGAGAGTGGTCCTCCTATTCCTCCTGTAATAAAGAGGGATGTTCGACTGTCTGTCTGCTGTGTGAAATTTTGTAAAATTGCTCCGTTATCCGTAAGACCAGAGTCATATTTCATGAGAATGACTCCAGAAAAATCACAACCTAACAAAGGTAGGCCAAAAAGAGGGTGAAGCACTAAAAAAAGTCCAGTAATATAACCTGCACCAAAGAAAAAAGGTCTGCCTTGTAAGTGATATAAACTGACTAAAAAAGATAATAAAAATAGAGTTAATGTATGCATCCATCCTAATTCAAATTGGATATTTTTATGAATGCAGTAGAGAGCAGATACGATAACGATAGCGAAAAAAGGAGATGTTAATTTTTTTAATTCTGTTAATAGTTTTCTTCTAAAAATAAATTCTTCACAGTACACCATTAATACGATGAAAATCGTTCTAAAAAAAAGATCTACGACCGTCTCTAGAAGTTCTGATATTTGAAAATAAACACCGAGATACCGGTAATAACCGGATAAGATAAAAGCTAAAGTAATTCCTAAGGCAAGGACAGCACCTCTGCGGAATCCAGGAATAAAAGCAGCTTCAAAAGTTTTGCTTTCAACTAAATCTTTTTTTTGAATGGTTGTAAGAGGATAAAGAAAAACATTTAAGAGTAAAAAAAGAACCATTCCTAGTCCCGCTAAAGTGAGTTCACTTGCTTTGAGAAGGTCACTAATTAATTGAAGCTTACTTTGTTCTCCTGCTGGATGAGTCCCCACAAAGAAATAGGTAATGAGTGCGAGACCCAGCCCCTGAAAAAGCAGAGTCCATCCCTCGAGCGCAAGCCAGAATGTCAGTATTTTGACTATTTTTTTTAAGTCTAAAGAACTCAGTTCGAATTGGTCGTATTTTTTTTCTATTAGCACAGAAAACATTCTAGCTTGTTTTTATCTTTAGCCAAAAAAATGATATCTTTTATTTGCAAAAAATTGCGACGCGTCGTCTGACGGAGAGGAGGCAAGGATGCTAACTTTAAGACAGGTAAATAAAGTCTATCATGGGGAAAAAGTTCTCGATCAAATTAGTTTTGATGTAAAGAGGGGAAACTTTCTATATTTGCTTGGAGGAAGTGGGGCAGGGAAATCCACCCTTCTTCGAATGCTGGCCACAGAAGAACTTCCTTCTGACGGAAGTTTGACTGTGTTCGGTTACGATTTGAAAAAAGTGCCTCCGACTACTCTAAAAGCAATGAGGCAAGCCATTGGGTATATTCCACAAAAAGTCCGTTTAATTCCTGATCTTACTGTTTTTGATAATATTGCTCTGTCCTTAACTCTTGCCGGAAGGAGGACGTTGAGTCTGGATGCTAAATCTAAAATTGCTGAACTTTTAGGGCAACTGGGCTTGATGTCTAAATCGGAAACTTTGGCAGGAAATTTATCTGGAGGGGAATCTCAAAGAGTTGCTGTCGCACGAGCTCTCGTGCGTTCTCCAGAGTTGATTATTGCTGATGAGCCAACTGGAGCTCAGGATTTTAATGAAGTATGGGCGATCATGGATCTACTTGTGAAGGCAAGTCAGCGAGGGGCTGCAGTGATTGTAGCAACTCATGATCGAGAAATTATAAAACGAGTTCAAAACTCTTGTTTGGTTTTAAAAGAGGGCCGCCTTCAAACGCAAGGATATCGGGAAAGAGGTGCATATTGAAACACTTAATTCGAATTGGCCTTCGTCCTTGGAAACAGGCATTTTGGTCTCAGTGGATTGCAAGTCTTGGGATGGGAGTTTTACTTTTTGGGGGTGGATACAGTTATTGGATTTTTACTTCGATTCCCCCTTTGATGAAAAATCTTGGAGAACAAGAGTTGGTTATGGCTTACCTTAACCCCGATGTAAATGATCAGTCTGCTCTTCAGTTAATTGCAAAGATGAGGTCACAGTTTGGAAGTTCTCTTGAGATGGGCTACGTAAGTGCCTCTGATTTTTTGAAGAAAATGAAAGCGAATAATTCCTCTCTTATTCAAGAATTGAGCTATTTTGGGGAAGAAATGGATGAACTCATTCCTCGGTATATTTATATGAACGGGGTATTTACTCCTTCCATGAAGAACTTTATTCAAAGTTTAGTAGAAGTTGAAAGTGTTGATTCAACGGGAGATCGATACCAATCGACAATTCAAACATTTTTGATACTAGAGAGGTTCTCTGTTGCTGCCGTTTTGATTTTATTTTTGACAATTGCTTCTATTCTTTTTCATCTTATGAAAACCAATGCCAATCTTTTGAAAGACTCAATTTCAATGGTTCGGTTGATGGGAGGGAGTTATTTTCAAAGCCGTATTCCTGGATTAGTCACGGGGGGATTAATTGGTCTGTTTTCAGGATTAACCGCAGGAATTTTATGGATTTATGCAGGCGGAGCTTTTTATCGTTTGGTTCGAGAACTTTCTCCTGCATTTCAAATGCTACCTGGCCCTCCAGTAGAAGTGAGTTTGATTTTGGTGGGAGTCGCATTTTTCTTAGGAGCGTTTAGTTCTATTATTTTGAGAGAAAGTTCTAATGCGTAAATTAATTTTAATTTCCGCATTTTTTATTACTCAGAGAGGTTTTTCTTCTCCACAACTTGAAGTTTCTATTTTAAATAAACCAAATCAAGAAATTGCTCATCAACTGAGTAAAATTAGGAATCAAATACTCTCGATTGAAAAAAAATTAATTACTGGAACTCGAGGAAAGTTGAATCGACGACATCAAATTCTAAAAGTAAAAAAACTTCTGAAGTTGCATAATGAGGAACGATCTTTAAGTTTACAAAGAATTGATGAGTTAGAAAGTTTAATTGAATACTTGGAAAAAAGAAGAGTTTCTATTCATGATCGAATGAATGATCAAAAAATAAAAATTAAAAATGCACTTAAACAAATGCTGTACTCCCAGGAAGATGTTTCTCATTTTAATTCTATGAAAGAATGGGAGTCTTATGAAATGCCTAGAAGAAAACTACTTGCTACACTTTCAGATCGTTATCTTCAGCTCTTAGGAGCATTGAAAATCGATCTCCAGGAAGCAGATCAGCTTGAGGCCCAGATTATCGAGGAAAGACAACAGTTAGCCTCAATTTTTGATCGACTCGAGGAAAAAAAGGAAATTATTCGTCTTCATGAGCGGTTGGAAGTTTCAATTTTGAAAAAAAATTACAAAAAAAGACTTTCCCAATTAGAAAATTATCACTCTTTGAAAGAGTCTGAAAACCGACTCGTCGGATTGCTCAACCAACTCAATGCAAGAGTGGAACTTGAAAACCTAGAGGAAAAAAGAAAACAGGTTCAGGAAATTCTTCTCTCAGGAGATTTTTTTAGAAAAAAAGGAAAGTTAAGAGCGCCTGTGGATGGAAAAATTTTACAAACTTATGGAAAAGTTTATGACGCTCAAACTAAACTTCATGTATTCAAAAAAGGGCTTGAGTATGAAACGGCTGCGTTATCTGATGTAAAAGCAATTGCGTCAGGAAGGGTGGCTTATGCAGGCCCACTAAGTGGATATGGTCAGGTCCTTTTGATTGATCATGGTGCGCGGTATTATTCCCTTCTTGGACGCCTTGGCGAGCTAGAGAAGGTTGTTGGTGACGTTGTTGTAGAGGGAGAGCGTGTCGGACAATCGAGTGCTCAGGGTGAACCTGTTTATTTTGAGATTCGATCTCGAAATGTTGCGGTGAATCCGTTGAAGTGGCTTCAGAAATAGATTAGTTTAAGCGAATGAAATTAAAATATCTTTTATGGGTTAATCTATTAATATTTTCGGGATCAATTTCTTACGCAAAAAAGGAAGAATCCAGTCGTTATAAAAATTTAGAGTTATTTCAAAAAGTTCTTCATTTCGTAGAATCTAACTATGTTGATGAAGTTTCCAATGAGAAGTTAATTCATGGCGCACTCAAAGGAATGTTGGAAACATTGGATCCTCATTCAAGTTTTTTGCCCCCTGAAATATATAAAGATATGAAGGTCGACACCAAAGGAAAGTTTGGTGGTTTGGGAATTGAGATTGGTCTTCGAAAAGATGTCCTTACGGTGATTGCCCCTATTGAAGGAACTCCCGCATGGAAAGCTGGACTGAAACCAGGTGATCGAATTGTTAAAATCAAGTCCAATGCTACCCATAATCGGTTTATTAGTACTCGCGGTATGAGCTTGGAAGAGTCTGTTGCCAAAATGAGAGGTCCAAAGGGAACTTCTGTTTATTTGAAAGTTTATCGTAAAGGGTGGGACGAATACAAAGACTTCAAGTTAGAAAGAGCAACGATAAAAATTCAGTCCGTTCGATATGAAATGATTGAGCCTCATTATGGTTATGTTCGCCTTTCTACTTTTAACGAAAGTGCTGGAAAGGATGTAAGAAGAGCAATTCGTCAACTTGAGAAAAAATCACCGTTGAAGGGTTTGATCTTTGATATGCGAAATACTCCAGGGGGGCTTTTGGATCAGGCTGTTGAAATTACCTCTCTTTTTGTTCCAGAAGGTATCGTTGTTTCGACTGTCGGGAGAAATAAAAAAAGCAAAGAAGTGAAACATGTCAGAAAAGGGCGAGCAAGAACTGACTTTAAACTTGCAGTTTTAGTTAATTCTAGTACAGCATCTGCCGCTGAAATTGTAGCGGGCGCTCTTCAAGATCATCACAGAGCGATGATCTTAGGAGAGAGAACTTTTGGGAAAGGGTCTGTCCAAACAGTAATGCCTTTAGGTGACGATATGGGGTTAAAACTTACAATCGCTCGGTATTACACTCCAAAAGGAAGAAGTATTCAAATGAAAGGAGTAATTCCAGATATTGTTTTGGAGAAATTTAATAGTGAATTGCTTGAAAAAGCTAAGGTGAGAGAAACAGCCTTTCGGGAACAAGATCTTGAAGGTCATCTCGAGGGACAACAGGTTTCTACAGATTTTGATATTTCTGAATTTGACTCTACAGTAAAAAATAAAAAATCAGACAAAATGCAATATGATTCACCAAAGAAAGATTTTCAAGTTTTACAAGCGATAGGGTATTTGAAATCTACAGGTTTTTTTGAAAAAAAAATAAAAGATAAAGAAAAAAAACAAGCATATCGCGCTTTTAAAAAAAGGAAGTATCATTGAATCAGTCTTCTTTTTTTGAAAAAAACAATTCTATGAATGCGATGACTGTGAGTCAAATTACTGCTCGTGTACGTAATTTGGTAGAACCTGAATTTTTAAATATTTGGGTCCAAGGGGAAGTGAGTAATTTTAAGCCTGCATCGTCCGGTCATGTATACTTCTCTTTAAAAGATCAGCATGCTCATTTATCTGCGGCTATTTTTGGTTGGGGTAGAAAACAGAATAGGGCCCCCATTCGTGATGGAATGGAAGTTCTCTGTCATGGAAAAATTTCTATCTATCCTCCGCGTGGATCTTATCAAATGATTGTTGATCGAATTGAGCCTTTGGGAGTGGGCGCACTTCAGCTCGCAGTTGAAGAGTTAAAAAAGAAACTCAAAGAGAAAGGCTGGTTTGAGGAGTCGAGAAAAAAGGAACTTCCTCTGTATCCTAAAAGGATAGCGGTGGTGACTTCAGCTACGAGCGCTGCACTGCAAGATATTCTTCAGGTCTTAGGAAGGAGAGGGCCTCAAATTGAAGTAACCGTGATTCCAGCAGTGGTACAGGGAGAGGGTGCGCCCGAATCAGTTTCTCGGGGTATTCAAGTGGCTTCTAAGAATGACCTAGGAGAGGTGATTCTTGTCTGTCGGGGAGGAGGAAGTTTAGAGGATTTGATGGCTTTTAATGATGAAAGAGTTGCTAAAGCTATTTATGATTCGCCGCTTCCAGTTATCTCCGGAGTGGGGCATGAAATTGATTTTTCAATTGCGGACTTTGTAGCCGATCTAAGGGCGCCTACTCCCTCTGCGGCAGCTGAATTGGTTTCAGCGGGGTGGGTTGATGTTCGAGAGCGGATTTTTCAGTGGGATCAACGGCTTCAATATTCAATGGATCAGTGTCTCATTCATCAAAAAAGAATTCTTTTAGACTTAGAAAACAGACTTGTGAGTCCAAAAGATCAAATTCAAGAGCAAATCCAGAGAGTGGATGAGTGGTCAGAGCGTTTAAAGCTCTCAATGACAAGTACTTTAAAAAAGTTTGAATTTTCATTTGGAAAAGAAGCCGCTCGCTTAGAAGCCTTATCTCCACTAAAGGTTCTTTCTCGAGGATATACAATTACGATGAGCACTTCTCCGGAGAGAGTTGTTGTTTCTTCAAAAGAAATTTCACAAGGCGATAAATTAAAGTTAAAATTCAGAGATGGGGAATCGTGGGTTCAAGCTCTTTAGTTTTTTAGTTCTATTTTTAACTTTTTCATGTGCCAGTCTGTCTACACGAGGAGATTCTCGTTTACCCGAAGTTCAGGCTTCTCTTTTAAAAGAAAAAATCTCAAATGGCCGCTTACAGCAGATTTTTGTTAAGTTTCCCTTAAAATCAAAAAAAGATTGGGTCTCTGCATACGAAACGGGTGATTTAACGATTCAAGCAGAGTGGAATCAAAAGATCATTCCATTTTTTATTGATCAACAAGATAATGATGGAATTGTATTTAGGGGACTTTTGGGAATTCCTTACCGTGAGCCTGTCGGTCCTAAGAAAATATCTGTTCAAATTGAGTTCGACGGGTACCAATGGGAGCAGCATTTGATGTTTGAAGTTTTTGAAGGAAAATATAAGGCTGAAAAACTGAGAGTAGCTCCACGGAAAATAAAGCCAAATCCTTCTGATGAGAAGCGAATTGAAAAGGAATATCTAGAAACACGTAAGATTTATCAAACACGTACACCGATCAAATATTGGAAGGGGCCATTCCGACTTCCTATTCGAAGTGGGGTGACCAGTCCTTATGGAACTAAAAGACTTTATAATAAATCTTTTAGTGGATATCACAGTGGCCTTGACCTCAGAGCTCGAACGGGAGCACCCATTAGAGCTCCTGAAAGCGGAAAAGTAGTATTAGCAAAACCGCTTTTCTTTACTGGAGGGACGGTGATCTTAGATCATGGGTATGGTTTATTTACCGTTTATGCTCATTTGAGTAAAATAACTGTTGAATTAAATCAAATTTTAAAAAAGGGAGATCGAATCGGGTTAGCGGGCGCTACTGGTCGAGTAACAGGTCCACATCTTCATTGGGGAATGACTGTACAACAGGCGAAAATTAATCCACTCGAAATGACAAAGAAAGGCATTCGATGAATAAAAAATGGGCACTTTTTTTTGTAGGAGTATTTTTATTTTTTGGAATGAATCATGCGTTTTCAGCTCAATCGGCGAAGGTGAGTATAGAGGGAGCGAATGTGTACAAAAGTCCAAGTGAGGGAGGAGAGGTCATTGAATCTTTAGATCAAGGGCAGAAAGTTCCCGTAAGTAATTACCCTACTCGTGGATTTTATAAAGTGAGAACTCCTTCGGGGCAGATTGGATGGATTAAAGGAGAAGAGATCAAGATTTTTTCTAGAGGAAAAAGAAAAAGGAGAAGAAGGAATCTTCCACCGACTGAAAACAGTAACCCTTATGCTGCTCCCATGACTCGAAATCAGAGACGTCAAAAAAATGAAAGCGAATCTTATAAGAAATTTAGAGTAAAAGCGTTAGGTGGATTAAGTCTGTATTCGCCAACAGAGTTAAATACTCAAATTGGAGCTGAAGCCTTTTCAAGTAGCATTCACTTTGGAGGAGAGTTTTCTTATGCGTTTAGTCCTCGATTTTCTGTTCTTGGTCGTGTTGAGTATTTAACAAAGTCTTTAACTGCCACCATTAGTTATACTTCAGGAACGAGTGAAACGAATGAATACGCACTTTCTTACACCAGTTTACCTCTAATGCTTGGAGCTGCTTATCAGTTTCCAGTAATGCCTAAAATGTGGATTCGCCTGATCGGAGCCGGTGGTTTAGCTTTATTGACTGATTTCACTGCAACCCTTCAATCAAGTACAGGTTCTACGTCGTCTTCCTTGGGGAATGATACTACAATTAGTACCTCTGGTTTTACTGGGCTTGCAGCCGTTGAGGCGAATTACTTTATTTTACCTGCGGTAGCTGCATTTTTAGAAGTGGGGTTTAGGTTTTTATCCACATCAGAAACAGCCCCCTCTGTTGCGGGTAATGGAAGTCGGATTTTAAATAACTCTGATAATTCAGGATTTGTTTCTCTACCTTTAAGCATGACGGGATTTGTTGTTTCTGGTGGAGTTTCTTATTCTTTTTAATTGAGGATATTCATGTTAAATCAACTTAAGAACTTAAAATCTAGAGAAGATGCGTTTGGAGTAAAAATTTCTATTGGGGGTTCCCGAATAGGAATAAAAACAAATTCAAAGTCTTTATATTTTCAAGTTCAGTCATTTTATTCTTCGTATCTTTCTGATGGAGATTTAGATGCTGAAATTTTTATTCAAGATATATCTTTTGAAAAATTTGAAAACATTCAAATTGAGTCTAGATCAAAAACACAAGATGGATTCTCTCAAGGAGAAAATTGGTCAGCTCTTTCTTTGAACTCTAGAAAAGCGGTTGCTTATCTTGTACCTGAAAAACTTTTTGCAATGCATGAACTTATGAAATGGTTTATTCCTTATGCGCTTATTCATCAAAATTCAGTGCTTCTTTCAGGGAGTGCTATTGCAGATCACGGAAAAGGAATTGGTTTTATTGGTAAAGCAGGGGAGGGGCGTTCTACGTCACTTGCTTTATTTTCTTCTTATTTCCCCAACGCTCAAGTGATTGCAGATGGTTTTTGGGTGCTTGAGAAAGAGCTTCATTTGGTTATGCATTCTCTTCCTTTTGGAAAGGATTATCATCTTCTTCCTCAGTCGAGATTAACCTATCCAGTAAGGGAATTGTTTGTTTTAAATAGTAACCATGATCAAGTCAAAGAAGTTAATTTTTCTGATGTTCTATTTTCTAACATTGAAGGGTTAGATTATGGGGAGTTATTAGATTTGAAAAAGAAATGGGTTGAAAAAATCACCAAGAAAAAAACAACGATTAAAATATTTTCTCCCGATTATTTTTCTAATTTATCTGATTTTGAAAGATCTGAAACGGCGGTGATGTGACTTCTGAAAACCAGATCATTTTTTTTAAAGCAATGTCTAAAGTCCAGTCAGGACAAGCTTTAGATGAAATCCCAGTTTTTTCTCCGATTGAAAGATCTGGATTCATTGATTTTTTAGAACGCAATGAATTAGCTGAAGTTTTTTTTGAAATTTTTAAAGAAACGAATTTATTTGAAAACGAAGGTTGGAAGTTCTTACAGGATCTTGCAGAGAGAACGAGAAAAACAAGAGAAGTTTTAGATGTAGAGGTTGAAAAAGTAATTTCTTTAATTTCAGATGCCTCTATTCCAATGATTATTTATGGTGGTTTTGACTTAGCGAAAATCTACTATCCAAATGAATATTCACTCAGATGGATGAGACCTCTGACAGAGGCTCGGATTGTAGTTACGAGAGAAGATCAAAATGAAGTATTAAGAATATTGGGGCAATGTGGCTTTCGTTCTTTAGACGAACAGCAGAATCAGAATAATTCTTATAGTCTTTATCGACGTTTTTCACGTTCTACCATATTGGTCGAAAGGAAAATTTCTTTTTTAGAAGGTGAAATTATTGATCGCAGACATTTTTTTAATTACCCGAGAGAGCAGCTCACAGGAAGTAGTCCTAAAATCAGAATTCTTTCAAGTGAGGATATTTTTTTAGATAGAATTTTAAATTTAGTTGATGAAAATTTAAGATTTAATTGGATTTTTTTGAGTGATTTATTTTATGTCTTAAAAAGAGATTCACTCCGGACAGATATTTTGTTTTCAAAATTAAAAGAATATGGAGCTTTGTCGGTAACAATAGTGGCTCTTGAGTTTTTAATTCAATTTTGGAATTTAGAAACTGCATCTCATTTAAAAAACAACTTGCTTGGACAAATGAGTTCCTTAAAAAGAAGTATCCTAAAATCTAACCTTAATTTAGAGAAATGGATTATTGATCTTCAGTTTGATCATCGATCTCGATCTCACCAGAGGTGGATTTTATCTGATTATCCAGTAAAAAGTTTTTTTACGAGAACTTTGGGGACTCGTTCCAGCGAATTTGGTAACTCCAACCGGCGTTCTGGCGTTGTACCTCTGAAAGTACAGCTCTAATTTGGATTGATTTTTGTAGTTTTGGATCAAAGAGGTGAAGGAGAATTTTTGATCCTTTTTTCAAGCTTTCTGTTGAATCAGAATAGATCATACACCCGGTCTCTGTGACTTGGCCTACAAGTCCTTTTACCGCTGTTTTTAAATCGTGACAAACAGCCTGCCAGAGTGGATTAGAGACCTGAGGCTTTGCCGAATGACTTACTTTCGAACCTAAGTCATAGGCTTCTGGAGTTTGAGCTGGAGCTGGCTCTAATGGAATCCAGTCCTGGTTTTTTGCATTCCACAGATATCTAAAATTTTCAATCTCACCAGAAGCGAGTAGGTTTTCATATTCTGCTTCTGTATATGGACCAAAAATTTTTCCTTTTCTTCCTAAATAATATTTTTTCATTTTTTTCCCTGTCTACTTTGCTTTAATTTAGCAAGCATTTGCGTTCTTTTTACTTTAAGGTAACGATCCTTACTTTCGCAGTTGTCATAGATATCTGCTTTGAAGTCACCAAGCTCGTCTTCCCAAATTTCTCCTAGACCGTCCATTGATGCTTGGACAGTACCCCAGTCCATCACTTGTTTTTTTGCTAAACGTCTATCTTGATCTTTTAAAGCTTCCGCAATCTTATCGTAATCAGGATGTGCATTTTGCCAAATGATATCTTTAGTGGCACCATTGTAGATTTCTACTTCAATGAGTTGACTGTTTTCAGAAATATCTTCCAGCTGAAAATACATATTTTCTGTAATTCTTTTTAAATCTCTATTAATTCTAGATACCAGTGTCTTTTTAAGTTCAGGCGCTTTTTTCTGATGGGCATTCATGATTACATGCCAAATTGGAGCTCCTTGTTGCATTCTTCGATAATGAAGAACTTGCTTTTTTAAAAACTTTAAATCGTCGGTAATTTGAGCAGGAATTGGGTCTCCAGGAGCCATTTCTTTTCTTGCTAGAATGTATCTTTTTTTAAGGCCTCGAGCTTCTTTGATTAGATTTTCAGCCATTTTATTTTGGTAAAAAGCACCTTGTTTTGAAAGCTTTTTTGTTTGCTTTTTTTCTTTATAAATTAAATTAATTTCCTCTTGTCTTGATAAAAAAAGAGGAGTTCTAATCCATTCACTTACAATATTGACAGGTACATCAAACTGAAAACTTTTATCTTTTTTATTCAATACAGATGCTGATTTTTTAATGTAAGAAATCACCTTAGGGTAGATATTTTGAGAAGAAGAATTTCTATTTTTATACCAATCAGATAACCAAAAATAAGAGTCTTTATATTTATCTTTAAAAAGAGAAATTGCTTGAATCGATTTTGGGTAATGACAGACTTCATTTAAAGCCATAGCCATTACCATCGGGGCTTCAGGAGTGAAAGTCCCTCTTAAGCCACCAGCTTGAAGGTTGATTGCAGTCCCAATGGCCTCCGCATATCTTTCACTTTGCAGAAAAGCCCAAGATAGTTCTGATAAGCCTCTTGCAAGTTCGTTTGAATTTTTTTGTATATGTTTAAGATGCCAAATAGATCGTTCATATTGTCCACTGGAGTACAAAGCTCTAGCCATGAGTAGATTCGCAGAGTCGAGGTACTTTTTTAAATCCGATGGTATATTTGTTTTTGGGTTAAGAAACTTTTCTAACCAAAGAATTGTTTTTGAATGATGAGAAATGGAAGAAGAGTATAATCCCTGTGCGAGCTCTTCATATTTACCTCCATCTTTCATTTTATTTAAGATCGATTCAATTAAATTTTTTTGTATATTTTTTTGAGAAATAAGATCTCTAACTGAAATGAGAGCACTTTTTTGAAGTGATTTTTTTATCAAACCTGTTGGTTTAAGGTCAAAAAGTTCAATGATTTTATGATGAACATGAGCATCAAAAGTGAGTGTCGGGTATTTTTTTTGTATTCTTGATAGACATTCTAAAGAAGAGATTTGAATATCTCTCCATCCTGGTCTAGATGGAGTTTTTAAAAGAGTGATAAACCCTTGGTGAGCTACGTGAGGGAGGCCTCCTGATAAGATTGAACGAGAGATCCAGTATTCGGCAAATAATTTTTGTATAGGTGTTTCAGCTCTTCTTCGTAAGTCTAATGCCTCAGAAAACCCTTGTGTCGGAGGAATTTCATTCTCAACAGTCTTTTTAAACATTTCGACATAATCTTTTGGAATTTCATCTGAAAATTTCCAAGACTCCGAAGAAGTACAGAAAGAATGTTTTCCTTCAATACCCCAAGAGGAGATTGGAGTAAGAGCTATAATAAGAAGCGTGAAAAAATAAAATTTCATTGTTTACTCCTTAAAGTTCAAACATAAAGTCAACGCCTAGGGTGATAGAATGTGTGAGGTTGTTTCTAGTTCCTCGATCTTGCCCTAGGCTTTGCGGAACTACTTTTTCTACGAGACGTTCTCGATAATACATAAAACGATAATCTAGTCTTAAAGAAATCAATTTTGTAAGGTAGTAACGCTGTCCAACGGCGAGTGAGGGCGTGATATAAGTTCCAGTTTCTGTACCTGTGGCACCTAGTCCCGCACCTACATTGAGATCAAAATGAATAATCTTGAGTCCAAGAAGTGAAAGCTTTCCGTATAAAAAACTATAATCAAACTGTGTTCCTGCGTAATACCGAGTTAAATTTGTATTTGCAGTTGCTCCACTAAATGACTCAAAAGAATCGAGAGCAGATGAGTTACTTACAAAGCTTTTCCATCCTAGAACACTTAAAGAAAGATACTCATTGAAATGATATCCGATATTCAAACCAAGAGTTTTAGTACTTAGAAAAGGATCGCTGGTCAGAAATCCACCCATGACTCCGACTGCTATTTTTCCAGACTTAGAGTAAATTCTGTTTTGTACAACGCCAAAATCTTGAGTTTTTCCACTGGTCCAATATTTTTTCTTAATTTTATCTACGTTTACTTCTTCAGATTGATTTTTTTGTTCTTTTTTTTCTGCAGCTTCAGCTGTAATGCTGTGAAAAATTAAATGAACAGCCAAAATAAATAAACAGGTTTCTATTAATCTTTTGATGTATTTCATGTTTTACCTCTGAAGCGGTTTAAAGATAAATGGGTATGATACAGCAACTCCCACTCCTCCTTTAGGAATCGGGAATTTCCAGGTTCTTAGTCTTCTTAAAATGCAATCATCCAGTCTTGGTTCACCTAAAGAAGAGTTTTTAACAGCGGTAGAGACGACTTTTCCATGACCACCAATTTTAAAATCAACGACGAGTTTTCCATCAATATTTGGATTCCTTAGAAGAGAGGACTCATAACAATATCGAATTTCACTCATGTGTTGATGAATCACTCGTCCGACCTGATCTTTAGTTAGACCTTCTTCAATTGAAGATCCAGTAGTGTCTAGAGCAACAAAAGAATTACCCTGACCAGAAATACCTGCTCTTTTCCCTTTTCCGTAACCAATTCCTTTCCCTCCAGCAGATTGGCCACCCAGTGTGCCTACGCCCACTTTTCTTTGATTGGAGAGAGCGACTTTTTTAGCGCTTGTGAAGTCTCCTTTTGCGGCCCCAAAGAGTTTGGTTTGACTCGAACGAGAAGAGACTCCCATGGAGAATTGACTTTGTTTGAGTAAGTTAGTCATTCCACCTTTAAGCAATCCAGATACTGCACTTTTTAGAGCTTTTGCTCTGAACGCTTGAACTACAGCTGTTTGTTTTGCTTTTTGAGGTGCAGCACTTGTCGCACCTGCACTTGCGGCTGGAGCAGGCTTTGATTTCTTTAAAACTATTTTTGCAAATTGAGCGGGTATAAGTTCTTTTTCTTCTTCTTTTT
>PBMP01000086.1 GCA_002722705.1 Pseudobdellovibrionaceae bacterium | reverse complement strand
CAGGAAAATCATAGGATAGCTTTTGAGAAGAAATCCGACGATGATTTAATTGGCTATGAAGAAGCTTACAAAAACAGATTAAAACTTGATTGGAAAAATGAGGATATTGCTGTTCCTTCGTTCATTGGATTAAAACAAATAATTAATTATCCTCTTGAAGAAATTAGAAAATATATTGATTGGACCTTTTTCTTTGTCGCCTGGGAAATGAAAGGAAGTTATCCTAAAATATTGAATGATCCTTTGAAAGGCAAAACCGCCAAAGAATTATTTAATAAAGCTAACCAATTATTAGATGAAATTATTGAAAAAGAATTGTTGAAGGCAAATATAGCTTATGGTTTTTGGCCTGCCAACTCTGTAAGAGATGAAGTAATTCTTTACAAAAATGAAATGAGAATGGATGAAATAGTTAGATTTAATATGCTAAGACAGAAAAAAATAAAAAATGGAATTACTCTGTCTCTATCTGATTTCATAGCTCCAAATGCCTCAGGAATCAAAGACTATATCGGAGCATTTGCAGTTACTGCTGGTATAAATGCAAGAAAATTATCTGAAAAATATGAAAAGGAAAATGATGATTACAATTCAATCATGGTTAAAACAATTGCTGATAGATTAGCTGAGGCACTAGCCGAATTAATGCATCAGAGAGTAAGAAAAGAGTGGGGATTTCCTGATAAAAGCAATATTACAAACGAAGACCTAATTAAAGAAAGATATAGAGGAATTAGGCCAGCTTTTGGATACCCTGCATGTCCAAATCATGAAGAAAAAATAAAGTTATTCAATGTTTTAGAAGCTGGAAATATTGGTATGGAATTAACTGAGAATTACTCTATGATACCTGCTGCAAGTGTATCTGGATTGTATTTTGCAAATAAAAGTGCCAAATATTTTTCTATTTGAAAAGCTAATAGCTAATAAATACATTTAAAAACTATTGATTGTACTAAACCTAATGAAAGTCCAAGAGAAAACATCTGATGAAGACTTGAATAATATCTGGACTAAAGTGTGGAAAAATGAGAATATAGTTGATTCAATAAGGAATATAAGAAAAGATGAAAATCTCAGGTGGAAGCTGAAATATGCTCCATTAAATGGCAAAATTTTAGAAGCTGGATGTGGTGTCGGGCAATATGTTATCTATTTCAAAAAAATGGGTTTCGACATAGAAGGAATTGACATCTCAAATGATACTGTAGAAAAAGCGAATATTGATTCAGAAATGATGAACTTAGGCAAGGATATATTCTTTACAGGCGACGTACGAAAACTTCACTACAAGGATAACTCGTTATCATACTACCTTTCGATGGGAGTTATTGAACACTTTATCGAAGGCCCCAAGTTTGCACTAGATGAAGCTTATCGAGTTTTAAAACCTGGAGGTATTGCATACATCGCTACGCCAACAAAATACAGCTTAGCACATGCTAACAGCTTTATCAAGTGGCTATTGGAAATCGACAAGCTTCCCAGAAGGTTAATAAAAAATATTTTACTAAAAATTAATATTTTGAAAGAAGAGAAAAGTGGATGGATTGAAAATCTGTGGAGCCTTAAAGAACTGAAAGATTTTGTCAAGGATAGTGGATTTATTATAACTGATTGTGCAAATACTGGACTAAAGAGTACTTTTGACAGTAATTTTAGGCCCTCCAGAAAAAAAATGAATAAGGTCTTGAAAAAAACAAAAAAAATATTTTACCCTATTCTAGATAAGTACGAAGACCGAAATATAGCTAAATTTGGGTTAAATAATATTGTAGTTGCTATCAAGCCAGGTAGAAAAATGCACTGCTTTTTTTGCGATAGTATTTATGATTATAAAAAACTAAATATTGGTAAGTATTCCGTGCCCGTGTGCCAAGATTGTTGTAATAATTTACCTAGTGAAATAATAGAAAACTATACATTTGGGCGTAAACCAAAATTTGTGAGAAGGAATTATATTCCTCCTAAAAAAGAAAATCCAAAGATATGTAATGAATGCCAATCTGAAATAAAGAATGATGAGATATTTGGCGATCTAGGGTTTGAAAAGGAAATATGCCATACCTGTATCAAAAAACCAAAATTACTATTGAAGGAAAAAGTAAACGGTTTGAAATATGAGAATTATTAATTTTTAGAATAATTGTCTAAAAAATTATGTAAATCATCACGAAGAAAATCATTGTAGTGAATAATCTCCTTCAGTAATTTGGAATTATGAATTGAATTAAAAGCTCTTATGTCTTTAGGCAAACATTTACCTCCAAACCCGCGGTTACCATCAGGACCAGGCACTAGTGACATGTAGGGACCCAAAATTTCAAACTTATCGAAAGCTATATTTCGAATCAAATTATAATCTATTGATTTTTCTAAACAAGCATCATACAGCATGTTAGCAATTGCAACTCTAGAGGCCAACATTGTATTTTGAGCTAGCTTAATCATCTCAGCTTCATTTGTAGAAGTATGAAAATATTGAGCTTCGGGAAGCAAAACTAATTCAAACATTTTTTTAATTTTATTAAAAATATTAACACTTGAAGTACCTATAACTACTATTTCCTGATCTCTGAAATCTTCATTAGGAGTTGTACTTTCGCGCAGAAATTCAGGATTAAATACTATATCAAAGCTAACATTTTTTGATAATGCCTCACAGGTACTAGGTGTGACTGTACTCTTAATTATAGCTACACCAGAAAAATTAATATTTTCCAAATTTTCAAGAGATTCAACAATAGAAGAGACATCTACTTCGTTATTTTTACAATCAAATGGAGTAGGAACTGCAATGAAAACAAAATCACAATGAAATAAATCGGCAAAGGGATCATGCTTTTCAAATTTATCAAAAATAACTAACTTAAATTTTTTAGATAAAGTATGCGATATAGCTTTTCCAACTACTCCGTGACCTATAATTCCTATCTCCATAATTCAAACTAGAACCTTATTAAATATAATTTTTGCATTATTCCTATCTATTAAAACTGGGTTATTATTCATTCTTTCCATATTTATGTTTTCTATCAGCAAATCAATAATCTCTTTACTATATTCCTTATTTACGATGGTTGTCTTTAAACCTATCAATTCCATATAATTTCTAAAAAAAGATATTGGGGTTTGGGAAGATGTTAATTTTAATTTATTGCTTAAAGTTGTCATAATTTTTCTAAAGAAACTAATGCCTCTAGAGTCATTTAAATTATCCTTGTCACACTCTAAATGTAGTTGAAAAATATATGGCATGGTAAGAGAAACTGCATGGCCGTGAGGAATGCCAAATACCTTGTTTATTGTATAAGATAGAGCATGAGGTGCAGTAGTTTTAGTTATGTTTATTGCTTGACCTGCCAAATTTGCAGCTTTACACATTTGATAACGGCTATCTTCTGAAGGTGAAGTGACTGCGTTGACTAGATTAGCCAACACTAAATCGATAGATTCTAATGATAACTTACGAGATTCAGCATTAGAGTTCACACTCCAAAACGACTCAATTCCTTGGCAAAAAGCATCCATGCCTGATACGGCAGTTTGGTAAGGTGGCAACGAAAATGTAAGCTCTGGATCTAAGATTACATGATCTGGAAGCATAGATTTGTGTAGAATAGAATATTTTTTTAAATCGTTATAAACTACTGCAAATTGTGTAGCCTCACTGCCTGAACCTGACGTAGTAGGCACTAAAATTAGGTTAATTTTTCTATTGTGAACTTTTTTATTCTTAAAGATGTAATCGTCAATTGAATTATCGTTTGAAGCAAATAAACTTGTCATTTTAGCCAAATCCATGATAGTGCCTCCACCTATTCCAATAACCATATCACATTTTTCTAAGATTAATTTATCTACTGCTTCATTAACCATTTTTATTGTAACATCTGATTGTTTAACTATAAACTGGGGATAATTTTCTCCGAGCACCTCATCTACAGTAACCTTAGCTAAATTAAAAGATCTATCTCCACAAATAACAAATACTTTTCTAGGTTGCTCATGATTTAATATTTTACCTAATTTAGCTATTGAACCTTTTTCAGCAATCATCTATCAATATTTTTTAAAAAGTTCATGAAATATTTCCTATTATCTAATGGTGTAGTTTTAGGCCTAGTTAAATTCTCATTTGATCCTTTAGATACCACTATTTCTAAAAAAGATGGACCTTCAGAGGCCCTAAAGCTCTTGAATAAATCAACAAAACTAGCTTTGTTATCAATTTGAAAATAATTTTTATATGAAGTAGAGTAGGCTAAATTTTCATAATCAATATAATTTGAGCTAGTATCTTGGCCTCCCACAGAATCATGAGAAAAATTATTTAAAATAATATGCTTAAAATTATTTTTTGAATACTTGCCTATTGTAGGTAATGTACCCATATGCATGATCAAAGAACCGTCTCCATCAATACATATTACTTGATTAGAAATATTAATGCTTAAACCAAGAGCTACTGATGAAACATGGCCCATTGAACCTACTATTCTTAAATCCCTATCTGGATTCATATAAAGTTTCTTACGAATTTCATACAATTCTCTAGAACATTTACCGGTAGTTGAAACGACGACATCATCATCTTCAATATTATTGATAATGTGTGTCAATGCCATTTCTCTAGTTAAAAAATTTGCTTTATCAATTACTACTTGTTGACTATTAAATCTTTGAAAATAATTTTTGCTAACCAAAATAACGTGTGGCTCATTATTATTTTTTACCGAATCAAAAATATCTTCCATTTGATTCTTCATTTCGACTAAGTCATTAGATATATGTGTGTAGGATAAATTTAAGGATTTAAGAATATCTTCTTGCACTTCTCCATCTTTCTTATGCTGAATTGCGTCTTTGACACCCGGCTCACCTCTCCAACCCATCATAATTATCATTGGTATCGAAAAAACCGTTTCGTCAACTAATGAGGTAATAGGATTGAGGGCGTTTCCAAATCCTGAGTTTTGCATGTAAACTAAAGGTACTTTACCTGTTGATAGGTAATAACCAGTAGCAATTCCTATTGCACTCCCTTCATTAGCAGCTATAATATGTGAATTTTGTGAAGTCTGACTATCCATAAAAAAGCAAAAATGCTTCAAAGTTGAATCTGGAACTCCTGTGTAAAATTCTACTCCTTGTTCTTTTAAAACTTGGAAAAAAACTTCTGGCTTCAAACTAATAGTCCTCAGGAATAAGACGTAATATTTTAGAGATAGGCATGCAATACTTATCTGAGGCTATGTCTGATTTACCTTCCTTAAGTATAGATTTAGCTGTTTTGACCATCGCTGGATAAGCACTACGTAACAAATGATTTGCATATATAACTACATTAATTCCAATCTTTGAAAGTTGCCTCTCACTTATTTGCGAATATGATGAAGGAACTGCAACCAATGGCACCTTTTGTGAAAAATCTTTAAAGCGCTCACAAAAGTCAAATAATTCTTTTGGGTCCTTTTCTTTGCAGTGAATCATAATCGCATCTGCACCGCTACGAATGTAAGACTCTGCCCTGCTGATTGCATCGTCAACTCCTTTTTGAAGATTCAAACTCTCGATTCTTGCTATTATCATGAAATCTTTAGTAACTGTTGATGATTTACCAGCTTTAATTTTTTCACAGAAGGAATCAATACTTGCCTGCTCTTGTTTAATTTCGTCACCAAATAATGAATTTCTTTTAGGTCCAACCTTATCTTCTATTATAACTGCTGAAACTCCCAACCTCTCGAGCGTTCTAACATGGAATCTAAAATGTTCAGCTAACCCTCCAGTATCTGCGTCTACAATTAGTGGCTTTGTTGTTACTTCAAGAATTTGTTCTATTGTATTAAATCTAGAATCAAAATTGACCAACTCAGTGTCTGGTTTTCCTTTTGCAGTCGAGTCTGTCAAACTACTTATCCAAATTGCATCAAACTCTTTACTATCAACTTTAGTATTTTCAACAATCAGACCTGTAAGGCCATTATGAGCCTCCAAAACTCGAACTAAATCTCTTTCATTTAACAATTTCTTTAGGTGTCTAAGTCTAGTCATTGGCGTTGTCCCCTTAGATTCAACCCTAGAATTTTCTTCGATAGCTTCTTTAATTAAGGTAGATGAAATTCCAGGAGTATAGGTAGGTTCAATTAATTCCCCCCCCCACTCTTTCAAAGCTGAAATTACTCGAGAACGAGTCTCTTTTTGTTTTCCTTCTTTCCAGTCATTACCATGAACTACAAAATCAGGTTTTATTTTTCTAAGATTTGAAACATAATCTAGAGTTTCTTGCTCAACAATTTCATCTACCAAGGATATATTTGATAGCATTCTTTTTCTTTCATCGTAATTAAGTACTGGAGGGTTTTTGTAACTTGAAATTGCATCATCAGTTAACAATCCCACAATTACTTTACCTTTCTCTTTAGCTATAGTTAAGATATTTAGATGACCATTATGCAAGATGTCTGCTGACATTCCAACGTATACTTTTTTCATAATCCCTTATTAGTAAACAATGCGCAATATAAAACTCTCATTTATCAATCATTAAAGATTCTGCTCTGAGACTGGATAATTCTTTCTCTAAATTAATTTTTAATTTAGATTCTTCCTTAAATCCTAATCCATAGCAATTATTTAGTTCATTAGGATCCTTTTTAAGATTATATAACTCAAAAGTTTTAGGATAGCTATTGTAAATTAACTTCCAATCATGTGTCCTAACACAAAAAACATTAGGTCCTGACGGTGATGGCCAAGGGCCGTAAAGTCCCCCGGTCTCACAATATGCATATTTCCGGAATTTTTTATTACCAAATATATTCCAAAAATTAGCTTTTTTTTCATTTAACAAAGGTAACAGTGATTTCCCTTGAATCTTCTTCTTGGACAAATCCAACGGAATATCAAGGATGGAAAGCAAAGTAGGCATTAGGTCTATTGTTTGTGTAATTTCGCTTATTACTCTACCATTACCAAACAAATTTTCATTTACTAAAATGGCAAAAGTCTTTATTGTATAATCGTATGTGAAAACGCCATAGGCTCTTTCACCTTTCTTTTCACCCAAACTCACGCCATGATCTGACATTAAAATTAGTATAGTATCATCACTCAAGTTTGTAGAAATTAACTTTTGAGTAATCTTCTCAACATATTCTTCAGCATACTGAAAATAGGTATTATAATTGTCAGAATTTTGCTTTCTATTAGCGAAATATTCATCATCAAAATCAGTATATTTTTTAAGAACATTATTTACCAATGAATTATGGATATTGCTGTAATGTAAATAAAGAAAAAAAGGATTTGATTCAATGCTCTGTGACTGCTCGTCGATTATTTGCGAATGAAGATTAATTAAATTAATATTATTCTGATTAATATCTTCGTTAATTTCTTCATGCTCTGTTAGTTTGTCAAAGCCTTCTGAAGGAACTAAATTTAACCTAACTGTGTCTCCTCTAGTTGTATATCCATAATCTTTTAGATAATCCATTATAGTTTTGCAATTCTCATCTAGATTGCCTATTTTGTTGTAGCCGTCTATTCCATTAACGCTCCCGAATGTTGATGTGAAAAAAGAATTCATTGAAGCTAGAGTATACGGAGATGCAGTTATCATTTCATCAAAAAATATTCCTTTTTTAGCTATATTCTTGAAAACTTTTGAATTTTTAACTCTATCTATTCGAGCTGCGTCGACAACTACTAAAACTATGTTTTTACGTTTCATTTTTCTTTTTTGAGATAGCCTAAATCGCTTAATAAGTCTTTAGTCTTTGAATCCATACGCTCTATTTGTTTCTGGGCGCTTTCGATATGAGAAGTATTAATTTCTGGGAAAAATTTAGCTAATTTGGAATTCAATGTGGAAGCTTGAACTTTACTTTTTGAAATAATATTTTCCTTTTCATCCGGATCTATCTTAATATCATATAATTCGTTTACTCTAGCTTCACCAAAATTAAAACCAAACATTGGATTCGTACCTGTCCATATGTATTTCCATTGGCCGTCTCTAATACTTTTACGATCACCAGCAACTGCCTCTGTCAAAGCTTCCCTATCTTTTAATTCATTCAATGGAAGCACACTCTCTCCCTCTAAATTATCACTAGATTTAAATTTTAGGATATCTAATATTGTTGGAAATATATCTATAGTTCTAACAACTTTATTAGAAACATGTGTTTCCTCATTTACTAATTTAATTATTAAAGGCACCATAATGTCAAAATCATAGAGCGTAACTCCATGTGTAAGCCCCATACCTCTTTGGAAAAGATGTTCACCATGGTCTGAGGTAACAATAATATTTGTGTTATCATAAATTCCTTTTTCCTTTAAAATATCTATTAAATTCTTAAAAATTTGATCAATATTAGACACACCCTCCCTATAAAAATCAATATATTCTGATTCAGTAGGATTAAGATTCTTCCTTTTGAAGACCTCAAGTTGTTGAACTTTAGGTAATTGTATGTCAAAATAATGGGCCCAAATAAAAAATGGCTCACTATCTACTTTAGTTATTGCCTTACTAATTCGTTTGTTAATTGTGCTACCATTAGTTATGTGATACTTGTTTCGATTTATCAATTTTAACTTGCGGATGAGATTTAATAAATTATACCGCCCAAATCCTGCGCTTGTCAAAAAATTATCCAAATATTTATGATCATAATATTCAGTAAAGCCTCTATCAAACTTATACCGTTTGTTTAAGGATTCTATTGAAGAAAAGCCAAAAGTACTGTATCCCTCCTCTTTGAGAACTTCAGCAATGGTTTTTTGATTATATCTGTCTAGTTTATGACCGGTTATCTTTACGCCATGTTTATCACTATATGATGAGGTATGAATCGAAGCCATGCTTGGACAAGTCCAGCCATTTGCCGTAACAGCTTTATCAAACCTGATTGAAGATTTCGCAAAATCACTCAGAAAGGGCATGCATTCTTCGGAACGTGAATAATCGCTTCTTAATGCATCAATTGATATAAGAATTAAATTTTCTTTTTTACTCAAATTTTAAATTTCCGTAGTATTTCCTTGTTAAATCCTTGTAAACTGTAAAGTTTCTAGTTAATATAAATTTCCAATTATAATATTTTTTAATTAATTTACGAGTGTTACCTGGTGTCCATTCTGCCTCAATAAAGCGATTTAAGGACTTGCCTAGATTCTCTGACGTGGTAAAAATACCTAATTTATTTCTTTCCTCTTTAGTACCATAATAATGCAACAAGAAACTGCTAACACTAGGCGTGCCCATCGCAGCAGCTTCAATTTCTACATTTGAAATATCACTAAATTTGTTAAATGTATTATCTTCTGAACACATTATATTTAAGTCTGCAGCACTCAAATATTTGATAACCTCTACTTTTGGTAAATGTTTATCAATAACCAATGAACTAGAATTCATAGCCTTATCGTATATTTTTGAGTTGATTGAAGATTTACTATAACCTCTTCCATCTCCGCCAATTATAATGAACATTAAATTCTTATGATTAATTTTTATTTTTTCATATGTGTCTATAATGAGAGGAAGACCTTTCCTATTGTTGTATCTTCCTACATGAATAAGAATTTTTTTGTCATGAGGCAACCCTAGATCTTCTCTTGATTTAAGTTTGTCAAGTTTAGGATTTTCATCAAAATCAAACCCTCCTCCTTTCAAAAAAGTTATATTTTTTTGATTAATTATTTTTTTCAAATAGATATATTCTGCAACCGAAGGTGCGAATATGTGATCGTAAAATCTGAGACAAAATTTATCAATGAATTGATGAAGAAAGTAAACTAGACGTCCAGTTCTCCTATATTTTATAATTGGGGGAAAATTAGGCGAGCGCTGTTGCGCAATAAGAGGAATATTTCTAGAAAAAAAGGATATCAAATTTGACATTGGAGTATGTAAAGCTTGCATATGAATAATATATTTTTCTGAATACAAATTTTTGAGTAGTAAGTATTTGAGCAAAGTAAAAGAAATGAAAAAGGAGAAAATATTATACGCTGGAAAATAGCGATATTTAACACCTAATCTTTCTCTCTCTAAAATTCCCGATTTTTTACATGTAACTGGGTTGTATAATGTCCAACACTCCGTTTCAAATTCATTAGAATGTTTCAAAGTTTGAATACTAAATGTGGTTTGCCATCCTTTATAGTAATCAAACTCATCCTCTAATTTATTATTAACATCTGTCATAATGTGTATTATTTTCATCAATGATTTTGGTTAATTACGGAGTTCCGAACTTATGTATTGGTACATCTTCATAGGATTAATTATTGAAAGATACTTCTCAATATCTTTCCTTGTAACTTCACCTAAAGCAAACATAAAACTAATAAAAGTAAAACCGGTTAGTAAAAAAATAAGGGGCAAATAATATACACTAAATGAAATCTGGGTACTAAGTGTATTAAGAAGTAAGGCCGTTAAAGATGCTGAAAATATATGTTTCCATATATTAAAATAAAACTTTGTATCTGTTATTACGTTTGCAATGTAAAAACATACGATGGCTCTCAATGAAAATGCAATTAATGTGGTTAGTGAAGCTCCTACGGAGGCTAAGCCTATCATTTCATAACCATATAATGATTCTGGAATAAATATCATGTTTAAAATAAAGTTTAATAATAGAATAAAAATATTAAGATAAAAAGAAAATCTAAGAAAACCAGTTGATAATATCTGAATTGAATATGGTGCTGTAATCGTATAAACAAAGGAACTTACCAGAAGTATCTGGAACTGCAAACTAGACAAATAAGCATCATCACCAAACAAAGCTAATAATATCTTTTCTGAAAATACTATAAGAAATAAAATTAACGGAAGAACTAATATTGAAACATGCTTAACTGAGGTATTACAAAGATCATTAATCAAATCTAATCGTTTTTGTGAATAGTATTTAGAAAATAAAGGAAAAAGAATCCCGGATACAGCTAGTGAAATTCCTAAGATAATTAAAGTTATTCTTGAAGGGAGTGCGTAAATTCCAACTTCAAAACTGCCTTCAAAATATTGTAAAAGCATTCTATCAATATTCTGTGTAAGTGAACTAATTAATCCAACAAACATTACTGGAATTGCAAATTTACTATACTTCTTGATATATTCAAGATTTGTTAAATTAAAATTATCATTTCTAAAAAAATATATTAATAACAATAAAATTAGCAAGGAAGAAAAAATTTCCGCCCATACCATATAAATTGCTGAAAAACCAAAAAATATAAATGACAATTTAAGTAATAACTGGATAAATCTCCCAGATATTTTAGGAATAGTGGATTTCGCTTTCTCTATTTTAGCTGCAAAAATATTCTTGAATATCATTGACAAATTATCAAGATATACCTTAAAGATTGTTAATACTATGATTAGTCTAAATATGTCATTGCCAACATTATTATTGGAAAATTGCTCATAAAAAGAAAATCCGAGAATAAGAAATAATAAGGTTATAGTACTTAGAATAACCTTAATTGTTATCAATGTTCCATTAGCAACACCCTTATCTATTTTATTATCATTATATATTTTCTGGTGGGCATTTCCAAATCCTAAATCTGATGCAAAATTGAATGCTTGTGCATAAGCTAAGGCAAATGCCAACATCCCCAAGACCTCATAGCCATATGCATTTTTTACAAAAATTAATGTGATAAGACCAAAGGCTGAAACCATAATATTGGTAACAAAAGAAAGCAAACCCTTACGGCCTAAAGATTGGGAAGTTTTCATAATTTATTAGATGAAGTTGGGTTAGGTAAGAAATACCAAAAAATAGCCATCCATAACATAAAGATTAACCAACCCGCATTCGTATGTGTCCAATGAAGAAGTTCGGGACCATAAAAATATCCCACAATTATTATTATATACATTCTAAATAAGTTAGCAAAATAACTAACTATAATTCCTATAAATAAATAAGTAAAGAATATTTGTCTTGATTTAAAGAAATCATTTATCAAATAAGCAGTAAATGCACTTACAAATATAATTACGCTGTCGATTCCAGTACATTCCCTAGCAATATGAATTCTAGTGATATCATTATTTACGTCCCTGTAAGAAATTGTTTCAGAACTGACATAAGTTTCTATTCCAGAAAATACTAATAATATATTGAGAGGATCTACTAATAATATATTAACAATAGTTGAATTAAATTCTAGAGTGTTTTGTGATATATGATTTGTTGCAAAATTAATAAAAATAGGTAAAACCATGAATACAGAATAAATAAGCAAGAAATATAATACAAAATATTTTTCATAAATATATTTTTTACTGATTCTATCAAATAAGACAATATAGAATCCTAAAATAATAACCAAAAGTGAATAATTGCCGGTTGTATTTGTTGAATAAAAATGTTCATAGAACATTACTGTGAATACTAATGCTATGCCTAAAATTTCTGGAGATATTCTTATTGGTTCAAGCATTTTCTTCAATGATTCAAAAGTTGATGAAGATTCTATTTTAGAAAGATAAAAGTTGATGATGAAGAATCCTATTAGAATTAGTGATACTCCAAAAATAAGGCCTGTTTTGTATACCGAAAGGATGAATAGAATACCTTCTGTAATCAATAATATTGAAAGTAAGAGTACGAATATATTCTTGTTTGAACTATTTTTGTTTCTCAAAAAAACCTACTCCTAAAAGAATTTCACTAGTACATAACATATAATGAATCGCTTACAACACCATCATTATTCTCTCTGAGAATTGGTGCTTTCAATGATAAGTCGATCATTTTCTCTAAAATGTAATTTAATTCTAAATTTTTAGTATCCAAGTTTATCCAATCTAAAGTAATTTCTTTAAAAATGGAATTGATATCTTTGGGATTTTTAGGACTCAATTTGATTATATTGCTATCACAAATACTAGACCAATTACTTGTCTGTTCAATATCTCTGGAAAACTTTTCATGTTTAATGTCTGACAATGAATCATATAATTTAGATAGTGTGTCTTTTCTTTTAAATTGCTTAGGTTGCTGTTTAAGCATTCTTTTACGAACGTCTGTTCCTCTTAAATTATAGTGAGGACGGAAAATCGTATTTGGAAAAATCTCTTTTTTACTAGTAACTAAATAATTACCAATTGCTAAGACATCCATTTCTGTATTTATAAAACAAGAATATGCCTCCTCAGGCGTGCAAACTATTGGCTCTCCTCTCACATTGAAAGAGGTATTCACAATAACTCCAAAACCAGTCTCTTTCTTAAATTCGTTTATTATATCAAAATATTCTGAGTTATGATTACGACTAACTGATTGAATTCTTGCTGAATTATCAACATGAGTTACTGCCGGAATATCACTTCTCTTTTGGTTAACTCGTTCAAAAATATCCGAAACGGTATCAGTTTTTATACATCGATTTTCATTAACCTGTGCAACTAGAAGCATAAAAGGACTTAAGGTATCTAATTCAAAATAATCAGAGATATCTGTTGATAATACACTAGGTGCAAATGGCCTAAAAGATTCTCTATACTTTATCTTTAAATTAATTGTTGACTGAGTTGTTGCACTTCTGGCATCGCCTAAAATTGAACGGTTTCCAAGCGCTCGAGGACCAAACTCCATCCTTCCCATAAAATTTCCTACTATTTTGCCTTGAGCTAATAAATTTCCAACTAAGGCAGCTCGTTCAGATGGTTTGATTTTTTTATAATTTATAGAATAAGTATCGAGAAAAGATCTAATCTCTTTGTCAGAATACTCCGGCCCCCAATAGGATCCTAGTTGAATAGAATCTTCAGACTTTGATATTTGTCTTTTCATTTCTAAATGAGAATAATAAAAATAAAAAGCTGAGCCTAATGAACAACCCGCATCGCCGGATGCTGGCTGAATCCATATTTCATCAAAAATTTTCTCTTGAAGGATCTTGCCATTAGCAACGCAATTTAGTGCGACACCACCAGCCATGCACAAATTATTACAGTTTGTTAACTTCTTAGCATATTTTGCCATCTTGAGAATTATCTCTTCAGTCACAGCTTGAATTGATCGAGCTAAATCAAGCTCTCTTTGAGTTAATTCAGTTTCTGGTTCACGGGCAGGGCCTCCAAACAAACTTGCAAAATTTGAATTGGTCATTTTCTGTGAATCTAGGAAACCAAAATAATCTATATTAAGAACAATTGAACCATCTGAATTAATTTTTAAGAGATTCTTCTTTATTTTATCAACATAAACTGGTTTCCCATAAGGAGCTAAGCCCATTAGCTTGTATTCTCCACCATTTACTCTAAAACCTGTAAAATAGGTAAAAGCTGAATAAAGTAGACCTAAGGAATGAGGGAAATTCATTTGCTTTATGATTTCAATTTTATTTCCTGAACCATAACAGATTGAAGCTGTCGCCCGTTCTCCCACGCCATCCACTGTCAAAATTGCTGCTTCATCAAATGGGCTGGGGTAAAATGCACTAGAAGCATGAGATATGTGATGAGGGACTGAAAAAACTTGACCATTATATCCCAAATCAGATAATGCTCTTTCAGGTATGGTTAGATTATTAGTTATCCAGGCATCCATTTTTTCTTCCCAGATATTTCTAGTCTGAGGATAAGATTCAATGTGAGTTTGTACTATCCTTTCCAATTTTTTATAAGGATTATCATAAAAAACAATGGCATCTATCTCATTGATATCTGCTATACTTGCCTCTTCTAGACAATAATTTATAGCCAATACAGGGAAACTAGGATCATGCTTAATTCTACTAAATCTTTCCTCTTGAGCTGCTGCAACTATTTCATTGTCAATAATTAGAGTAGCAGCTGAATCGTGATAAAAACAAGAAATACCAAGAATGTGCTTTTTACTCATTACAAAAGTCTCTCCTTTTTCAATTTATCCAGTATAAGGTTACTTACATATTTTTGACCTTCCAAATTATAATGAAATGTGAATTTATTAAGTAAATTCCATCTGTAATTTCGTGAGCGTGACTTCAGATCTTTTACTAAATCTATGTAGTAAACATTAGAAAAATTTGATGTAAAATGCCTATATAATTTTCTGTAGTCTGGATTTGAATACAGAGACCTAGGATCAACCAGAGGGGATAAAATAAGCGGTTTATCCTCACATAAAATTATCAACCTGTGTATCAAATCTCTAATAGCCCGATATTCATGACTTCTAGGCGATTCAAGTTTCATTCGAGAATAAAATTTTAACAGATATGAACAGTAATCTCTAATATATTTGGGATTTTCATCGTCGTATGCTATTGATCTAATAAATTGCTTTATCTTCGATATAGAACTAACTGTATTAGGTTCTTGACTCTTCTTTCCTTCTAATGATTTTATAACGCTATGTGGAACTGGAATATTGGAAAACTGTTTTTCCTCCAAAGAATAATATGGCTTAGAGATGGATAATATCTGATTAGATAGCCGACTAAAGGTGTCTATTTTTGGATTGAATCTACCTATGTCATCTTTTACATGAAAGGAAAAGCAAACCAAATCATGCTCGTATTTTTTAGCTAAATACTCGTAAACTAAGACTTGCTGATCTATACCATAACCTCCACACGCAAAGTTGTAACATTCAACATCACTACTAGAGTTTTGTATTATATTTGTAAATCTATCATCATTCGAAACTGAGCCATCACCTGCTGTATGTGAATCTCCTAAAAATATAAATCTTTTAGATTCTGACTTCTTAATTACGTAATCTGAATCTGAACGGAAAGATTGTCCATTCGTTTTAATTATGTAAGCGCCTTCTGCATTAGGAATCCTGACTTTTTGATTAGGGACATAGGAATGGCCAAATACACTATGATACCTGTACAACATTCTATGCATTTTAACTATTTTAATCACCCAACCCGGCAATCCAATCTTCATTTGATTGGTACCACTTAATTGTTTCGTCAATCCCTTCTTCAAAACTAATTTTAGGTCTCCAATTTAAATCTTTAAGTGATTTTGAAGAATCTACAGCATACCTATAATCATGACCTAGTCTATCTTCTACAAATTCAATAAGGTTCTCACTGATATCTAAACAACTCAGTATTCTTTTAACAATATTAATATTTCTAATTTCACAATTACCTCCAAAATTATAAACCTGACCTATTGCCCCATCAGTCAACGCTGAAAATATTCCCCTACAATGATCAAATACGTGTATCCAATCTCTTATGTTATTACCTGTACCATATATTGGAATTTTTTCTCTGTTAATTGAATTATTTATAATTTTTGGAATTAATTTTTCAATGTGTTGATAGGGACCATAATTATTCGAACAACGTGTTATTATTGCAGGTAATCCGAAAGTTCTACAAAATGATAAAATCAACAAATCTGCAGATGCTTTAGATGAGGCATACGGTGATGATGGCTTAATCATTGAACTTTCGGTAAAAGGCGATTCTTCATCAGTAAGATCGCCATAAACTTCATCTGTTGATATTTGAACAAAGCGACCAACGCCAAATTCTAAAGATAAAATGGCTAAAATATTAGTGCCTACTATATTGGTCTCAAGGAAAACGTTAGGATCTTTGATTGAACGATCAACGTGAGTTTCTGCAGCAAAATTAATCACAGTATCTGGCTTAAATTTTTTAAAAACTGATGAAAGAGAATCTTTATCCCTTATATCTCCTTTTACAAATGAATAATAGTCAAGATAATCAAGTTCCTCTAAGTTTTTTTTATTTCCTGCATATGTAAGTAAATCATAATTTATAATTTCTATTTTATTTTTTAATGAAAATAAATAATGAATGAAATTACTGCCAATAAAACCACAACCGCCTGTAATCAATACTCTCCTTGGAATGTAAGTACTGTTCTGTGAATCTAAAGTCATATTTGAAGATTTACAATTCCTCTCTCTCTATTTCCTTTGTTAAAATGTATCTCCTCCGAAACTAATTTAAGATAATTGGAATAATCACTGGATGGCATTTCTTTCAACAATAAGTCAAACATATCTATATCTATAAATTTCATTCGTAATGCGATTTCTTCAGGGCAACCTATTTTGAAACTCTGCCGTTTTTCAACAGATTTAATGAAAGAACTTGCTTCTTCAAGGCTATCTGAAGTTCCTGTATCTAACCAAGCTACGCCTCTTCCCAAAATTTTAACTTCAAGATTTTTTGATTCTAAGTATTTTAGATTTAAATCTGTTATTTCAATTTCTCCTCTTGATGAGGGCTTAAGTTCTTTGGCAAGCCTAATTACCCTATTATCATAATAATAAAGACCTGGTATTGCATATCTAGATTTCGGATTTTTAGGTTTTTCAATAATATTTTTAACTTTACCTTGATCATTAAACTCCAATATCCCATATCGTTCTGGATCCTTTACTGCATAACCAAAAATAAGTGCACCACCATCAAAATTATTTACTACATCTGTGAGGCGTAAATTTCCATAAAATATATTGTCGCCTAAAATTAAACAAACCTTTGATTTACCTATAAAATTTTCACCTAGTATAAAAGCATCCGCTAAACCTTTTGGATAGTCTTGAACAATAAACTCTATTTTCAAACCCCATTGGCTTCCATCTCCTAACAATTTTTGAAAATCAGGTAAATCTCTAGGCGTACTGATTAGTGCGATCTCTCTAATTCCACTTAACATTAATGTAGATAACGGGTAGTATATCATTGGCTTATCATATACTGGAAGTAATTGTTTGCTAGTGTTGGCAGTTAAAGGGTATAGTCTTGTGCCATGTCCACCTGCTAAAATTATTCCTTTCATGTTTAACCTAGTTGTTATGACTTATCAAGGGCTACTTGAAAAGCCTGCCCGCAAAAAATAAGAAAGCATATTAAATTAAGAACCTAATTTTGAATATTTATCATATAAAAAAATAAGATTTCTAGTACATTCATCCCATGAGTTATTTTTATATGCAAGATTACGAAGGCGCGCTTTTTCAGGGGCTTGTCTAGAGTGACGGATTAAATTAGTTATTTTTTCATCCACATCCCTAAAATAAGAGTATGTATTAAATTTATATAAATCTAAAATTAGTCCTGCTTGATTTTTAATCATAAATTGAGAGTAATCTCCTACAAAATGCGTGGATATAACTGGAATTCCTGCTGCTAAATACTCTGAAAATTTTGTCGGAGAGGCTAACCTATTAACGATTGAATCTTCTCGAAGCATTACTCCCAAATCGCAAGCTGAAAGAATGTGCTTAACATTTTCGTGCGAAACACTGAATACCTTTGTTGGTAAATTTGGACAATCTGAGAAAAAATATCGCACATCGTCTGCATATTTTTTAGGAACAAGTAAAATAAACTGATAATTTGAGGAAAATTTATTTAGACCTGAAAATAAAGATTTCATGTATTCAAAACATTGATATCTAGAAAAATTTCCACAATATACCAAAGTTTTACTATTTGTAAAATCAAATCTTTCTCTGACTAAATCAGATAGTTCCAAATTAGAGTTTATATTTTTTTCATTGATTCCCATTGGAACTAATGAAGATTTTACCGAAGTTAATTCTTCAATGTAGTTAACCATGTTGCTAGATACGGCTATTACTTCGTCAGAATTTTTTAACGTATATTTTTCAAGGCTATGTTCAAAAGAATATAACCATTTAGAATGTTTATCTCCCTTGGATAATACAAACTCTTCATATCTAAATCCGTGACAATCATAAAAATTAACAATGCCTGAAAATTTCTTAATAATTACTGAGTAAAATCCAAAAATATCCAAGTGAGCGTGTAAAATAGTATATTTTTTTTTACCTCCGACTTTTATAAATGATAGTAAACATATTAAAGAATTGAAAAAAATGAATATTATCTTTAAAAAAAAACCTGTATTATGAGGGAATCTAGGGAAGATAAATACTTCCGAAGAATGCGTATATTTTTCAATTTTAGAAAACCATTTTTGTTTGTCTGACCTAAAATTAAGAAAATCACGAAGTCCTAACATGAAAAGAAAGTCAAATTTAAACCCCTTCTTTTTCAAAGATAAGGATTCCTCGAACATTCTTAAAGCACTAGCACCCTCTACCATGGAATACATAATTAAACTCTTCAAAAGTAACCCTCTTTTTCTAAAATATTAAAGATACTCCTTCCTGAATATCCATCTCCGAATGGATTCGCCCAATACTTTTTATCAGAGTTTAAAAGTCTCTCGAAAATTTCTCTAAATTTAGAATTATTTAATCCCACTAAATAATTTGACCCAACACTAATTGTCTCTGGCCTTTCAGTATTTTCTCTAAGTGTTATACAAGGTACGCCAAGTATACAAGCTTCTTCTTGAATACCTCCAGAATCTGTTACAATGCATTTAGCATTTTTTTGTAATTCTAAAAATCTAAAATAGCCAACAGGATCAATTAAATCTACATCTAATGAATTGAAATCATTTAATAGATTAAAGTGTTTAAGCTTACTTAAAGTACGAGGATGAATGGGAAATATTATTTTATGGTTACATAAATCTCTTATTGATTTTAAAATTTCTAATAAACCAAAGATATTTTCTTTAATGTCTACGTTTGCTGGACGATGAACTGTAACTAGAACATAATCAGATTTGTTTTTCCAATGCCCTACTTTTTTAGAATTAATTCTAATTGCATCAGCAATAGTATTCCCAACAACGTGAATTTTTGATTTATTGACCCCTTCTTTGAGCAAATTCAAACTAGTTTCTTGAGTTGGTGCAAATAATAGTTTTGATACATGATCGGTTATAACACGATTAATCTCTTCAGGCATTCCTCTATCATATGATCTTAATCCAGCCTCAACATGGGCTATTGGCACTCCTACTTTTGAAGCATAAAGCGCTCCTCCTAAGGTGGTATTAGTATCTCCGTGAACTATGATTAACGAAGGTCTATTTTTACTGAATAAATCATCAAGAGATGATAATATCTTTGAGGTTTGCTCAGCATGACTGGCCGAACCAACTCCTAAATTATGATCTGGTAGAGGAAGATTTAGTTCTTCAAAAAATAAACTATCCATGTTTTTTGAATAGTGTTGATTACTGTGAATTAAAGTAAAATCAGTATTATTTTTTTTGAATTCATTTATTAGGCTAGCAAGCTTAATTATTTCTGGACGAGTTCCTAAGATTATGGCTACTTTACTCATTTGACAAATATTTTTTTCTAAATTTTTCTAAACTCAATAATTTACTATCTCTATCAGAAACAATTGGACTAGATGATGGCCATTCTATTGATAACTCAGGATCGTCCCATAGTAATCCAACCTCGTAAGAAGGATTATACTCAATAGTATTTTTGTATAGCATTATGTTTTCATCAGAGAATGTATAAAAACCATGCGCAAAGCCTGGGGGTACGTAAAGCATTTTGTGATGTTCATCATCTAGTATTGTACTGAAGTATCTTAGAAATGATTCAGAGTGGGGCCTTAAATCAACACAAACATCAAGAACTTTGCCCTTGAGTATGGAAACTAGTTTTCCCTGTTCAAAAGGTTCAAGTTGTAAATGCAGCCCTCGCAAAACATTTTTCCCTGATTTAGAAACATTGTCCTGAACAAAAATTGGTAATCCAAAACTTTCTAATTCGCTTAATTTATAATTTTCAAAAAATAAACCCCTTTCATCTGGAAATAATTGTGGAGTTATGAGTTTGACATCATTAATTGAGCATGACTCTATCTTAAACATGATTATCAAAAATATCTTTTAGTGTTGAAATCACATAGCTCGTATCTTCATCTTTTAAACCCAAATGAAGCGGAAGACTAATTATTCGATTTGAATACGAGTGTGCACGCGGACATGTTCCATAATATTGCTTGTACATTGGATATGTTGTATTATCTATGTAATGAACTCCTGGAAAAATAGATTTTTCGTACAATCTATCTATAACAAAATCTCTGTTAATAGACTTTGACTCTTTTATAATTATTTGAAAAAGATGCCTTGATGATTTATGGCAATAGTTGGACATACTGACCAAATCTAAAGCATCTAAGCCTTTAAGTTCGGATTCATATTTTTGACTTATTTGTCCCCTAATGTCATTATCCTCATCGAGATACTTGAGTTGCACAAGACCGATGGCAGCCATTATTGAGTTACCGTGATATTTGTAGCCTATATGTGGAACATCATATTTCCACTTGTAACTCCCCTCATTGCCTGTTCTTGAAAAAGTATCTTTATCTATACCAAGCCAAGAAAGCTTCCTACAAAGTCTATCATGAGCTGGTGATTTGAAGCAAATCATTCCTGAATCTGCAGTTGGTAAATTTTTAACTGCTTGAAAACTAAAAATTGTAACATCAGCCTCGGAACCAACATGTTCTACCTTATTTTTGCCATTGACATATGTACCAGACATATGGGCTGCATCTAAAATCAACTTTAAATCGTATTTTAAACAAATCTCTTTAATCAGGTCTAAATTACCAGGATTACCTCCAATACCTACAAACATAACTGCCTTTGTTCTTTTGGTAATCAATTTCTCCACTGAGGAAGGATCTAAACTTAAATATTCATTAACATCTGCAAATACTGGAGATAAATTTTCATATAATATTGAATGGTTAGTTGAAATGAAAGTTAAAGGAGTAGTAATTATCTCATCACCATCTTTCCAACCTTCCAAATCTTTAAAGACTTTAAGTGCTAAATGCAAACCGACTGTGTTAGATGATAAAAAGTGACTATGTGGAAGTCCAGTATATTCATTCCATCTTGACTCAAATTCTAATGTTTTAAAACCTAAACCAGTCCAACCCTTATCAAGGCAGACTTCAATCTCTTCCAATATTTCTTTCTTTCTGAAGGTTGGTTCAAATATGTTTATTTTTTTCATGATTCCAGAGGCCGTCAGTCATCGTCTTTAATATTATTATTCGCATAAGAGCGGAGACTATACCTTTTGCATTAAAAAAAATTAAATTAGCCTTTCTCTGACATATTAAGAATAAACTACGCTTTAAAAAATGGAAAAAAACAAAGCCAATTAAAAAGGAAAGAAAATCATTTTCATTTTCAGTTTTGTAATGAAAAAGAATTTTACCTCTGCAATGATGTAACTCAGACAATCGTGTTAAACGAGTACCGCCAGTACTACCATGCAATCTATGCCAAGCCTTCATTTTGGGATTATAAACAATTCTAAATTTGCCTTTTCTAATTCTAAAATTCCATTCAGTTTCCTCATAATCAAAAAAGAAGTCTGAATCATAAGGACCTACTTTTTTAATCATTTGGCAACTTACAAGAGAACATACATCATCCATGTATTCAAAATCACAAGTCTCTTCATACTGCCCAACGTCGAATTCATCTTTTCCTCTCATAGAAGGTATTTTACCTATATTCGTTCGTAAATTACGCCCACCTGCGTACTGAAACTTGTTGATATCATTCATATAATATACCTTACCAGACATATATCCTATATTCTTCTCTTCAGAAAATAATTTTACACCTTCACTTAAAAAATTCTCATGCAAAACAACATCATTATTAGTTATTAGAATATAATCTGAGCCTGATTTTAGCGCATCAAAGATACCCCTATTAAATCCACGTGAATATCCCAGGTTTTTAGATAATGATAAAACCTCAACTTCAGGAAAATTGTCCCGAATATATTTTACTGAATTATCTGAGGAACCATTATCAACAACAAGTATAGAGTAATTACTGTAACTTTGACGAAGTGCATGAGGTAAGAAATACTTAAGATGCCTGAGTCCATTCCAATTAAGAGTTAATATTTTTACTTTAGGCGAATCTGAGTTATTGATTTTATTTTTAATCATTTAGTCTTTAATCTCATTATGCTCTCTATGTAACAATCCATTTCAACTTTTTTTCTAAACTTTAAATTCAATATTTTAAATAATCTTAAATACAAAACCACCTTAAGATTTTTATGGATTGATAAGGATATAATATTTTCAGGACGTATGAAAAAATATACGCTTTGGTAGTTTGTTTTTCTTTTTAAATCTGAAAGACAAAAATTCATAGCTGCCGAATAATAACCTAATTTACGATGTTTTGGAGATGTCCAACCATCTAAAACTGAAGCTGTATTTTCAGGAAGAATCAAATTATAATCTACGTTTGGCAAAAAAGCGGAATCAAAGGAAGTCCAAATGCAGCTGACGATTTTTCCATCTACAAAAACTGAATAACAATAATTGCCTTCTGAGAATCTTTGTTTGGCCCAATTTTTGTACCATATAGGCCTCTGCTCAACAAGACTAGCTACATCATCTAACGATTTACCTATTTTATATTCTAATCCTGATTTTAATTTTTTAATTTTAAGATTATTAAGGGATTGTTCTAATACGTACATTCTCTGATAAGCAGGTTTTAAACCTGTTAATCTATTTTTAATTGCTCTCAGAAACTTGAAGTTGGTTTTAGAAATTATGGATAATATCCTCCATTTACATTTAAAATTTGACCCGTAACATAACTTGCTTTTTCAGAAGCTAGAAAATTAACTGAATGAATGAGCTCTTCAGAATCTCCCCATCTACCTACTGGAATGCGTTTGAGAATAGATTCTTGAATACTTTCGGGTAATCTTTTAAGCATTCCATCATTCATAAAACCTAAAGCAATTGCATTGACTGTAATATTTTTACGTGCGACTTCTTTGGCTACAGATCTAGTAAATCCAAAAATTCCGGCCTTAGCAGCAGAATAATTTGATGAACCGAAACCACCAGTTTGTCCTACTACTGAAGAAATATTGATTATTCGTCCATAATTCTCTTTCACCATTTTCGAAATTGCAAACTTAGAACAATAAAATACGCTATTGAGATCTGTTTCAATAACTTTCTCCCACACGTCGGATTCCATTTTCAAAACTGTGCTATCTTCATAAATAGCTGCATTATTAACTAAGATGTCTATTTTTCCAAACTTTGAAACGGTAAAATTAATCATATCTTGAACTTGTTCTATCTTGCGAACGTCACATTTAACTGCAACGCATTTAGATGATTCATTTGAAAGCTCTTTAGCAAGCGAAATTGCTTCATCTTTGCTGTTAGAGTAATTAATAATAACATTAGCACCTTCAATTGAAAAGCCAGTCGCTATTTGCTTTCCAAGTCCTCTAGAAGAACCTGTCACTAAAACTACTCGATTTTTAAATTTCATAATTGCTCAATAAACAATTAATATTAAAACTTATACGCTGTACCTATGCCTTAAACGTCTAATCAATGTGTAGATTGGATACTTCCAAACACAAAGAATGTGAGAAAGACATTTAACCTTAATTTCGCCATTAATTTTGGGATTAAAAGATTCAAAAAAAAATTTAAAAAAACCATAAGGCTCATAAAGAAAATGCTCAAAGTCCAATCTGTAGAACCATCGGTAATAAATATTATCCTGATAATCATAATTATATTTTAATTTTTTTTCATTTATAATATCAACTAACAAGTTGGGAAAATTAATTCCAGATGAAATTGTCAGATCAAGAGAGCCCTCAAACCTTGGATTCATTTCAATGAAATAGAAATCATTCCTTTTAGTATCATATTTCCATTCAATTCCAGCTTCTCCATGCCAATTTAGATTTTCCAATAGTCTTTTACTGTAAGACTCTAATTTTTTGCTAAATATCGTCCTTGCTAAGCAAGTTACGCCCCCAGAAGAAGGCCACTCTCTATGCTTCACGTGCGAAACTAAGGCCTTTACTTTGCCATCCTGACAAAGAGCCTGAGTAAGGTATGTTGGACCACCGACAAACTCTTGAACTATGGGGCAAGGTTTGTCGCCATCATCGCTTGTCTTAAAATCATCATATATCTCATTTAGGTCTTCAAAATTAGTTGCATAACGTACATTTAGAGATGATACTCCTCTGTCCGCTTTTACAACAATCTTTTCAGGAAATGAAATTTTTAATTTTTCTTTGACGGAAAAATCTTCATAGTCATATATTTCAGGGACTGGTATTCCAACTTTTTTGGCAAAACGAATAGACTTGTTTTTTTGAATTGCAGTTTCATAACTACGATAGCTTGGAAATGCAAAACTAAAATTTTTATAAAGATGCTTGCATTTAACTAAGGATAACTTAATCTCCTCGTTTAAACAAATTATAGTCTTCACTTTTGATTTATACAATTTGTAGAGTAAATTCTTATGAAAAAGACTGTCACATGTATTTAGAATATTGGTACTAAAAGATAAGCCCCGAGAATTATTAACTGGATTCTTTTTATTTTGAAAAAAACCTACAATCTTAAATTGATCTTTAAGTTCACGTATTACTGGAAGTACTGTCCATTCGCCACCTTCTGCGATTATTGCAACTCTATTATTATCCATAAGTGTTGTAGTGGTAAAAGTCGGAGCCAATATCTGAGTAAATCCTATATCTATCCTCTGATATAAATATATTAAAATTTGTATAAACCTCTTCTTCTTTAGTATCAGGATTGTCTGCCAGATAAGATTCATCCGTAATAACTACTAAACCTACTTCGTGCTTTTCTGCCAAATCAAAATCGCCTCTAGATATCATTTCAATAGCTAAATTTACGTTATACCTATCAGAAATATCATTTTCGAAAATTGAGGCATCATAATAGTTCTTAAGATACGTTACGTTTAAATCTACTTCCAGCAGACCAGACATTTCTGGATATTCAGTAATATCGTAATATGTAGCTGCTCTTCCAGTATTAGAAAGGGCACAAATTGGATTAGCTAGTACCGGACTATTAGCAAAAACTTTACCTGAAAAATGTTCGTTAACCCAACTAGCACGATTTGTATGATGATTGGATACTAGAGAATCTCCTGAGTCAGGATAATTATCTATCTGTTTGTAGCCTTCCAAAACCACATGGTTTACGGGATAAAGAGTAATTAGAATTATGATTGCAATCATTCTGAAATCAAAAAATATTCTTTTATTGATTACTAATGATAAAAATAAAATAAACAGAAATATCAATGAAATTGTAAAAATTAAAAATACTGAATCGACAAAAAAATGATGAGCGAAGGGAGCGTAAGTAATGATAAAAAGAACAATGAACCAGTTATTACCATCTTTAATTAATTTGTGGAAACCATATGCCGCGACGATTGCGAATAAAAATGTGAAAAAGGCTAAAAAATATTGGGTATCAAAAATAAAAATTGAAGATAAAAAAATTGGCACAATTAGAAAGCTACGACTCATAGCTGTTTTTTCAGTTAGAAGAAAGATAACTCCAAAGGGTAAGAAAAGTACGCCAACTCCATAAACATGAAGGTAGCTGGCCCCTATATTTACCATACCAAAAATAATATTTGAATTATCAAAAATTGGATAATAATCACTAACTCCGACTTTAGCCCACGTAATACCCAAATACTGAAGTGAAATTATTATCGCAAACAGTAAAATGTAACTAAATACAAAATATTGATATTTAATTATTCCAAAATGATAAAAGGTCTGTCTTTTATAGATAATCCACAAAATGTAGGGTACAAAAATTAATAAAATAAAATGTCCAAACATAAGGTGAAGTGAACATAATGAATTTAATGAAATAAGAAATAGAAATAAATATTTCGGACTAAAATATGAATATGACGAAGATTTAAATAGAAGAAATGCAGTGATTGGAGCTAATGAAATGATAGCACCTCTCGGAGATGCAACGCTATATGTGTAAGTTAGATAAGTAATTGTTGAACTGCATAGGAACAAGGCTAGCAATGATATTTGATTACTAAATTGGAAATGCCGACAAAGAATGAATAATGATAAATTTAATACCAAGGAAAAAAATATTGAACTGAAAATTATTATTTGATACACGGGAATGCTTGTAGTTAATTGCAAACTACCCAACAATATAGAAATACCGGAAGCGTAGGAAAATGGAAAGAAACCATATAGCGAAAGAGGATGAAGGTACCAAGTAAAACGACCATATTCTAGTAGAACAGTTGTACGCAAATAATGCGACCATGAATCACCACCATGTTGTTCGAAATTGGTCGAACGAAGGAATAAATTATAAATTAAAATTGTAATCAAAAAATATTTAACTGTTCTATTGGACATTGTAGGTTTTTATAATTTTATTTTTTAGTAGCAATTAAAAGAAAGCCTAGACCTGATTCTAATTCTAGAGAGGGTTGAACAATGTTGTAAAGTTTATTTTTCGTGAGATTCCAAAATAACTTTGGGAAAAGAATTTGTGGAATCTTAAAAATGCTAGATGAAAAAATTACCATTTGAACTAAAGCATCTATAGATAAATACGGAATTGCTTTAGATATTTTTAAATCATGCTTAATCAGAAGATCAGACCAGTAAGGAATGCTGTAAAGACTGACATGAGTAATTTTTGAATTATATGACTCTGCAATATTATTTCCTACAGCGTCAGATAATTCTTTAAGAAAATTATCTCCATATGTTGTTATTATAAAATTCCCCCCGGATTCAAGTGTACGAGAAACTTCCCTTACAGTACCCTCAATGTCGGGAATATGCTCCAAAACTGAATTAGAATAGATAGTTTTAAAATGTGAATCTGGGTAAGGTATGTTTTTAGTACAATCAGCAACATTTAAATTATCATAAATATTTAAATTCCTTGCTGCATCAATTGAGGCTTCTGACAAATCGACTCCAGCTTCTATTTTATTAAATAATAAAGTTGCAAATTGGCCATCTCCGCAGCCTAAATCTAAAATTGGTCTCTCAAAAACATCCAGATTCTTTTTAAGTAAAAGATACTCTTGATTACGCATAATATCGTGACTGAACAAACCTATGTTAACCAATTCTAGTTTATTTTTAGTATATCTTAGGTTCTTGTTTTTATGAGTCTTACTTCTAATAGAATTGCCAGGAGACTTTGATTCGGTCAAGTTAAAGCTATTTGCAATTTTATGGACAAAACGCTCAAATGAATTATTTAATTTAATAAATTGTTTTAGCTTAGATTTTCGAACTTCCATGTTATATCTCTATAATGCTGTATATATGTTATTAATTCTTTCTATATTTTCTTCAAGTGAATATTGCTCACGAGCTTTCTTCCAGTTTGCTTTAGAAAATAAAAGTCTGGTATCTGGACTATTAGCCAATTCTAAAATTTTAGATTTTAGAGCAGACTTATCTCCAGGTTCAATAATGAATCCATTTTTACCATCTTCGACTACTTCAGATATTCCTCCTACTGTAGAAGAAATAATTGGTAAACCACTGGCAAGAGCTTCAATTATTACATATGGTAAACCTTCATTGTGAGATGGAAGTAACAATATATCTGCTGATTGATAAATGTTCCATTTGTCTTTTTCATCAAAGAAACCTATGAATTTAGTATTTTTTTGCTGAAGGCTAATTTCTAACGTAGAAATAAGATTCTTTAAAATCTCACTACCACTGAATATGAACTTAATGCTACTATGCTTTTTAGCCACAGCAGGCAAAACCTCTAAGATTTCTTTAGCTCCTTTTCTGAAGGGGTCAGATCCGCCAACAAATAATAACTTTAAATCATTAGAACGACGACTACTTCTTTCAGGAATATTTGTAACTTCAACACTACTAGGAATCATTTCTAGATGGTCTTTGTCTATAAAATGACTCATATCCAAAAAAGTCCGCTGTGACAATACTCCAATTTTATCCGCCATGGATAAGGACAAACGAATGAAATATTTGCCAAATTTATTGGAGGAATAATAAAATTGATCAAATGAACCTAAATAATGCAAAAATATTTTTTTCCCTGCAAGCAATGAAAAAAAGGCATATATTGTTCTTTCCCAAAATGGATAAAAACTTACGCCACATATGTGAATTACATCTGGATTAGTTCTTTTTAAGAAAAAAGGGTATTTTGTTATGTTTCTAATTGATAAAAAAAGACCTTGAATAGCTCTTTTTATTCCTGAATTAAAAATTGAATTGTAGGAGGTTTTTATATTTTTAAATGTATTCTTGATAGCATGAGAGGTATCAAATAAAACCATTTCAAATTTATCATTACCGCTATTTTTACTTAGTAAATCTACTACATATCTAGACATTCCTCCTTCAATAGATTTCGGACCAATTATAAGGATTTTTTTCAAAATTATTCTTTAAAGTGTGGTATTTCTTTGATTCTATCTGTGCTTAAACTATCTTTACTTGAGTTGGAAAGTAATTCTCGGTCCGATTGGACCATTATATTTATCAAATCATCAAAAGAAGTTTTATTCGGATTCCAACCTAATTTCTTGATAGCTTTGCTTGGATCGCCAATCAATACATCGACCTCAGTAGGCCTGAAAAGTTTTTTGTCAATTTCTAAATGATCTTCCAAATTTAAGCCTAATTTCTCAAATGTTTTTTCTGCAAAATCTTTAACTGTATGTGTTTTTCCAGTTGCAATCACGTATTCCTCTGGCCTATCTTGCTGCAGCATTAACCACATTGCTTCCACATAATCACCTGCAAAGCCCCAGTCTCTTTTAGCCTCTATATTTCCTAGACTAATTTTCTCAGTTAAGCCCATCTTAATCATATTTGCATGATATGTGATTTTTCTAGTAACAAATTCAATCCCCCGTAGAGGAGATTCATGATTAAAAAGAATACCTGAACATGCGTATAAGTCATAAGCTTCTCTATAATTTGTAGTAACCCAATGGGCATACAATTTTGCTGCCGCATAGGGGCTTCTTGGTTTGAATGAAGAATTTTCATTTAGAGGTTTGTTACTTCCACCAAACATTTCACTAGATGATGCTTGGTAGAAACGTGTGTGAGGAGACTGCATTCTTAAGGTATCGAGAACTCTTGTAAGTCCCAGACCTGTAACTTCTCCAGTTGCAATCGGTTGCTCAAAAGAAGCACCCACAAAACTTTGAGCTGCTAAATTATATAGCTCATCAGGTTTAGTATATTCAAGAACATACAATATAGAACTCTGATCAAGTAAATCAAAAGGAATTAATTCTACCCTATCTGTGATGTTTAAGAAATCTAGCCTACTAAAATTAGGACTGCTTATTCGTCTAAATGTACCGTAAACGTGGTAGCCTTTTCTCAATAAAAAATCTGCCAAATAGGCTCCATCTTGCCCAGTAATTCCTGTAATTAGTGCAGTTTTAGACATTTAAGTCCTAATTATCCAATCCAAGGTTCTTTGTATACCTTTGTCCGTAGAAAATTTGAATTCATAGCCTAAAGAAATTAGAGAACTGATATTAGATACTTGTTTGATTGGATCTCCGGCGTTTTCAATAATTTCATATTTAACTTGGCCATCTACATTCATTAATTTCATTATTTTCTTTGTCATTTCCTCCACACTTATTGAATTTCCTGTGCCTACATCATAAACTTCACAATTAAACTCTGCATTATGAATGAGATACCTAATAATTTCAGCAACCTCTTTAACATATATAAAATCTCTAACAGACTGTGGATTGTAAATAATTATTTCATCTTTATTTTTTTCAAATCTTTTAACTGTGTCATAAATCATTTGCTTTGTATTGTATTCACCAAAAATTGAAAAAATACGACAAATTATGACTGGGATTGAATATAACCTATTGTAAACTCTAAGATATTCTTCGGAAGCTAATTTAGAGACGCCATAAGGAGATAACGGTCCATTGATTTCATGATGAGAGTCTCCTAAACAAGCTGCTGAAGAGAAGAAAACCACTTTGGTAGGATTAATCTTTATTATCTCTAATAATTCAAGTAATAAACTAGTATTTGTGTTTAAATCGAATATCGGATTTTTTAATGAATTTGAAACCGACGCATTACCTGCTGAAAATATGATGATATCAAAGCTTTTTTCCTTTAGTATATCAAATCCTGATAAATCGTAATTAAAATAATTACAAGATTTTAAAATCCATGTTTCTATTTCACTTTCATCTATTATGTCTATAACTGTTACGCTTTCTTCTTGATAGGTTTGTAAAAGATGTTTACCTAAAAATCCAGCTCCACCGACAATGCATATCTCCTTTATTGTATCACTTTTCATTTTATCTGATTTAATATATATTTCTTTTTCCCGGAAGGTGATGTTGGAATCTCTTGGACTTCTGTAATTTCTATATTTATAGATTGACCAATACGCTTTCTAATTTGTTCCTTTAATCTTTTACCAACTGAAGAATCATAGTCGTTGGATGGGACAATACTGAGAAATAGTTCGTCATCTTTAACTTGTTTAATTTGCATTTCAATTATTCCTTTGTTTTTTTTAAGAACTTGATTTAGAAGCATAGAGCCGCTAACCTCTTTATCATTGATTTTAAGATTATCGCCTTCTCTGCCAATTATTTTATCCACTTTCTTAAATTGAATTCCGCATTGACATTTACTTTCAGTTATTTCTACGACATCTCCTGTTTTATACCTAATGAAAGGCATAGAATAATTATGTAATGAGGTTTCAATCAAATAACCTTTACCCGATCTTATTTCATTACCTGATTTATCAACTACTTCAAATATTGAAAGATCTTCTGATAAAATATAATTGCCACATTGACATTGACCTGAGGCCCAAGTTCCAGGCTCACCATGCCCATAATGATCAACAACTTTACAAGAAAATGCTTTTTCTATTTCATATCTGTAATGCGCGTATAATGTTTCTGAACCTGTAAATATCGTTTTGATTGATAACTTAATTTTTTTTTCATTCATATATCTAGCTAGAATGAATATTGTCGAAGGGTAGGCCTGTAAAAAATCGGGTTTAAATTCGCTTAGAAGTTCAATATAACTATCCAAATTTTCTGAGTTCATATGGTAGGATGAAAGATAAAGTGTATTTTGAAAATAATCAAATCTCCAAGGTTTTTTGGAATAATGATTATAATCGATAACCATACCTCTCAGAACTACCATTTTATCACCAAAATTATAACCATTGCGTAGCCAGTGTCTATATTTTTCAGCTGAACGTAAAATTAAGTTACGATTATCTATAGTGAAAGACAAAGGCTTACCTGTTGTACCTCCGGTAAAATAATTTTTTGGACTAAATGTTTGAAACTTACTTGACTTTAGTATGGTTCCTTTTTTCCTAACTTGCTCTTTAGTTAAAATAGGAATTTTGTTCAAATCTTCTAATGACTTTATGTCGCTAGGGAATATATTAGCATTTACGAATAGCTCTTTGTAATATGGGACTGTCTTGTAAACATGATTTAATAATTTCCTTAGAAATAAAAAATGAAATTTGTCTTTCAAATCTTTAGAATGAAGGTAATTTCTCTGTAATATACGAAGTGCTGTTTGATTGTTTAACGAGTAAAAATCTAACTTCTTTTTAAAGCCGTAAATTGATAAAAGAAAACTTTGAATTTCGTGCCCTGAATTTTTGTAAAGTTGCTCAATGAATGAGGAGTAATGGAGTTGTGTGTTAATCATTTTAGCTGATGCGTAATGTTTGTGACATCAAATATTTGATTGAATGGAATTGGGCTTTGAGATTTTATTAAAGACAAAAAATATTCTCTTATCATATTTTTTTGTCCTTTGTCTGTATTTCTCTCACTAATGGTATTTAATCTACCATTCTTAAAAATTCTCAAAGTCTTAAAGTTATCCAATTGATAAGTCCCTGAAGAGGAAACGAGTTCAATTCGTTCCTTAGGTAAGCCCCTATCTGTATTTGGCAGATATGATATTTGTGAAATAGAGCCATCTGAATAGCTTATTATTAATGCTAAATTATCACTATATCTTAATGTTGAATCCTGATTCTTCATAAATGTATGTTTAATGTCAACTACTTCAGAGTTTACAAGATAATTGGATAAGTCAATAAAATGACAAACCTCTCCTATTATTCTTCCGCCCCCTATTTCTAAATCTTGTGACCAATGATTTGAAGGTAAGTGACCTGGTGCAACTTGATAATTTATTGAAATTGGACCTGAACGCTTATCAACTGAAACTTTCAATTTATTAACTAAATTTGAAAAACGCCTATTGAAACCAACCATTAAACTACCTTTGCTTTTATCATAAGCCTCTTTTATAGAAAATAGTTCCTTGGAAGATAATGCTAATGGTTTTTCAACGTAAACATGCTTATCTTTATTTAAGCATTTAGAGACAATCCCAGAGTGCGTGTTATGTCTAGTTAAAATAAAAACACAATTAATATCGTTGTTAGAGATTATTTCTTGATAATCTGTAGTACAGCTCGCAAAATTATATTTTTTAGCTAAATGCTTAGATACATCTCCCTTGTTTGTACAAATATTAACCAAATTGAGGCCCTTAACTTCACTTAGTAAGGGTAAAATGTAATTTTGGGCGTAACTACCTCCTCCTATTAAGCCTAAATTTATCGATGAAGGGATTGCTCGTAATTTTCTCTTCAACCTTAATGTTTTAGTATTATCTGCATCTTTATCATATTGAAAAACAAAGCCAGACCCTTGAATTTTACCTGATAAAATTTGCTCATAAAAGTGAGGTGCATTATCGAACTGGATGTTTTCGTTGATTATCTCATCCATTCTAATATGGCCTTTTCTCATTAATTCTAAAACTGCATTAATATTTCGATTTTCAGTCCAACGCACATAACCTATTGGGTAATCATGGCCTTCATACTCATATTTGTAGTCATACCTTCCAGGTCCATAAGAACGGGCTAAATTAAGCGATAGTTCTTTTCTGTAAAATAGGCTACGAGGCAAATCCATTTTTACATCTCCTAAAACTGTAATTGTGCCTCTATCTCTAAGTATTTCTGATGAAAAGATTATGGGGTCATTATTAGGAGCTGAGGCTGCAATTATTGTTCTATCTATTCCTTGACCATTGGTCAATTCTAACAATCTTTCATTAACTTTAGGATCATTTCTATCCAAGCAAACATAACCTCTGTTTTCTAATTCATTAACTAGTTTTCTGTCAATGTCAATTCCCACTGCAGTACAACCCGATGCCTCTATGATTTGCATAGCTATTTGGCCTATCAAGCCAAGACCAATGACTACTATGCTCTCTCCTATTTGCAAGTGTGATTGTCTAATTCCCTGAAGAGCGATAGAACCTATAGTGGCAAACGCTGCATGATCAAGAGATACTTTCTCAGGTACTATTGCACAAAGATTAATAGGGACTTTAACAAATTCTGCATGTCCCATTCCAGAACATGAAACTTTGTCACCTATCTTAAAATCTCTAACTCCAGGTCCTAATTCAATTATTTCGCCTGCTGAACTATAACCTATTGGTGTAGGAATTTGTAGTTTATTGGTAGCCTTATTAAAAGCCGGAAAGATACCCTCTTTGTCCATGAGGTTTAAAACTTTTTTAAAATCTTTAGGTCTTTTCATTGCCTTTTGAATCAAAGAAGACTTTGCAATGCTTATAGTTGATTTTTCCGTTCCTAAACTGATTGCTGAAAAATGATTCTTTACTAAAACCTCTCCTGCATTTACTGTTGGAATAGGCACATCATCTATGAAAACTTCTCCGCTTTTATTATTCTTAACTAATTGTTTCATTATTATCCTTGCAAGCCTCCAAGTAAGTTGCCATAGCAAGTAGCATCCATGCTTGTGACCATCTAATATAAATAATTTTATTCTTTAAAAATCTACCCTTTTGATAATAGAATGTACCCTCATTAGAATACAAATTATCGAGAGTCCATTCTAATATTCTTTCAGCTAACTCTAGATATTCTGGAAAATAATGGCTCAATCGAGAAAAAGTAATGATTCCCTGAGCCTGATTATGAATATTTATTGGATAATCCATTTGATTATGTCTCCAAAAACTAGACCCATCTGGACGGAACTGCTTTTCATAGAAACTAGCTCCGAGCTTTATTTGATCAATAATATTTTTGCCTTCTGATATTTTAATGTAATTCATCAAACTATCTAAAATGAAACCTTGGTGCCAATCTGTTTGACTTCTTGGCTGATCTGTTACATAATCATAAGAATATTCCCAACGCCCGTTATCTAATTGCCTAGATAGAATGAAATTGAATGCAGCTTGAGCTTTATCCCTAAAAAGCCTGTTCTCAGTAAACTCAGAGACCCTTGCTAAGAGACTTGCACCGAGAGCGCTAGCATTCAGTACAACCGTTTTATCTCCAGGCATATATTCAAAACAAAGCCCTGTATCAAATTTTTTAGGCTTTAAGTTTTTAATTATAAAATTACAGGCTTTTTCGGACATTTCTAGTAAAAAATTGTTATTAGTTAAAGAATAGTAGTCTAGTAACGAATTCGCAGCAAATGAAGTTGATACTATGCTAGGCTCAAATTTCTCAACTAGCCTCCATCTATTTTTCCAAGGAAAGGGATAACCCCATGAAATGTCGCTATAATTCTTACTTCTATACTTAATTAACAATGCCACTAGAGTATCTAGTTCTCTTATTTTTAAATCAAATCCTAAGTTAATAAGCTTAACATATGATGAAAGTATAAGGCCTAAAGCCTTTGGATTAACTGCTTCAGGAGTTTTAAGAGCTCTGCGCATGTCTATAGGTGAAAAACGGAAAAAAACAGTCATGAAAAGAGAAAAATTATTTGATTTTTTATATTTGTAAACATAGGGAGAGGTAAGGGCATCGTAAGGATCATAACCTTTGTAACTCTTAGATTTGATGTTGAAAATAGTATCGTTTACTATTTTTTCCAAATTTGAATCAAAATGCATATTATTTATTTTTGAATTCTATTTCCATTATTTTAGACATTATTTTTTTTATTTGTGATTTAACCAATTTACTTTTAGTATTATCAAACTCTTTTTTTTGATGATTTTTAACATGATCGATGATACTATCTGGGCTTCTCGAATGAAAAACCCATTTCCTCTTAATCATTTCTTTATCGACTGATAGTAATTTCTGTCCACCAAAAAAAGAAACTGCACATGAACCTATAATGGCAGCTTCTCTAGAAAAGGTTCCTGCACCTGTTAAAACTGCTCGAGAATGGTAACATAAGTCTAGTCCATTCAATCCTTTTTTAGGTATAAACACACCGTTTTGATTGTTTGCCAATTCTTTATCTGACGCATATCTTGGCAGGAAAACAACGCCAATACCTTCAGTATTAAATTTAGTAATCAATTCTGGAACAATCGTTTTTATGTTATTTCCGTAATAAAGGGCTTGTGTATTTTCAGCCCTTATCGTTACATAATCGTCAAATGGTATTTGCGAATTAAAATCTGAATCTGGAACATAGTCTGCAATGTATATGTTTTCCTTAAATCCATCGTACTGGAAAATCCTAGTTGGATCTAACCCTTGTTTTACATAATAATCCTCTGAAATAAACTTTGGAGTAAGCAAATATGTTATCATGCCTGTAAATATAGAAGAAAAATTTATCGGATTTATGTCATTATCATTAAAGACAATGCTAGGTTTTGATTTTAGCCAAGATATAAAAATAGACCAAATAGACCAATGATTAAGTGAAACATCAAAATCTGGAACATTTACTAAAAGTTTTAATGTCCTATCTAAGAATCCAAGTCTCCTTTTAAGTAAACTTCCCTCAGGCCTACTCCCTATAATTTTAAAATTAATTTTATAATTTTCTAATAAATCAGTTATCTCTGCAAAATCTCGGCAAGTGAAATAGTATTGAAAATCTGGAAAATTTGAATTTACAGATTTAAAGAATAGAGGTTCATGGGAATTTTTTATATCGATCCAAAATTTCATTTATGTTATAAAAAAAAGTAAAAGCATCCAACTAACATTATAATTATCAAAATAAGTAAAAAGTTATTTATATTTTTTAAATGAATAAGTTCGTCTTTTAAATATAGGGAGGAATCTAAAGATGTTAAAGAAGACCTTCTCAAAGCTACTGCAACTGCTTTATTACCTGAATAAGATATAGAAATGTTAAAATCTTCAAAAATAGGTTTTCCTAGATTATCATTTGTTATTTCAATATCATTAAAATTGTAATGCTTAAATTTATTATCAGCTTTAACAATTGCCTCTTTAACTGCAAATCTACCAGCAAAGCTTTGCAACGGGTTATTCTGCCTTAATGAATAGGATATCTCATAATCTGTGAAATTTTGTTTATAAAAAGTATCTGAACGAAAATCCTCAACTTCTGGCATATTTTCAATATCTATTATATCAATCCCTATAGACTCTTTTTTAATTATTTCCTCCTTAGGTAAATTATTTGAACTTTTATCCTCATCAAAAAAGTCTCCAAATACACTTATATCATTCCTATTTTCGAAAGAAAAACCCTCGTTTTCTAATTCTGCAAACATTCTATGAATTAATACTGAACTTTGAATTGTAGTTCTATCTATTCTAGTAGTATGAATCAGTTCTTCAGGCTTACAAACTAAAAATTTTGACACAATACCCCTTATCTTCTCATCATCGCTATTACCAACCATTGAAACAACTCCTACAACAAAATCCTTCATTACCTTCCTTTGTTAAGATTTTGACAAAACCAAAATCATCTTCTAAATTTTTAAAATCTACATTGCATTTCAAGCAAGTTTCACTAGATATGGTAAATTTCTTTCTACTGAACATATGGCTTTCTACATTTCTTTTCAATTCATTTAAAAAACGGCTAGCTTGTTTACCAGAACTTATCCTATGATCAAATGTCAGACTAAGAATTACTTCATTTGATTTATCAATTGACGAGATGCCCAATATAGCTGAATTATTTTTATTAATCAATGGAATAAATGAATTGATATTTTCAAATGAAAGATCGGTTATAGTGAATGTAGGACTTGTAATGTTATCTGCTGAAAGATTATCTTCCAAATATAAATTAACTAAATTCTCAAGCTCATTGCAAATTTCGTCGAAACTATATGAGTCAGTTTTTTTAATTGTAGCTACCCTAAGACCTTTCTCAATGTCAAGTGCAATACCGATGTCAACTGATTTGTAAAAATTTATAAAATTATCATCAAAATAAGAATTGAATTCTCTATATTCATTTAACAAACTTGAAATTTCGTAAACTACAAGAGGTAAAACTGAGTTAGAAAAAATGGAATCTCTACTTATTATGCTTTCCAACGCATGCGTTGATAAGCACACATTAACTGTGCTGGTTAGTCCACTAGATTGTACTGAGCTTAAGTATTCTATTTCTCTCTTCTTCTCGACCGATAACTCTAATGATTCTATGTTGGTGTCTGGTTTGGCCACGTCAAGATTTAAAATTTTTAATACATCCTCCTCTGAAACTGTTTTTTTACCTTCGAAAAGAGACAAATCCAATTTATTGGATTCAATTAATTTTAAAGCTGATTTAGAAATTAGGGCTTTTGAAGGTTTTGAAGCTTCTTCTGGTTTAGAAATTTTATAATTCTTTTGTATTTCATCAAATACACTAGCCACTTTTTTACCAACTTTTATCTCATCACCTTCGCTACAATCTAAATAAATATAACCCTTATTGTTAGAAACTATTTCAATATTTGACTTAGAAGTCTCGTATTCTAAAATTGGTGTATTTGACGAAACTGAATCGCCTTCACTGACTAATATGCTTGTAATTATAACAAACTCATCATTAACAGTGTCTTTTGGTATAACTATTTCTTCTAATAGAGTCATTTAAGCATATCTCCTAATATTTTAACGATAGTGTTAACGCTTGGAAGCGTTAAATCTTCTAGAGACTTGACTGACGGAATAGGAACTGGAAGTGCAGAGACTCTTCTAGCTTTAAAACTTGAACCCATAGTTTCAGTTAAAGAAGCAATAATCTCTCCACCGATTCCTCCAGCGGAGGAACCTTCTTCAACAGTGATTAGATTGCCGGTCTTCGAAACTGAAAACTTGATTTCACTCACATCTAATGGATGTATCTTTGATATAATTAATATCTCGGGTAAAATCTCGTGTTCACTAAATATAATCTCTATTGAATCTATACAATCTTGAACCATCCCTCCATAAGTTACTATAGTAAGTTCAGGCTCAATTTCAACTGGACTTAATCTAACTACAGGATATAGTTCTTGAGTTTTAAAGGCACTATAAAATGAGGGAATATTTGCCTCAACTAACTTGCCGTAATCTAACTTATTTTCTATAACTATTACCGGATTTTTATCACCATTTATGCTTGTGTACAGCTCAGAAGGATTTAACAATGAATTAAGCGCAACAGTTGTAACATTGTCTATGCCTATGAGAAATTTATCTAACGTTTGAGAATGCGTAGGTCCATAGCCTCTTTTCCCACCCATCGGAGTCCTAAGAACTAAAGGACAGCTTATTTGTTTATTGTACATGTGATAAAATTTAGATGAATTGTTAATAACTTGATCCATTGCTAAAGGTACAAAATCTCCAAACATAATTTCCACATATGGCTTGAATCCAGATATGGCTAAACCGTTAGATACACCTACTATTGCAGCTTCACTAATAGGTGTTGTAAATACTTTGTCTGGATTTTGAAATGATAAATTCTCTGCCACCTTAAATGCACCTCCATATGGTGAAATGACATCCTCACCCATAAATATTACTCTAGAATCATTCTCCATTATGTCTCTAAAAAATTTATTTAAAAGTTTAACTTGCCTCTGACCATTAGAATCAAGTTTTACCCACTCTTTTTGACCTTGTGATGAAGGATTAGGAGCATAGTCTTGGATACTCATTTCGGGATCTTTTCTTATCTTTTCAACTGCAGAATTTATTAATTTACTATATTTGTTCACAGTCCTACCATAAGTATCTGAATCCTCTAATTTGATTACATTTAGTACATCCCGATTAGAATACTCCTCTATTTCAGAAATATCTCTATCGTCATCTCCCTTAGAATGAGGGTTAAGTCTGTAAGTTTCAACTAAATGGAATACTGGTTTACAATTATCTCTAGCGTAATCTATAGATTTCTTGGAAGATTGCATTAGTTCATCAACATCCCATGTATTGCTTTTGTAAGTTTTAATTCCAAAAGCTGAAGCTCGATTAGTGATTTCCCCTGATAGATTAAGCTTCTGTGGAGTAGATTGAGAATAAAAATTATTCTCACATACAATGACTAAAGGTAGATTCCACTTTGAAGCAATGTTCATGGTTTCATAAACTATACCTTCGCCCAAGGTTCCATCGCCAATAAAGCACAAAGCTATGCTCTCTTTTTTAAGAAGCTTATTTGCCAAAGCTACTCCTGCAGCCACAGGCACGAGACTCCCTTGTGGTCCATTTGAATAAAAACCATCTTTACATAAATGTTGACTACTGCCAATCCCTCCGCAAACACCAGTTGCCTTACCCATTAATTCTGCTAGTAGGCCATAATAGTCCTTTGTAAAAGAAATATAATGCCCATGGCATCTGTGATTAGAAAATAAAGAATCTCCTACCTTAAGTTGACCTGCAAAAGCCACAGCTGAGAATTCTTGACCCACACAAGTATGAACTGTACCATTTAGCTCACCGCTTGAAAACAATTCCAAAAATTTTTCTTCTACCAAACGGATTAACACCGCTTCTTCAAAAATGTCTTGGGGAATGTTTGAAATCATTTTAATTTATATAATATAACTGCAGGATTTCCTCCAACAACTGCATAATCTGGAACGCTATTATTAACTACAGAGCCTGCTGACACAATAGCTCCCTCGCCAATTCTTACTCCTGGCAATATGATGCTATTAGCACCTACGAAAGAATTCACTCCAATCCGAACTTCTTGAATATTCTTTTTCGAATTTGTAGTTTTATGATGGGCGTTGTCATGGGACAATATAACTGAACCTAATACCACTGTAGCACCCTCATAAATTACAACTTTGTCGGGATGTACATTATCAATAGAAACCATATATCCTATTTCAACACCACTGCTAATTTTTACGCCTCGCAACTTGTGGAAAAAAACACGGCCTCCTTTATGAGGGAAAAACCAAGCTGGCAAAAGAAAAAAATGTGAGCGAAATAAATAAATAAAATAAAGTAAAAATAAAGCTAAAACTGAGAAAATTATGTCATTGTACATATTAAAAAATTATTAAACCTCCTAAACAAAATAAGATTGTAATGAAATAAAGACTGTGAACTGCTTGTGGTTCTGTCATATTATAGTAGTAAGGTAGCAAAAACTTCATTTTAATGGGGTTAGGTACCACTAATATGCCTTTATCATCTACCCTCCCAAATTTAACAAATGGACGTTTCTTAAACTTTAAGTATAAAAACATTAAAAAATCAGTAATGTGAGGCAGTAGAATAAAAAAACCAAAGAAAAGATAATTTTTTAGGACAAGAGTGACACCAATAATTGAACCTATACTTAAAGAACCTATATTTCCCTCGAAAATGCTAGCCGGGTATTTGTTATAATACCAAAAGGCTACAATTCCTCCGAGAAAAGCACAAGGGACTAATAAATTATCAAAAGCACTATCTAGAGCACATTTAATTATAATCGTTGCCATCAGTATCGAAGATAGTCCTGTTTGAAGACCATTAAAACCCGAATGCATATTTATTAAATTAGGAACTACCATTATATAAATTGGAATTACTATTACCTTAAAAATATCTGAAACTAATAAACCGAATGCAACTTGTGATGACATATCAAAATCGCCAAAGAAAGGTACTGTGATTGATACTGGATCGTAAATAGTAAATACTGGAAAGCTAAATAACAAAGGTATAAATAATTTATTTGACCAACTTAAATCCAACAAATCATCAATGATTCCAAATATAGCAAAAAGAGAAATTACTAGCAGAATAGTCATGTCTATGGAATCAAGGAAGATTAACTCATTTGTACCCGATAGTCTGTTAAATATTCTGTTGAATAATGGCCAGGAAGCACAAATAACAAGAACTGTAAAAAACACAACTATTGCGCCATTGGTTGGAATTTCTGGATTGCCTTTTTTGTAAACGTCTGTAACTGTCTTACCCGAATTAGATAACTTCTTTATTGCATAAGGAACAGTAATGAAAGTCATAATAAAGCTAAAAATCATTGCAAAAAATAGATATATATTCATTTTAACGCTTTCCTAGCTATTTCTAAAGCCTTAAGACCGTCATTCCCGTCAACAAAAGGTTTTCTTTTTGAATTAATGCTATCAAGAAAATCTAATATCTCTAGTTTTAAGGGTTCTTCTTTTTCTATTCTAATTTCCTCCCTTTTTAATTCTTGCGAGCTTGTAAAAAGATTTTTTTCATCAACATTATAATTTTTATGATTTATAACGGTAGCCATTTGCTCAATAAGATTGATTGTAACAAAAGCGTTATCAAAAGTTAGTGATATATCACGGACTTTTACAGGAGTTAACCAGTTTACTTCGCAAATTCCTTTAACGCCGTTTGAATATTCAATCAAAATTAAAGCATTATCCTCAAATTTTTTATTGTTTTGAAAACCCAAAAGCGATTTAACATTTATTGAATCAGATGACGAAAGATAATTCATTATGTCTATATCATGAATTGCTAAATCCATCACAACACCAACATCTCTAATTCTTGAAGGGTAACTCGAGAGCCTCTTTGATGACATTGTTATCAAATTACCCCATTTATTTGAATTGATCGATTCTTTGACGTATTTAATTACAGGATTATATCTTTCAATATGACCTACCACTAAAACAATATCTCGCTCCATTGACATATTAATTAAATTCTTAGCTTGTTCTATTGTGGAGGCCAGCGGTTTCTCTAGTAAAATGTGAACACCGCTCTCGATACACTTTATTGCAACATCATGATGATACTCAGTAGGAACTGCTACAGTAACTGCATCAACTTTACTCAGAAGATTTTCTATTTTATTAAAGTAATTCGTCTGGAATTCATTGGCTACTGAATTGCCTAATACTTGGTCTAAATCGCAAACTCCTATAAGGTCTGACTCTTGGCTATATACTCTTGCATGATTTCTCCCCATAGACCCTACTCCTATAACTCCGGTACGTAGCTTTTTAATGTTATTCATTTAAGCGCTCCTTGAACCACCCCAGCGTATGAATTAAACCCTCAGATAATGGCACACTAGGACTCCAACCTAGCTTAGACCTAGCTAGGTCTATATTTGGACACCGCCTTTGTGGATCATCTACTGGGAGTTCATTGAGAACATAACCAGAGCTAATTCCGCTAATTTCTATTATCTTATTTGCAAGTTCAATCATTGTAAATTCATCAGGGTTTCCTAAATTTACTGGCACCTCTAATTTAGAATTCATTAGTAAAATAAGGCCCGTCACTAAATCATCAATATAACAAAAACTACGCGTTTGCTCTCCACTACCATAAATAGTTAATGGTTTTTTTGATAGAGCTTGAACGCAAAAATTACTAACTACCCTCCCATCGTTTACGTCCATAAATGGACCGTAAGTATTGAATATTCTAGCTATTCTTATGCTAACTCCACTATGCTCCTTGTAGGCAATGCACAGAGATTCAGCCACTCTCTTACCTTCGTCATAACATGCACGAGGACCTATAGGATTAACGTTCCCCCAATATGATTCTGATTGAGGATGTTGCTCGGGATCTCCATAAACTTCTGAAGTAGATGCTTGGAGTATAGGTACATTAAATTTGGCTGCCATTCCTAAGACATTATACATTGCCAAAGTACCCATTTTCAACGTTCTAATTGGATTATATTGATAATGTACCGGAGAAGCTGGGCAGGCTAGATTAAAAATTCCGTCTATGCTATCTGGAAAAAAAGGCTTTGTCAAGTCGTGATTAACAAATTCAAAACTAGAGTCAGTCTGCAATTCACTAATATTTGAAAATTTACCCGTACTTAAATCATCAAGGCAAACAACAGAATTACCCTCTAATAATAATCTACGACATAAATTGGATCCTATAAAACCTGCACCCCCTGTTACTAGATATTTCATAATTTTTTCAGTACACCCTCCAAAACTGATGAAAATTCAGATTCAATCGACAATTCCAAATGTGATTGAAACCAATCCTTCATCGTTCCTATATCATATCTTTTCCCATCAAATCTCCATGAGAAAATTTTATCATTCTTTGCCAAATATCTCATAGCATCTGTCAATTGTACCTCACCACCTGCACCACTTCTTACCTTCCTCTGGTATTCAAACAATTCAGGCGTGAAAACATATCTACCTTGTATCCCAAGAAGTGAAGGTGCCTCTTCAGGTTCTGGTTTTTCAATCAAATCTTCAACCAGCATAACTCCTTCGGCAACTTCTTTTCCTGAAACAATACCATATCTTGTGGTTTCTTCAGGTTTAATATGCTCTACTGAAAATACACTTGAATTTCTTTCTTTGAACATATTGACTAAACCCCTAGTACAATTCGGGTTCCCTGTGCATATAGTATCTCCTAATAAAACTGCAAAAGGATTATCTCCTACAAAATCTTCTGCACACAGGATTGCATGTCCCAGACCCTTTTGTTCTTCTTGAATTATAAATTCTATATTAGCTAAATTATTAACTTTCCTTATCTCTTCGAGTTCTGAAAGTTTGCCAGCCTTCTCTAAAGCTTGTTCCAATTTTTTTGTTGGTCTAAAATGATTCTCAATCGCCTGTTTGTGCTTTCCTGTAATTATTGCAATATCAGTTATACCTGCATCTACCGCTTCTTCTACAACCCATTGGATTGTAGGTTTGTTTACAACAGGCAACATCTCCTTTGGCTGAGCTTTAGTTAATGGTAAAAATCTTGTACCAAAACCTGCTGCTGGAATGACTGCTTTCATATATTTTTAAATAAAAGAAAATAGCTAGCGCTCCCTGCACTACCTCTCCCTGTCACCCTTCGACTCCCTAGTCAAAGTCCATTCGGGGTAACGCAAATACGTCTCTGCTCGTTGCAGCTAGCTTTTTCCACTAGGGTGTAAGACTTGTATTCTCCTATATATAGTGTACGGTTTTGTGAATGAATTATTTACAGTAGAAAAAATAGGCATTTGGTAACAATCCTTAAGAATGGTTCGTTAGCTGTATAACCAGCCGTATTGAGTGGTAAAATATCACTTGTACGTCACCGTCAATGGAAAAAATAGTAAACGATTTCACCATCAATATTGCTACCGCCAATGGTACTGGCTCTCAGAGCGCTAATTTAATTCTTCTTAACAGTCTTTTCCGTATGGGAACTCACGTTTCTGGAAAAAATTTGTTTCCATCAAATATCGCAGGTCTGCCGACATGGTATATTATTCGTGTAAGCGATCACGGATATCAAGCTCCTGGTGATGAAACACATATTCAAGTTTTAATGAATATAGATACTTGGGCCGATGATTTGGCTGAATTAAAACCAGGTACTGTTGTAATTTACAATACTGATGTTAAAGCACCAGTTGAACGTGATGATTTAGTTCTATACCCTGCATCAATGACTCAGATGGCACGTACACTAAATCCAAAATTGGCTAAATTAGTATCCAATATGATTTACGTAGGAATATTAGCCGAAATGCTTGAGATTCCTCAAAATATTATTGAGGATGCTATCAGTAAACAATTTGGTGGGAAAGAAAAAGCAATTGAAATTAATTCTCAAGCATCAATTTTAGGTCGTGAACATTTCAAAAATGAACTTAAGAAGAATGATCCATATTTTGTT